>CAOJRP010000001.1 GCA_948442015.1 uncultured Erysipelotrichaceae bacterium
TTACTTATTAGCAAAACGGGATTTCCATTCGGGATTTCCTCTCCAAAATTAACCTTCACTTTATTAGATATCATTAATAAACCTGATTCTTCTAAAGTGGTTGAATTCTTTGATATAATTGAAAACAAGATTGGTATTGATGCTTTTAAAGAATTAATACCAGTTATTTTAACAGATAGAGACCCTAACTTTGCTGATATAAATGGCATCTGTTTTTCTAAAGTAACTGGGGAAGAAAGATGTAAGTTATTCTTTTGTGATCCTTATGTATCAAACCAAAAGCCTAATGTTGAAAATATGAATAAACAAATTAGATTATTTTTTCCAAAAGGTAAATCAGTAGAGAAATATTCAAAAGTTGATATAAAAAATATTAATAAAACTATACTTAATAAACCTTTACGTTCTTTGGATGGTAACACACCTAAAGATGCTTTTTTATTAAAGTATTTGATGAAGATATATTTAACAAATTATTCTAATATATTGTCAATGGCGAACGTAAGTGAGTTCATCTTGACCATTGACAATATTATGTTAATTTAAAATATTTTTACAAATAAAGTTCTTCTTTATTTGTTATCAATAAATATAAATTTTTATAATGCAAGGAAACATAAAAACTGCAATAAGTATTAAAAACGGAAATTACCTCCGTATTTTTGTTATGAAAAAATTTAGATTTCTTTTAATAAAATTATAGACTTATTTTCGCTTTTATATTCTTTTTTCGGGAATAAGTCTTATATTCCAAATATTTCTTCATAAAACGGAATTTAGTCTAAAAATTCGCGTAAAATTTTATGCTATTTTATAAATTAATAGTATTTAATATTGCAGAAAAAACTTGCTAATAGCAATTATTTCCTTTATAATAAAAAACTAATTGAAAGGAAGTATTGTTTAATGGAATTAAAAATTAAAACAAAAATTATTGATGGAAAAAAAGTAAAAGGTTTAATTGATGAAAATCTAAATGAAATAGCAGAATTTATTTATGAAGATATTTTAGAAGTAAATCCTTATAAATATGAAAAAAATAAAAAATATTATATATGTAAAATGAAAGATGGTAGTTGTAGTTTATATGACTATAACGGAAATTGTCGTATTAGTTATAAAGAAGGTTATGAAATTCAAAATATATTAAAATTTAGTATCGATTATTATTTTTGTAATAGTATTGAAGTAGTGGCCAAAAAAAATGACGAAGTAGGTATTTTATGTGCTAAATATGATAGTAGTTCTAAAAAATGTTCTGTTGATATTTCTTATGCTTTTGGTAAATGTGATGAAATAAAGGAATATGAAGATGGAACAATAGAATTGATAAAACATTCTAAAGAAAATGACTTAGTAGGATATTATTATCATAAAAATATAGGGGAAATTATTGAACCAAATTATTTAAGTTATGTTTATTATACTTTATCAGCTAAAGAAGTTGGTCTATATGAACTTTCTAATAGCAAAGGAAGAAGAGGAAAGCCTTCTTATGAATTATCAGATGTTGCTGATTATGATAAATTTACTTTAAATGTTGAATTAATAAGCTACTCTATGATAAAAAAGAATAAAAAAGTTTTTGGCTTAAAACAAAGAGTATGTGATTATTCGCATTATCATCCCTCTTTTTCTTTTGAAGATTTATTGAAAGCAGAATATTCAAATATTAAATGCGATAAAGGAAAACAAATATATTATTTAGAACAAATAGTAAATGGCAAAACAAAAAAAGGTTTGATTGGTGTTACTTTTGATTGGTCTTTCTATTCTAAAGGATGGTGGATTTGGGGTTACCCTAATTTAAAAATTGTGGTAAATGTTCCTTGTACTTATGATGATTTAGAAATAATAGATGATAAATATATTAGAATAAAAAAAGATGGAAAATATGGATTAATAAAATATGGATTTAATAAATCAACTGGTGATTATTATAATGATGGACACACTTTAAGAACATCTGATGCATATTGCAAAGAAATTGCTCCTTGTATTTATGATTCTTTAACAAAACTAGGAGATAATTTTGTAGGTGACATAGATGGCGAAAAAAAGATTATAACTGATTATAAAGATGAAAAAACAAAAAAGTTTATAACTATTGAAAATAAATACAAAAAAATTAAATTACTTTCTAATAATATATATTTATGCGAGTTAGAAACGGGGAAAAAAGAAGTATTATTAATTAAGCCTATTATAAAATATTGGAAATTTGAACCTGATGAGTGTATTATTAGCAGAATTAATCCTTGTGATGATGCTGAAATTATTAATAGTGAAAAGCAATATAACTGCTTGTTAAAAGTTAAAAATGGCAACAATATTAGGGCATATTGTATTAATGAACAAGGGAAATTTGATTTAGTTGAAGAAAATATTTTAGATGTCAGTTATGATTCTAATTCCCAAAAATGGTTTATACAAAAAAGTAATGGTCATATAAAAGTTGTAGATGCATTGGGAAATGATATTTTTAATACTGAAAATATAGATATTCAGGTAAATGACGAATCAAAAGACTTGTCATTATTATACATAAAAGAATTAAAGATGTTTAAGGTTCTTAATAATAATTTAATAAAAATGTTTGGCCATAAAAACCAAATTAAAACTCAAACTTTTGAAGATAGAACTTATAAATCATTTGATATTATTAAATTAAATTATAATTTATTTGTGGAGTACATAGAACAAAAAGAAGATAAGGAAGAAAAGAAATTCGCAAGACTTAATATGGAAGATGAAAAAATTCAAAAAATAGACCTGTTAAAAGGCAATTTTCAAATAGAAGATATAATAAATAATAAAAGACTTATCTTTTCTACTTTAGATAGTTCTACAAATTTAAAAAAGTTCGGAGTTATCGAAATTAAAGAAGGAAATGTATGTATAGAGTGTATATATGATAATATTCAATTTGATTATAATAATAACTTATTTGTCTGTACAAAAGATAATATAGAAAACTTATTTGATATAGATGGCTTTGCTTACGAAGATAGTCTTAAGTATAAAAGAGGATATCGTGAAAAAACTCCTTTACTAAAGTTTAAAATTTAAAAAGATAATTTTAAACTTTTTTGTTTTCAAATAAAAACTCTCAAATTAGAGAGTTATAATCTAATATGGCGGAGCAGGAGAGATTCGAACTCTCGCGCCAGTTACCCGACCTATACCCTTAGCAGGGGCACCTCTTGAGCCTCTTGAGTACTGCTCCATAACCAAGTCGATAATACAATTCTACACTAAAATAGTTGACTAGTCAATAAAATTATTTCTTTTTAGGTCTATTTTTGATTATCATCTTATTACTTGTATAAATAAAAACTAAACCAGTTATAAATAATGCTCCCACAGTAATATATTCATACCATTTAACTTTAGTAAGAAGATTTATTACTAAAATAATTATCCCTAAAACTAAACAAAGTATTCCAATTATATTAACTCTTTTTAAATAATGTAATTGATTTTTATTCAATGTTACCAACTCCTTTTTTAATTTTAGCATAAATTATGAATATATGATATAATTTTTATTGTGAGAACTTATGAAAGAGAAAGAAAAGTTAAAAATTAGTGATTTGGTATGGCTTTTTACTATAGCTTGCTTTTTTGGATATATTTGGGAAATAATATGGCATTTTTTCTCTCATAATTTTACATGGCTTATCAAAAATGGAACTTTATTTGGACCTTTTCAACCAATATATGGCTTCGGTGTTTTAGTTATAACTTTAATATTATGGAAATTTAAAGATAAAAATTGGTTTGTTATCTTTTTATTAGGTGCGATATTAGGCAGTTTGTTTGAATATGGTGCTAGTTTATTTCAAGAGTTTGCTTTTGGCTCTTATTCTTGGCATTACTCAAAATATGGAAAATTATCAATTAATGGTATTATTTATATTCCGTATTGTATAGGGTGGGGGATTCTTACCTTATTATGGGTTAAAGTATTTATGATGAGATTAATTAATCTTTTTCACAAAATTCCTGCAAAAATAAATAATATTTTAGTTATTCTAATTACAATCTTTATGATATTTAATTTAGTATGTACTTGTATTGTTTTTGACCGTAAAACTGCAAGATATAAGGGTATTGCTCCTCGAAATAAGATTGAAGAATTTTTTGATGAGCATTATAATGATAAAGTTACTTCCAAACGTTTTCCTAATCTTTGGATTATTGAATAAATTTTAAGAGAAACAATTTTGACAAATCGTATATAATATGGTATATTAAAATTACAATTTAAATATAAATTGTGAATTGAGCCAATATATGGCATTCGACTTTTTGTCGAGAATTTGATAATAGATATCATTTATGTGGTGTCTATTTTAGTTTGTAAAAAATAAAAACTTCCTTGATTGGAAGTGTTTTGTCAAATGGTGTCCCCTTAGGGATTCGAACCCTAGACCCACTGATTAAGAGTCAGTTGCTCTACCAACTGAGCTAAGGAGACATATTTGTTTGCTATTTAATTGTATCATAAATAGCAAATATTTCAATACAAAATTTTACATTTATCATAAACAATTATAATTAATAATTTAATTTATAATATAATCAATAATTGCTTTTTTTATTTTTTTCATTGTAGTATTATTACAGACATATTTAGTATTATTTAATAAAATTCTTTTTTTACTAATTGTTTTAATTTGAGTAATCATTCCATAAGTAATATTTTGATATTTTAAAGAATTATTATTAGAACCTACTATATCTCCTAAATATATTCTTTTGTATCCATTTTTTGATGTTAAAGGTAAGACAGTTAAATTATCTGTTTTAATTGTATCATCATCATTGAGAACTATGGCAAAATGAGTATGGCTTAATTCTGTTCCAACATTAACCCCAAAGTCAACTTTAATCAATTGACCTTTTTTATATCTTAGATAATTTGTGCATTTAGGTTTAGTTTCATCTAAAAAAATATTACTTTCTTTGATTAACCAATCATCTAATTTATTAAATTTAGTAATATTAGAATTTTTAACTAATTTAAATGTTTCGCAAGCTTTATCAATTTTATTAAGTGTTATTGTATTCATAATATTTCGTTCCTTTTATAATTTTAACTTATTGTATATTATAAAATACAACAAGCTTAGATGCAATAATTTTTCGTTAGCAATTGACTTTTTATTGTATTAGTTTATAATAAGTAAGCAGAAAAGAGGTACAAATATGTTAAAAAGAGATAAAATTATTCAATCATTAATTGCTAATGGCTACAATGAAGAATTAGTTAATGAATTACCAAAAGCATTTATAGAAGATTATTTTGAAAAAGACAAAGAAACTTTAAGTGAAGCATTAGATATTTTTATTGATATAGTTCAAAGTGGAGATGTTAGTCCAAACGAATTTGGATGTGTTTATTTTGGAAGTATTACAAAAATGAGCGGAAGAGATTTTAAGTCTGATGATTATAAGGGACTATTCTATAATTTTAAATCTCATATTAAAGAAGAATATTTAACTATTGTTAAAAGGAGACCTTTAAGAAATATTTTAGTTAATGCTGGAATTTTAGAATTAGACGAAGATTATTGCAAATACAATGAAGAAATTATTGGTTCTAAAGAAAATTGGCATGATTTATGTAAAATTACTTGTACTTTTTATTGTCCTAAAGAACATGAATATAGATATAATACAATTTATATTAGATTAAATGACTTGCTAAAATTATTAGCAACTAAAGGAATTAGCAATGATAATAAAAGATTTCAAATTGTTGTTGGAAATAATCATCCTGAATATTTAATAGAGGAAAACAATAGTGATTTATTCATTAATTATGATGCCATAATGTCTCTAGGAAATACCCAAGCAGAAACGGAAGAACTTGTCCCTAAAAAGAAACCCGAAAAAAATTAATACATTTTAAAACTCTAGTTTATTAAGGCTAGAGTTATTCTTTTTCTAAACAAATATTTTTCAATTGCTCTAAAAAGTTTTTCATAAAAGTTAAATAGTTTTCATTACTTTTTCTCTCTTCATCACTTAAAATAGACATAGTTTTAATAGTGACAACATTTAATTTATAAGTCTCAATAACTTCTTTTAAATAATCACTTTGTTCAGTATCATCAGTTATCAAAATATATTTATAAGTTCCTTTTTTTAGATTATTCTTTATTGAAACACTCATATCTTCTTCATTTTTTAATAATGCTGTATCAAAGCCATAGTTATTTAAAAATTGTAAAACATCACTAGCAATAAGTAAATTATTTTTATTTTTTTCGGCACTTGATGATGCAATACTTCTTAACTCCGCATCAATCAAAGATATATCTTCTTCAAAAACATCAAAATTAGTTTGGATTTCCTCTTTAATATATTTACTATTAATAAGTTCAAATAAACTACTTTTAATATTACTAGCAAGCATTAAATAATTATTTGGACTTAACCATAACTCTTCAACCCCATATGTATACTTTAAACCATAAGAGACATCAATAATTTTTATTTTCTTATTTGTATTAACAAACTCTCTTGCGATTTCTTTTTCATTACTTAAACCATTATAAATAAAAACAGAGGAATCACTATAATCTTTAATTTGTTTCTCGCTTAAACTATAAGTATGAACATTTTCTCCATTAGGGTAGATTGATAAAATTTCTGAATTATAACCATATAATCTATCAGTTAAATATTCAATTGGATAAACACTAGTATAAATTGTAACATCTTCTAAATCATCTCTTTTAAAACACCCACTACAAGCTAAAACAAATAGGGTTAAACCAGTTAATAATAATATTTTCTTTTTCATTTTTCTTCTCCTTTTTTTATTATAGGGTCATAACCATAATTTTTATTAAAAGGATGACACCTTAATATTCTTTTTATTCCTAAATAAGTGCCTTTAATACTCCCATATTCTTCTATTGCTTCAATCATATAGTTAGAACAAGTGGGAATAAAACGGCAGTTGTTATGGCTAGATACAGGCATTTTTTGATATAATCTTATTAAAGAAATAAGTACCTTACTCATATCATCACCTTAAATAATTTTACTATAAATATTTCATTTTGTAAAATAAGTTTATATTTGATATAATGAGTAAGGTGAAAGTATATGAAATTTCTAGATAAGTTTAATATCAAAATGCAAAATGAAGATTTAATTACTACAGCTTTAACACATACTTCTTATGCGAATGAACATAAAGTAGAAAGCTATGAGAGATTAGAATTTTTAGGAGATGCCGTTTTACAAATATTAATGAGCGATTATTTATATAATAATACGAAGTTAAAAGAAGGCGAAATGAGTAAGAAAAGAAGTACTTATGTCTGTGAGCATGCCCTTGCATCTTACGCTAAAGATTGGGGTTATATCCCATATATTAAAGTTGGTAATGGTCAAAAGAATAACGTTAATGACACCATCGTTGCCGATATTTTTGAAGCTCTTTTAGGTGCTATCTATTTAGACCAAGGAATAGAAAAATGTAGAGAGATTATTGAGAGTATAGCTATTCCTTATGTTGAAAGCAATATAAAATTTTTAAAAGATTATAAGTCAGCTTTGCAAGAACTTGTCCAAACAGAAAAAAAATCTTTGGAATATGTTTTGATTGGCGAAGAGGGACCATCGCATGATAAATTTTTTACTGTTGAAGTAGTTGTTGATGGTATCGTCTTCGGCAGAGGTAGTGGCCATAGTAAAAAAGAAGCTGAACAACAAGCAGCAAAAGATGCTTATAATAAAAGAGCAAGGAGATAGTTAAGTATGTATTTAAAAAGTATCAAGGCATTTGGATTTAAGTCCTTTGCAACGAAAACAGAGTTAGAAATAAAGCCAGGTATTACAGGAATAGTTGGTCCCAATGGTAGTGGGAAAAGTAATGTTGTTGATGCTGTCCGTTGGGTTTTAGGAGAGCAATCCGTTAAAGCTTTACGTGGAACAGACAAAATGACTGATGTAATTTTCACGGGTTCTAAGTCCCGTGGTGGGCAAACTAGGGCGATGGTGTCCCTAACTTTTGACAATACTGACCATTACTTAAATAGTGAATTTAATGAGATTGAAGTAAAAAGAGTTGTTTATAAAACGGGAGAAAACGAATATTACATTAATAATACGAAAGTAAGACTTAAAGATATCTTAGATTTATTTATTGATTCAGGGGCAGGTAAAGAATCTTTTAATATTATCAGCCAAGGTTCTGTAAGTGATATCATAAATAGCAAACCTGAAGATAGAAGAACAATTTTTGAAGAAGCAGCAGGTGTTTTAAAGTATAAAAAAAGAAAAGAAGAAACAGAAAGAAAACTCGATAAAACGAAAGAAAATATAGAAAAAGTTGATTTAGTAATTGATGAATTATTAGTTAATTTAGAGCCACTGAAAGAACAAGCGAAAAAAGCTGCTTTGTATAACGAACTAAAGAGTAAATTAGAAGAAACCGAAATTGCATTAATAGCTAATGATATTTATACTATTAATGAAGAATATAAAGTTGTCAAAGAGGAAAGTGATAAACTTAATGCCAAAATACTAAACATCAAAGTTAATAATAGTGAAGATACATCAAAAATTGAATCTTTAAAATTAAAAAGTATCAAACTTGATGAACAAATTACGAAAACTAATGAAGAAGTAATCAATATAACAAGTGAAATCGCTTCTTTAAATAGTCAAAAACAAATAGCTATTGAAAGAAAGAACTTTGAAGTCGAAGATGTTAAGTTACAAAATAATATTGTTGCTTTAAAAGAAAACGAACTTAATACTAAAAAAGATATAACAATCATTGAAAAAGGTATTGAAGATATTAAACTTCTTTTAAGTAAAGATAAGAAAACTAAAGAAGGAAAAGAAACGGAATTAAATAAATATTTAAAAAACAAAGAAGAATTAACAAAAGAATATAATCTAAAATTAAAAGAAGAATATGAGCTTAAGAATAAAATAAGTATCTTAGAAAATAATATTGAAAATGATTCGAAACTACCTTTTGCTGTTAAATCGGTTTTAAATAATCCGAGATTAGATGGTATTCATGGGATAATTGGCAAACTAATTGATACGAAAGAAGAATATGTTAAAGCATTAGAAGTTACTTTGGGCGCCAATAGTAGTGTTATTGTTGTTGATAATGAGACTTCTGCTAAAAAGGCTATTAACTATTTAAAAGAAAATAAAATCGGAAGAGCAACGTTTTTCCCGCTAAATATTATCAAAGGAAGAAATATTGATAAAGAAACTTTAGCAAAAATAGAGGAAATTGATGGTTTTATTGGGATTGCTAAAGATTTAGTAAGTTATCAAAAAGAATATGAAAATATTATTGCGAATCAATTAGGTAATGTTATTGTTGTTGATACAATTGATACTTTAAATATAATTGGGAAATTAATTGCTTATAAATATCGAGTTGTAACTCTTGATGGGGAAGTTTTATATACAGGAGGTAGTATTACAGGAGGAGCAATTAAAAATACTAGTGGTGTTTTAAATGAAAAGTATGAGTTAGAGAATTTAAATAAAAAGGAAGTTCTTCTAAAAAATGAACTAGGAGCAATTACGGATAATTTAAATAGTGTTAATCAAAACATATCTGTTATTGAAAGCGAAATTAGTAACTATTCAAAAGAGATTATTAGTAGGGAAGAGCAAATTAGCCATAAAGATTTACTCCTTAAAGAAAGTAAGGAAAAATATAATGCTATTTTAGATAGTATTAAAGGTAGTGAGAATTTAAAAGATAATCGACTTGATGAAGAGATAGAAAGAATTTTAGAAGAATACTATGCTAAATGTAGTGCTAAAGAAGTTATTTTAAAAGATTTAACTACTTTAAAAGAACAAAAGAATGAATTAACTGATGAAATAGCTGCTTTGGATTTAGAATATCGTAAAACAAATAGTGAGTTTAATAAAAAACAAACTGATTTAAAAAACCTCGAAATTAAACTTGGTAAAATGGATGTTAAGTTAGATAATTTATTATTAACATTGAATGAATCATATAATATTACTTATGAAAAAGCGAAAGAAAATTATGAACTTTCTACTGATTCAGAAACAGCTAGGTTAACAGTAAATAAAGTTAAAGCAGAAATTAAAGACTTAGGGGAAGTTAATTTGGGTTCTATTAGTGAGTTTGAAAGAGTTAATACAAGATATAATTTCTTAAAAGAACAAAAAGAAGATTTAGAAAAGTCAATTAATTCTTTACTGGAAATAATTGAAGAAATGGATTCGATTATGAAAGAAAGGTTTAAAGATACTTTTGAACGAATTAAAACAGAGTTTGGAATAGTATTTAAGAAATTATTTAAAGGTGGAGAAGGTATCTTAAAATTAACTGATGAAGAAAACATTTTAGAAACAGGAATAGATATTATAGCTGAACCTCCTGGAAAGAAACTTAATTCGATTGGGTTATTATCAGGTGGAGAAAAGACTTTGACAGCAATTGCTTTGTTATTTGCAATTTTAAATGTTAAACCTGTACCTTTTGTTATCTTAGATGAAGTTGAAGCTGCTCTAGATGAGGCGAACGTTGCGGCTTTTGGCGAGTTCTTACAAAGTAAAAAAGATAAGAGTCAGTTTATTATCATCACCCATAAAAAGAAGACAATGGAGTATGCTGATGTATTATATGGTATTACAATGCAAGAAAGTGGTGTCAGCAAAATCGTTAGTGTGGAACTAGAAGATTAAGACCAAAAATTACAATTGTATATGCTTTAGTTTTTTGATAGAAGTATTCTATCAAAGTGATTAGTAAATTATTAGAAGGGATGTGGCTCTATGATTAAATATCCAAGAAGAATGCATGGTGGCGAGTTATGGGCTAAATTAGAAGTACTAGCACAAGTTTAAACTCCTTTATTAAGAAAAAATATTTAATAGAGGAGGAAAAAATATGAATTATGAAGATAAAAAAATTGTTGGTATTATTGCTACAAATGTAACTCCTGAAGTTGCTCTTAATGTTATAGGTCATCTTGCGATAGCCATAGGAAAATATTCTAATGAAGAAATTATGGGACAAAAAGTGCTTACAGATAAATCAAAAGATATACATATGGGAATAAGTAGGTTTCCTTTCATAGTAACGAAAGTTAAGGCTAGTAAATTAAAAAATGCTATTGAACTAGCTAAACAAAATCCTAATTTATTAGTAGCTGATTATCCCAAAGAAATGTTAGAAACGAGAACTGATGCCGAATTAGTAGAAGAAGTAAGTAAAAAAACTAATGAGGAATTAGATTATTTAGGAGCTATAATTTATGGGAATACTGAAGATGTAAATGCTATTACAGGCAAGTATCAATTATGGAAAGCAGATTAAAGAATTAGACTAAAATCTATTTCTTTTTTTATGATCTTTTAAAAATTGTTTAAAAAAAGAGGAAATCAGCAAAAAAGCGAGAATATATATAGTGAAAGGAGGGAAAATATGCCACCAATAATTGAAAAATATTGGAAAGAATTTATTATTGCTATCTTAGTAATTACTATCATTATTTTAGGTGCTTTACTCTTTAATAGAAAAGAAAAAATTGTAGAAGAATCTTCTACTAACGAAATTTCTTATTTAGAAAATAGTGATGAGCAAAAAGAAGAAGTGAGAACTAAAATAAAAGTTGATATTAAAGGTGCAATAGCTAAGCCAGGAGTTTATGAGCTTGATACTAATAGTGTTGTTAATGACGTAATAAAACTTGCTGGTGGACTAAAAAAAGGTGCTGATACCTCAAATATTAACTTAAGTAAAGAGTTAGAAAATGAAATGGTAATCAAAGTCTTTACTGCAAGTGAATTAAAAAAACAAACTAAAACTAAAGAAATAGCTTCAAATGATATTTGTCAAGAAAACACGATTATTATTGATAAATGTAATGACTCATCAATTATCAAAGATGTTAATACACCTAACAGTAATGATGTAATACAAAATACAGAAACTAAAGACAATAATAAAGAAGAAAATAATTTGCCAAAGTTAATTTCGATTAATACAGCAACTGTCGAAGAGTTAACATCACTATCTGGTATTGGCGAAAGCAAGGCTTTAAATATTGTTAAATATCGCGAAGAACATGGTTTGTTTAAAACAACGGAAGAAATTATGAATGTTAGTGGAATAGGAGAAGCAGCTTATCAAAAGATTAAAGAAAATATTACAATATAAATATCTCATAATATTAATAATAGTTATTCTTATTGCTTTTGTAAGTATAAAATATTCTAATTTAAAAAGTGTTTTTAATCCTAATGAAACCTTGTTTCAAGGGAAAATAATAGAGTATTTAATTGATGGAGATAAAGTCTCTTTTGAATTAAATACTTCTTTAAATGAAAAATTAAAATGTATTTACTATGTCAAAGATATTAAAGAAAAGAATTTTATAGAAGAACATTTAAAATATGGGATTACAATAGAGATTAATGGTAGTTTAAAAGAACCTAGTAATAATACTATTCCTAATACTTTTAATTATAAAAAATATTTAAATAATAAAAAAATCTTTTATACAGCTAGTGTAAATAGCATTGATTTTATTGAAAATGAGAGTTTTCTTTATAAAATTAAGAATAAATTTATCGAAAGTATTAATAAGATACCTCAAAAGAAAGAGTATATTCTAGCTTTTGTCGTTGGCAATAAAAATATGCTCGATAACGATATTTTTGAGGCTTACAAAGACAATGGTGTAACTCACTTATTTGCTATTTCGGGAATGCATATTGCTTTATTTGCAGGAGTTATTGATAAATTATTAAAACTCTTTAAAATCAAAGAAAATAAACGATTAGTATCTATTTCTATATTTTTAGTATTTTATGCTTTTATTACTGGTTTTTCTTCTTCTATTAAAAGAGCTTTAGTATTTGTTATTTGTAATACTATTAATAAAATATTTAAACTTAATTTAAAGACGATAGATATTTTATATATTGCTTTAAGTTTACTTCTTATAACTAATAGATATTTAATTTACGATATAGGATTTTTATACTCAGCTATTATTTCGTTTGGAATTATTAAATATAGTCAAGTAGTAAAATCTTCTAGTAAGTTAAAAGAGTCTTTAAAACTATCTTGTTTAACATTCTTCTTTAGTCTTCCACTTTCTCTATATTTCTATTATGAAGTTAATTTCTTAGGTATTTTAAATAATCTTTACTATATTCCTTGGATATCTTTAGTTATTTATCCCTTATGTTTATTAACGACTTTATTTCATCCTATAAGTTATATTTTGTCACCTTTAATTAATCTAACCGAAACAATCACATTATTTGTCAGTAAAATAGCTATTTTTAAACTAGTACTTCGCTTTTCTTTTTTAGCAGTAATAATTTATTACCTAATTTTATTTCTTACTCTTTCTAAAAATAGGAAATACTTTCTTTTAATTGCTTTAGAACTATCTATTATAAGAATTAAACCTTATTTTGATAGTAATTCTTATATTTACTATTTAGATGTTTCTCAAGGTGATAGTGCAGTAATTATTACAGAACATCAAAAAGAAGTAATAGTACTTGATACTGGGGGAAAACTTAGTTATCAAAAAAATGAAGAGTTAAAAAGAAATAAAGAATATCATATAAGTGCTAATACAATTACTTTTCTAAAAAGTTTAGGAATTAATAAAGTTGATAAATTAATCCTTACTCATGGCGACTTTGATCATATGGGAGAAGCTGACTATTTAATAGATAATTTTACAATAAAAGAAGTAATCTTTAATTGTGGTAGTTTTAATGCTTTGGAAAAAGATTTAATTATTAAATTGGATAAGAAGAAAATACTATATTCTAGTTGCATTCAAGAGATGGATTTAAAAGGTAATAAGTTAACGTTTTTAAATAATGATAATTATGATAATGAAAACGATAATTCTATTGTTAGTTATCTGAAACTAGGTAATAATACCTTTCTATTTATGGGGGATGCCTCTATTAAAGTTGAACAAGATTTATTAAAAAAATATAATTTGAAAGATATTGATATTTTAAAGATTGCTCATCATGGTTCTAAAACAAGTTCTAGTAAGGAGTTTATTGATAAAGTAAATCCTAAGTATTCTATTATTTCTGTTGGTAAAAATAATCGATATGGTCACCCAAATGATGAAGTGTTAGACAATTTAAAAAACAAGGCAATATTTAGAACTGATATAGATGGAAGTATTAAATTTAAAATTTTAAAAGATAAATTAGAGATAGATTATTACAGACCATAGAAAGGAAGTTTAAATGAATTATTACAACGAAATTAAAGAAAAATTAATAAATAATGAAGTATATGAGAGAATAAAAGATTATTCAAAAGAAAGGAATAGGGTTCTTACTTATTATGAAATTGGAAAACTTTTAAATGAAGCAGGTAGTAAATATGGCGATAGCATTATTGAAGAATATTCTAAAAAACTAGTCATAGAAGTAGGTAAAAAATATAATCGTAGTACATTATTTAGGATGAAACAATTTTATAGTTTATTTAGTAATGAAAAAGTCGCGCCAATGGCGCAACTATTAAGTTGGAGTCACTATGTAGAATTACTGCCTATAAAAGATGAAACTAAATTGGTGTATTATTTAAATATTTCAATAAAACAAAATTTAACTAAAAGAGAATTAAGAGAAAAAATAAAAAATAGAGAATACGAAAGATTACCTAAAGATACAAAAGATAAATTAATAAATAATGAAGAAATAAAACTTGTAGATTATGTTAAAGAACCTATATTAATAAAAAATAGTTCTAATTATGAAGTGATAACAGAGAAAATTTTACAAAAGCTTATTTTAGAAGATATTCCATCTTTTTTAAAAGAATTAGGTGATGGTTTTACCTTTATTGATAATGAATACAAAATAAAATTAGGTACTCATTATAATTATATAGATTTACTTCTGTATAATATCAAATTTAAATGTTATGTTGTAATTGAAATAAAAGTTACTGAATTAAAGAAAGAACATATTGGTCAACTAGAAACATATATGAATTATATAGATAAAAATTAAAAAACAATAGAAGAAGATAAAACAATAGGGATAATACTTGTTAAGAAAAATAATAAATATATTATGGAATATTGTAGTGATGAGAGAATAATTACTAAAAGATATGAACTTATTTAGACACTTTTTCTAAAAATATTGCATAGAATATATTACATTATAGAACTATAATGTTTATATATATGTGAAAAAGGCATTTTGTCTTTTTCCTTTTTAATGGTATAATTTTAATGGTGAGAGTTATGAATTATTTAATAAGTTCCGCAAGTTATCGTTTATTAGAAGAAGAAATAAATAAAATAGTAGGTAATGAAAAGAATGTTTTTCGTTATGACTTAAATTACATAACTTTAGAAGAATTAATTGAAGAAGCCTCTTATTTTTCTTTATTTGAAGAAAAAAAATATATCATCGTTAAAAGTGCGGAAAACTTATTTAATTCTAAAAATAAAACAGGATTTCCAAAACTGGAAAAATACTTTTTAGAACCAAATACATATACAACAATTATATTTACTAGTGAAGTGAAAATAGATGAAAAGACTAATCTTAGTAAAATATTTAAAGATAATAACAATAAAATAATTACGATTAAAAATTTAACTATTAAAGAAATATATGCTAAATTAGAAGAATTTTTTAAAAAAGATAAATATATAATTGATTCTAAAAGTCTTTACTATATTATTAATAACTCTTTAAATAATTATGATTTATCCTATAATAACGCTTTAAAAATTAAATTATATTATCAAGATAATAAACAAATACTTTATAAAGATGTTGTAGAGCTTGCATCTTGTGGACTAGAAGATAATAGTTTTAAATTTGTTGAGGCAGTTATAAAAAAGGATATTAAATTATCTTTTAAAACTTTAAATGATTTATTACTAAATAAAATAGATGTTAGTGTTTTGCTAGCATTATTAATTCGCGAATACAAATTAATGCTACAAGTATTTACTTTAGAAAAAGAAAATATGAGAAAAGATGAAATGGCAAAGACTATGCATTTACAAGGATGGCAATTAGATAAAATTATTGCTAATAACTATAATTATCGAGAAGATGAGATTTGGGAATTATTAGATAAAATAAGAATAGCTGATGAACAAACTAAATTAGGAAAAATAAATCAAAACTTAGCTATCGAGATGTTTATTTTAGCACTATAAAAAGGAGATTTACTCCTTTATTTTATTTGTATTTTTAAAATTTAATTTAGCAATTTTTGATAGTTTGTCTTCTCCAAATTTGTTTACTATTTCTTTACCTACATTATCTACTTTATCGCTAGCACCAAGTGGTAAATTAATGCCTAATTCTTCGCTCATTTTCTTCATTTCCTTTAAAAAGATATATCTTGCAATAATGGATGATGCTGCAACACTTGCTACTTGGTCTTCAGCTTTAGTTAGAAAAAATATATTAGTCACTTTTTCTTTAGCCTCTTTTATATGTTCATAATACTTTTTAGGATAAACAAATTGGTCGATAACTATTTTTTCATAGTTATAATTATCTTTCTTTAAAAGACCACATAGTACTTTATTATGTAAAATAGCTTTAATCTTATTCATGTTACAATCTTCACTATATAGTTTGTTATATGATTCATTATCTAGAACATAAGTTACATAAGGTATTTTTTTAATTATTTGAGGAGCTATTTCAATAATTTTTTCATCAGTCAACTTTTTAGAGTCTCTTGCCCCTAATTCTTGTAAAAGGCTTATGCTTTCTTTTGAAACATATGTCGCCGTAACGACAATCGGACCAAAATAATCGCCTGTACCAACTTCATCAGAACCAATAGTTGAGAAATTAAAGCTCATTTTCTTATTCTCTTTTTCTTTTTTCTCTTTCTTATCACTAGAAATATCAATAACTCTCTTGTTTAAAATTCTTTCCTGTTCAACCCAATAAGATGCTTCGATATCAGCACCAATACCTTGAAACATTACTTTACCAGATTCATAAAGGGTAGTTACACAGTCATAGTCTTTGACTTGAAATATAGCATAAGGAGGAGTTTTATCACACTTTAATAAATCATAGTGTTCAATCATCATTTTTTTAATATTTTCACTTACTTTAAAAACAACAGTCATCTAAATCACCTACTTAAAATAATAGCACATTTCTCTTTTAATTTCATTAGTTATATAATATAATGATAATAGGAGTTGATTATATGATTGGAATAGTTGATGCAGTATTATTTCTATTTCTACTTGCTGGAGCAGTAGTAGGTCTAAAAAGAGGAGTTATAAAGTCTTTAGTAAACTTTATTGGAACACTTACTTGTATTATCTTAGCCTTTTATTTAAAAAATCCATTATCAGTCTTAATGTATACTAATTTACCATTTTTTAAATTAGGGGGCATATTTGAAGGAGTAGCAGTTGTCAATATCTTAATTTATGAAGTCATTGCTTATTTAATTGTTCTTAGTGTTTTATTTGCTATCTTAAAAATATTTTTAATGCTATCAGGAATTATAGAAAAGATTTTAAAAGCAACAGTAATACTTGCTATACCATCTAAAATTTTAGGACTTATCTTTGGAGCTATTGAAGCGTTTATAATTGCATTTGTAGTAATATTTACTTTAAATCAAATTCCTGGTACAAGATATATTGTAACTGATTCGAAAATTGGGACTAAAATATTAGAAAAAACACCGATTTTATCTAATATTATGAACGATGCTTTCATTTCTTTTAATGAAATTTATGATTTAGGGGAACAATATAAAAGTAGTCAGGATAAAAGTGAGTACAATAGAAAAGCATTTGAAATATTAATTAAAAATGAAGTTATTTCAACTAATAATGCTAAAAAATTACTTGATAGTAAAAAACTTACGATAAATAATGCTGACGAAATAATAAATAAATATGAAAAGGAGAAGAAATAATGAAACATTTAGAAAAAAATGAAGATTTAAAAAGTTTAGTTAGTAAAGGAGTTCATTTAGTTGATTTTTATGCGGAATGGTGTGGACCTTGTAAGATGTTAGCACCAGTACTAGAAGAACTAGAAAATATCGATGTAATCAAAGTTAATGTCGATTTACATAGTGATTTAGCTAAGGAATATGGAGTTATGAGTGTTCCTATGCTAGTCTTTATTAAAGATGGGAAAGTTGTTCTAAAAGAAGTAGGATTTAAAGATAAAGAACAAATTGAAAAAATGTATAATTCAATTAAATAAGGCTCAAAAAGAGCTTTTTTGCTTGATTGACAAATTTGCTTTTTAGTCCTTTTTTGTGTATAATATAAAGAATTATTTTTAAGGGGGGTTACTATGAGTGAAGTTGTGATAAATGAAATTATCGATTTTGTTAAAAATTTTGATAAAGATAGTATACCAAAGAATGGTGAATTTGATGAAAGTAAAGCTAGGTTATATTTAAGATTTTTAAAGAAAAATACTAATAAAGATAATGCTTATATTCGTGCTTTAATTGATAAATTAAATATTATTATTACACAAATTAAATTAAATTCAAATAACGTTTTAGAACTTTTTGAAAATACAGGGAGCCTTTCGGAATATATAATATCTTTAATTAAAGAAAAACACTTAACAGACCCAAAATTAATTGCTAGATGTGCTTATATAGAACTATCTAAATATTTATATTATGACATATCTATAACTAGAACTACTGATTTAAATATTAGAAAAATAGTTATTGAAACACCTATTGATTCTAAAAAAGCCAAACTATTTTCATATGTGCTTTGCACCCATTGGTTTGAGTTGTATAAATATATTTTGCAAAATTTTGGAATAAATGTCAAAAAAATGCATCGTCAATTTGAAGAACACGTTTGGGGTGAAATTGAGCTCAATAATGATTTCATCATTATTGTTGATGCTACTGATTATATAATCAGTTCGATTGACTTAAGTAATGCTAAGTCAATGAGTCCAACTACAGGATTTTTAATTCTACCAAGAAAATATTCTGGATTAAAATTTCAAGAAGTATATACTAATAATGCTTACAAGAGTACTTTAGATGAAATAAGAAAATATTATGAAGCAAATAGAGATTTAGATATGACTTTAGGATATATTGATAGTTATTTTTATCCTATAGAAAGAATATTAAATGAAAACGATCTTTTTAAAAGAAGTAATGAGATAATAAAAAATTCCGAAGAAGCTAGAGAGTTTATAAGAAAAACACAAAAGTTTTTGATTAGTTTGCATATTCCCAATAATATGGATGGTTATGAAGTATTTTCTTATTATCATATGTTTATAAAAAAGCTACCAGTAAATATTAGAGGAAATATCTCTATGAAAACATTATTTGCCGATACTTACGAATATAAACAAAAAAGATTAAGAAGAAAATATCTTTCTACAGATGAGGAATATTTAAAATATTTAAATAATTTAGTATATGGTAGATATTATAGATATTTAAGTGATAATGAAACTAATGATTTATTATCAAATATTCAAAGAGGAACAATGAGTAATGAAGAACTGACAAAAATAATACTAGAACAAGAATTAAAGGTTGCTGAAATAAATAAAAGACTTAATCCTTATTATGCAGTAAATGAACTTATTATATATAATCCCTTTAGTTTAGAAAATTCTGATTTGTATCAGCTTTATGAACCGGCAGTTGGTAGAAAAACTTTTGAAAATTTAGAAGTTGAAACAGAATACAAAAAATTAAATAAAATATTATTATAGGCCTTTTAGTACTTCTTTAGCTGCATTTAAGTAAGCTCTTGTTAAACCGCCAGCCCCTAGTTTTGTTCCACCAAAGTATCTTACAACAGCTATTAAAACATTATCTAAATTATTTATCTCAATCATATTAAAAATAGGAGTCCCTGCTGTATTAGTTGGTTCTTTATCATCGCTTTTTGAAGCTGTATTAAAACACTTATAAGCATAAGGAATATGACGAGCTTTCTTATGCTCTTTTTTTAAATCCTCTAGTATTTTTTTGGCATCTAAAATATTTTCTATTTCATAATAATAAGCAATAAATTTTGATTTTTTAATTTCATAAGTAAATTTATTAATTAATTTCATAAATAACACCTTTAATACATTGTAACATATTTTCTAAATTTATAAATAATGATATAATTTTAGAAGTAAACGAGGTGGGTAAGATGTATAATATTTTATTTGTTTGTTATGGTAATATCTGCAGAAGTCCCATGGCGGAGATGATTTTTAAAGATATGATATATAAAAATAATAAAAGATATTTAATATCTTGTTCATCTCGTGCTACAAGTATGGAAGAAATAGGCAATGGAATTTATCCCAAAGCTAAAAGCAAATTAGAAGAAAAAGGTATTCCTCTTGAATCTCATGTAGCTAAACAGTTTAAAAAAGTTGATTATGAGAGTTATGATTATATAATTGTTTTTGAAGAGAAAAATAAACGAGATTTATTACAAATTCTTGGCAGTGATAAAGATAATAGAATTCATCTTTTAAGGGAATTTGAGAATACTATAAAGGAAATAGATGACCCTTGGTATACAGATGATTTTGAAACTGCTTTTAATGATATATATCAAGGTTGCAAATCTTTATATAACTTTATTTTAGAACAAGGAGTTAGACATGAACAAGATAATTAAAGAAAAACTAGCTTTAGTACCTAATTTACCAGGAAGTTATCAAATGCTTAATAAAGATGGTGTTATTATCTATGTTGGCAAAGCAAAAAACTTACATAAAAGAGTATCTTCTTACTTTAATCGAACTCATACAGGTAAAACAGCAAAGATGGTTAGTTTAATTGAAGATTTTAACTATATTGTAGCGAACTCTGAACTAGAAGCTTTCATAATGGAAATTAACTTAATAAAAAAATATAATCCAAAATATAATATTATGTTAACAGATGATAAAAGCTATCCTTATATTGAATATATTAGTAAACCTTATCCTAAACTTAAAGTATCAAGATATTTAAATATTAAGAAAAAAGAACATAAAAAGTTGTTTGGACCTTACCCAAATGCTTATGCAGCAAGAAGAATCGTCAGTCTTATTAATCGAATATATCCTTTAAAAAAGTGTGAAGGTAATCCAAAAAATGTTTGTTTATATTACCACATTGGAGAATGTTTAGGATATTGTACAAAAAATATTTCAAAAGAAAAGATAAATGCCATGGAAACAGAAATCTTATCATTTTTACGAGGTAATGACACCATTTTAAAAGATAAGATTATGGAAAAGATTGCCTTCTATAGTCAAAATCTTAACTATGAAATGGCTTTAGAACTAAAAAAAGAACTTGAATATATTAATATTATTATGGCAAAACAAAAAGTTGAACTTCATGACTTTGTTAATCGTGATGTCATCAATTATTACTTTGATAAAGGCTATATCGCTATTGAAATTTTTTATATTCGAAATGGTAAACTTTTAGGTAGTAAATCGGATATTTTCCCAATAACAGGGGAAGAGGGTGAAGAACTAGAACTTTATATAACGAAATTTTATCAAAAACATGAATTACCAAAAGAAGTTTTAGTGCCAGATACTATTAATAAAGAACTTTTAAATGGCGTCTTAGAAACTAGCTTTATAACTCCTTTAAAAGGTCAAAAAAAATCGCTACTTGATATGGCTTACATGAATGCTAAATTAACGTTTGAAAGAGAACATGAGTTAGTAGTAAAAGATGAAAAAAGGACTTTGGGTGCTAATGAGACCCTACGAAAACTTCTAGGACTCGATGAATTAGTACGTATTGATATCTTTGATAACTCCAATCTTTTTGGAAATTTTGCTGTCTCTGGTATGGTCGTTTATATTAATGGCAAACCTTGTAAAAGTGAGTATCGTAAATATAAAGTAAGTGTCGAAGTAAATGACGACTATAATACGATGAAAGAAATTATTTATAGGAGATATTATAGGGCATTAATGGAGAAGAGTAATTTACCAGAACTAATTATCGTTGATGGGGGAGAACTACAAATAACAGCGGCGAAAGATGTTTTAGAAAGCTTAAATTTACCAATTAAAGTAGTTGGGTTAAAGAAAAATGATAAACACCGAACTAATGACCTCGTAGATTCTAATTTAGAAACAATTAGTATAGATAGAACAAGTGACTTATTTCATTATTTAACAAGAATGCAAGATGAAGTTCATCGCTACACAATTAATTACCACAGGACTTTAAGAAGTAAGAATAGCATAGCGAGTGTTTTAGATGAAGTTGAAGGTATTGGACCAAAAAGAAAAAAAGAATTAATTAAGAAGTATGGTAGTTTAAATAAAATAAAGGAAGCAAGTATTGAAGATTTAGAAAAGTACCTTCCTTTAAATGTAGCTAAAAACTTAAAAGAATATTTAGATATTGCTTTAAAAAAGTAAAAAATATATTATAATTAAAAAGGTGGTAGAAGTGCGAAAACAGATTAGTTTAAATAATTTAGATATTGATAAAAAAGAACAAGTTTTTTTAAGTTTCTTAAGTCCAGAAACTATTTATTTAAATGTTCAAGAATCTTTATCTTTAAATAAAAAAGTTTTAAAAAATGAAGAAATTTCTCCTAATAATTACTCTTCTATATCTGGTATTGTTACAAAAATTTTAGAGGATAAAGTGGAAATAACTAATGATTTTAAGGAAGAAGAAATAACAAATAATAAAAAGAAATTTGATTTAAATAAAGCCACGAAGGAAAGTATAATTACAAATTTAAAGAAGAATAATATTAAGACTACTAATGATGAGTCGCTTGCTTTATTACTACAAAATCAAAAAGAATATTTAATTATCAAATGTTTTGATGAAGAAGTAGGACTAGCTAATGCTCCATATATTTTTGGAAAAAATACAGAAAAATTGTTAGCACTTATTGATAAGTTATATAGTTTATTTTGCTTTAAAAAAGTTGTTCTTTTATTTAAAGCAAAAGATAATAACTTAATTAAAAAATGCCAAGAAAATATTGGTACATATCCTAATATTAGAACAAAGTTAATTAATGATTATTATCCTTTAAAAAATGAGTTTATTAATTCTTTAGTCTTTTTAAATGAGACAAATAATGATAGTTTAATTTTATCTATTTATGATATTTTAGAAATTTTTTATTCTTTAAAAAATAGTTTATATGATAAACCTAAAGTTATTACAGTCTCGGGGAATGCTTTAGATAAAACTTATCTTATTGAAACTAAAATAGGTGTAAAAATGACAGAAATACTGAATAACTTAGTAGAATTAAAAGATATTATTAATATTGATTCCCATTATTTTTTAAATAGTTATTTGATGATAAAAAGGTTAGATAGTCTTGATAATTTAATTGTTACTAATGATTTTAAAGGAATATTTTTTAATAAAAAAGTTCTAGAAGAAGCTTGTATTAATTGTAGTAAGTGTTATAATGTATGTCCAGTTTATATTAATCCAAAAAATATTAATAGTAAATGTATTAAATGTGGTTTATGCTCATTTTATTGTCCATCTAATATTTCTTTATTAGAGAAAAAAGGGAGTGGTAAACATGTACGTTAAGAAAAATAATAAAGAATTAAATATCGATTATTTAATAGCATTATTGCCTTTAGTAATATATGGCTTTTATAAGAATTATTTTATTGTTTATAATCGAGGATTAATAACACTTTTTGATGTCATTAAACAGATAGTTATTTTTCTTTTAGTAATTGCAGTTGCTATTTTAATTCCCATATTAGTAAATATTTTGCAAAAAAGAAAATGGAATGAAGGCATACTCAAAGATTATACAATTCCTTTAGTAATTATTTTCTTTCTAATCATGCCTGTTAAATATAATAAGTTTATTTTCTTAATAATTTTAGCCGTTTTTGTTTGTTTAAATAGCTTTTTAAAGGTAAATAAGTTTTCTTTTAACCGAATTGCTTTTTTAGAAGTGTTAACTTTAATAATTATGAGACAATTGGGAGGGATTGCTTATGAAAGTGTTTATGAAAGTACCAAAGAATTATCTTTTACATTATTTGATTCTTTCTTTGGGCGAAGTGTAATGAATTTTGGCACAACAAATATCTTTTTAATATTATGTGGTTTTGCTTATTTAACATATCGTGGTTACTATAAAAAAGAAATACCTTTAATTATAATAGGAACTTATTTACTAAGCGGTGTAGGAATTAATTTCTTAATGCATAAAGATATATTTTCCATATTTAGCACTCTTATTACAACTAATATTTTATTTAGTGCTATATTTGTGGCAACGATTCCTTTTTATAGTCCTTATACGAAAGAGGGAACAATCATTTATAGTATTTTAATTGGTTTATTTACGAGTATTTTTAGTATTTATTTTTCCCTTAATGAGGTAATTTTTGTTATAATATTTATTATCTCATTATTTAACAATTTACTAGATTATCTAGTTTTAAAAGTAAAGGAGAAAATATCATGAAAACAAGTGATTTTGATTATGATTTACCAGATGAGTTAATAGCTCAAACACCTTTAGAAAAAAGAGATGATTCGAAACTTTTAGTCTTAGATAAAGAAAGTGGTGATATAGAACATTCGAAGTTTTCTAATATTACTAATTATTTTAAAAAAGGTGATGTTTTAGTTTTAAATGATACTAAGGTAATACCTGCAAGACTTATTGGAGTTAAAGAGGAAACGAAAGCTGTGATTGAACTATTACTTTTAAAAGATTTAGGGGATACTTGGGAATGCTTATCACGACCAGCTAAGAGATTAAAAGAAGGAACAATAATAAGTTTTGGCGAAGGGAAATTAAAAGCAAAAGTAATAGAAAAATTAACTGATGGTATGGTTAAAGTAAAATTAATTTACGAAGGTATTTTGATGGAAATTTTAGAAAAATTAGGTACAATGCCTCTTCCACCTTATATTCATGAAAAGCTCGAGGACCAAGGAAGATATCAAACTGTTTATGCCAAAAATATTGGCAGTGCAGCAGCACCAACAGCGGGGCTACATTTTACGAATGAATTATTGGAAAAAATTAAAGATATGGGTGTAATTATTACTTATGTTACTCTTCACGTTGGGTTAGGAACATTTCGACCTGTTGAAGAAGAAAATATAAAAGACCACCAAATGCATAGTGAGTATTATGTAATGAGTGAAGAAACAGCAAGTATCTTAAATAAAGCTAAAGAGGAGAAAAGAAGAATTATTGCTGTTGGAACGACAAGTACAAGAGTAATAGAGACAATTGCAACAAAAAATAATGGGAAATTTACTGAAAGTAGTGGAGAAACTAATATCTTTATTTACCCTGGTTATGAATTTAGGGGAATTGATGCTTTAATCACTAATTTTCATTTACCAAAAAGTACACTTTTAATGCTAGTTAGTGCTTTAGCAGGAAAAGATAATATAATGAAAGCTTATAAGGAAGCTATAGAGAAAAAGTATCGTTTCTTTAGTTTTGGCGATGCGATGTTTATCAAAAAAGATATTTAATTTAAAAATTTATATAAGGTGGTAATAATGGAAATATTTGTTGGGTGCAGTAGTTCAAAAAATATTAATTCTAAATATTTAGAACTTGCTTATGAGGTAGGAGAACTTATTGTAAAAAATGGTCATAGTTTAATATTTGGTTCATCAGAAGAGGGCATGATGGGAGAAGTATATCGTGGAGTAGTGGATAACGATGGTAAAGTAACAGCGGTTATTCCTGCAAATTTTAGAGGACTTCTTACGGAAGTTAAAGCTGATAAAACTATAGTTACAGATACAGCAACAGAGCATTTAAAATATTTAGTAAATAAGGGAGATGTAACAATTATCTTACCAGGTAGTTATGGTGCTTTAGCCGAACTAGCAGTTTCTATTCAAAATAAAAAATTAGGGGAACATAATAAAAAAATATTTATTGTCAATGCTTATGGTTTTTATGATGAACTTTTAGAACTATTTGATAAAATTTATTTAGAAAAGTTTGATAGTTGTAATCGAGATGATTTATTTAGGGTAGTAGAAAAGCCAGCTGATATATTTGAACAATTATAATATTTTAAAATACAAGTAGTTTTGATAATGCGATACTTATTGTTGACTTTTAGCAATAATTAATGGTATTCTAAATTAAAAACTAAATAAATAAGAGGTGTTTTATGATATTAAATGATGTTGAAAGATTAATAAATGAAGGTAAAATTGTCGCTTGTAAGATAAGTGATTTATGTACTACAAGAGTAGTAATAAAATCGTCATTTGAAGAAAGATATGAGTTATGGAATGATTGTAAGGTAACAGGTTTAGAAAATGATATGATAACTTTTTTATATAAAATTGATGATGAACATTATGTGGAATATTTTACGGAAAAAAAAGTTAGAATTAAATATTCGAATTATTGGGGCTTTATAAAAAATAAAAATGAAGCCATTAAAGAATTAGCTAAAATTTATGAAAATTGTCCATTTATGATTTATGGAGGTGACTTAATTAAAATAAGTCCAGACATAAAAGAGGTTTTTAGAAAATTTTCTTTAGATAAAAAAAGGATTGCTAAAACTTTAAATGCTTTTATAAATGTTGCTAAATCTTTAATAGAAACACAAAAAAATGAATCTTGTTTAGAAGATGATTCAAATTCATTTAAAGATTTAGAAGGAAAAGAGGTTTTTATAGCATCGATAAATGATTTAGAAGATGTTATATTAAAAGTAAAAGATGGAGATTATAATTTTGCTATAGAAAAAAAAGGAACTATCAACATTATACCAAAACTTCCTTATATTGTGCTTACTAAAATTAGTCCATCATTATATAAAGAATATTATAGCGATACAAAAATATTAATTAGGGATAGTTTTGAAATTAAAACTTTACTAAAACCACAGAATTTTACCGAATTTAATAATAGCTATAATTTTTTATTAGAGTATCCACTTGCTATATCAGGAAAATTAAAAAAATTTGATAATTCTTGTAAGCATTTACTTGTCCCTAATCATGGTAAAGAAGGAAAAATTAAAGAACTAATAGAACAAATGCAAGAAGTTGCTACTGATAATTTAGAATCAGAGTATGCTAAAATAGTGCGAATAGATGAAGTTGATGCTTATGTCGCTAATGCTTTAGTAGATATGGTTTTAAGATTAAGAAAAAATACAGAAGATTAATCTGTATTTTTTAGTGTTTGTAAAGTTTCACAAAATTTCTTATAATCATAATTTTTTTCTATAATATATTCATACAAGAAATTAATTAATTTAGAATCAATATTTTTCTTTTTTAGATAATTATAAAAGTATTTTAAGCTTTCGATACCTTCAACTGTGTTCTTGTTTTTAAAATCTTCTGCTTCTTCGTATTTTTCTTCACCAATTAACTTTCCATAACTATAATTACGTGATTTAGTGCTAGTAGCAGTCATTACAAAATCGCCAAATAAAGCAAAATTAGTTAACGATGTAATATTTCCACCAATCAAAGGAAGCAATCTCTTTATTTCATTAATTCCTAAAGTTAAAAATAAACTTCTTGTTGAATCGCTATAACCCATACCAGCGATAATACCACTACCTAAAGCAAAGACGTTTTTAATTGCTCCACCTAGAGCTGTACCATATAAATCATTAGAATATTCTAAAGTAATAGGGGTATTTTTATATGCTTCTTTAACTATATTAAAAATATCAATATTTTCTGTAGCAACAGTTAAACCCTCTGGATGAATTTTAGCTAAATCTAGAGCAAAATTTCCACCAGAAATAACAACTAAAGAACTATTTAGAACTTTTTTAACTTCTTCAAAAGCAAAAGAGTAGGTGCTATTAAGTCCTTTTGTTCCCACGACAATAATTTGATTATCCTTAATAAATGTTTTCATATCTTGAACAACTGAAGAAACATATTTTGAAGCAACCATAATAAAAACGAGAGTTGCACCATCTAAGACTTCTTCATAACTAGTACTAAACTTAATACTAGGTGGTATACATATATTATCTAAAGCTTTAAAACTATTTCTTTCACTTTCAATTCGTACTTTAGACTCTTCACTTTCACACCAAATAAATATATCGTTACCAATATTTTGAGATAGGCTTGTAGCCATTGCAATTCCATAAACCCCTGAACCAATAATAGCTATTTTCATTTCTCTTCACCTTTCATTTCACTATGTAATTTATTCATATTATTTTCGACCTTATTATTTTTAGGTATATAATACTTCTTACCAATTAAATTTTTTGGCATATAATTTTGTTTAACCCACGAATTTTTATAATTATGAGGATATTTATATAATGGACTATTAGTTTTAATATTATCTGGAACATTCCCAGTATTGCCATTTCTTATATCTTCTAAAGCAGCATCTAAAGCTAAATGAGCACTATTACTTTTTGGGCTTAAAGCCATTTCTGTAACGATTGTTCCAAGAGGTATTCTTGCTTCTGGAAGCCCAACAAGTTCTGCTGCTTGAATAGCAGCATTAAGCTTGGGACCAAGTCCTGAATTAGCAAGACCAATATCTTCATAGACAATAACACTAAGTCTTCTATAAATGCTATCTAAATCACCAGTTTCAATCAGTCTTGCTAAGTAGTGTAGGGAGGCATCAACATCACTTCCCCTAATACTTTTTTGTAAAGCACTTAAAGCATCGTAATGTCCATCTTCCGAATTGTCATGAAAAAAGACTGGTTTACTATGAATATTTTTTAAGACATCAATTGTAATTTTATGGTCATTTGTAGCATAATAAGATACTTCAAGTAAGTTTAGAGCACTTCTAAAGTCCCCTGAAGAAGATGTAGCAATAAATTTATATCCATCATCACTTACTTCAATATCTTTTAAATATTTAGTAGCTTTTTTAAGGCCTATAATAATATCATCAGTAGATAGTTCATGTAGCTCAAATATTTGACAACGACTTCGAATTGCTGGATTAATTTTATGATAAGGATTGCTTGTAGTAAGACCAATTAATGTAATTAAACCAGATTCAATATAAGGGAGTAATAAATCTTGTTTATCTTTATTTAAACGATGTATTTCATCCATTATAAGAAGCATTCCGCCATACATTTTAGCTTCTTCGATAACAATATCAAAGTCTTGTTTATTGTTAATCGTCGCATTTAAAAAACGATAATCTAAATCTAAACTACTTGCAATAGCATTTGCGATACTCGTCTTACCAATACCAGGTTTGCCATATAAAATAATACTAAACATATGCTTATTTTTGACTAAGTTCCTTAAAACTTTATTTTCTCCGACTAAATGTTCTTGACCAATTATATCATCTAAAGTTTTAGGTCTTAATTTATCAGCTAATACTTCCATATTTTTTCACCATCTAAATTATATCACATGTGCTATAATAAAGTAAGAGTAGGTGATAAAGTGAAGAAACTTCCTGAATATAAGTTTAACGATTATATCGAAAAATATTTTGATTATCTTACTTTTGAACGAAAGTTATCTAGTAATACGATTGCATCATATAAAAATGATTTAAAGTCTTTTGATAAGTTTTTTAAGTCCAAAATTATTAATAATAAATATGAAGATATTGAAAGGTATTTAAAAAGTATTCATGAATTAAATGCTAAAAGTGTTGCTCATCAAATAACCGTAATTAACTCGTTATATGAGTTTTTAATTAAAGATGGTTATATCGATTCTAACCCTTGTGAAAATATTATAACTCCCAAGTTAGATAAACGTTTACCGAAGTTTTTGACAGAAGAAGAGATTGATAAGTTATTAGATGTATCTTTAAATACAGCTTATGACTATCGAAATAAAGCCATGCTAGAACTTTTATATGCGACAGGTTTAAGAATATCAGAATTATTAAATTTAGAACTTAAAGATATTGATTTAAAGAATGCTTTTTTAAGAGTTATGGGTAAAGGTAAAAAGGAAAGAATTGTTCCAATAGGGGACGTAGCTATCAAATATATGGAGAAATATCTAAAAGATTATAGACCTTCTTTATTAAAAAATAAGAATAGCGACTATGTCTTTATCTCTAATGCAACAACAAAAATGACAAGGCAAGGCTTTTTTAAAATTATTAAAACAGAGTGCCAAAAGAAGAATATTAAAAAAGATATATCACCTCATACTATAAGACACTCATTTGCGACACATTTACTTAATCATGGCGCTGATTTAAGGGTTATTCAAGATTTATTAGGGCATGAAGATATTTCGACTACGCAAATCTATACTCATGTTGCTAATGAAAAACTAAAAGAAGAATATATGCTTCATCCAAGAAGTGAGATAAAAAAATAGGAACTACATTAATCGTAGTCCCTACATTTCTAGCTAATATTACATATCTTTGTTAGCTTTGCTACAGTTGTTAGCTTTACTATTATTAGCTCTTGAACTTCTTGAAGAACGAGAACTTCTAGATTCAGCTCTATTAGCTTTTGATGACTTATTAGTCTTTTGTTCTTTTTTCATAATTTTACCTCCTAATAGTATTATGGATGTCTTATTCTTTTTAATACATTAATCTACTAGGAACAAATTACCAATTTTTGTTAATTACTACCAATTGGTTGTTTCATATTATAGTCTAATTTTTTTTAATTAAAATATAATTTATTAGGTGATTAATAATGCCCATTTTAATAACTTTTATAGCAGGTTTATCAACTCTTTTAGGCAGTATCTTCATTTTTGTAAATATTAAAGAAAAGAATATTAATAAATTTATTACTTTTAGTTTATCGCTATCTTTAATAATTATGATATTAATTAGTATAACAGAATTAATTCCCAGTGCTGTTATCGATATTTTTCGAAGTTATTCTTTTTTCTTAGCTTTAATTCTTGTTATATTTATTCCAATTATCGGCTACTACATGATTAATTTAATAGATAAAATTAGTAAAAATACTAATAACTTATATAAACTTGGGATAATAAATATGATCGTTTTAATACTTCATAACATGCCTGAAGGAATTATTACATTCTTAAGTAGTAGTCAAGATACTTTTTTAGGAATAAAATTATGTATAGCTATAATGCTTCATAATATTCCTGAAGGAATTGCCATAGCTGTGCCAATATATTATGGTACTAAATCAAAATTTAAAGCGATAATGATGACTTTAATATCTGGTTTATCAGAACCTCTAGGAGCAATTTTAACTTACTTTATTTTTAAAGATTACATAACTCCTAATACTTTAAGTATCATTCTTTTATTAGTAGGTGCTATAATGATTACTTTATCAATTAATAAATTATTCCCCGAAGCAGAAAAATTAAAAGAGCCTAAATATATTATGATTGGTATTATTACAGGTTTTATTTTAATAACTTTACTAGAACTTGTCTTTTAATTGTCATTAGGAATTTTTTTAAATATCTTTTTTATATTTTTAATGCTATAATTTTTATGTGATGAAGATATGAAAAGAAGATTAAAAAAACAAACTAAAATTATAATCGCGATTATAATTTTGTTAATACTAGTATTAACAATTTTTAGAATTATTTTGCTATGCAAAAACAAAAATACTAACTTAACCAAAGAAACTAAAATAACTTTAATTGATAATTTAGATATTGAAGTTTTTAGTGAAATAAATAATCTAGATTTAATCAAAGATATTAAAAATGGTGAGATTACAAGTGAAAAAGAATATATTGACACTAATACATTAGGAAAACAAGAAATTAATATTGTCTATTTAAATGAAAATAATGAAGAAAAGGATTATACTTTTACTATTGATATTGTTGACACTGAAAAACCTACTATTACTTTTGATAAGGAATTAACAACAACTATTGGTAAATGAGATTAATTTGTTAAAAGGAGTATCAGCTAAAGATAATTATACAAAAGATATAAAAGTTAGTGTTGATGGTGATTATGATTTTAATAAAGTAGGGGAGTATAAAATTTATTATACTGCTAAAGATAGTAGTAGTAATGAAACAAAAGAAGAAGCAACATTAATTGTTAAAGAAAAAAATAATGATTCTAATAGTAAAAAACCACCAGTAACTTCTAATAATGACAATGAATTTACGACATCAAAGGGGTTTAAAGGATATACAAAAAATGGTATCACATATATAGATGGAATATTAGTTGCAAATAAAACTTATAGTTTGCCACAAAGTTATGGTCCAGGATTAACTAAAGAAACTCAAGCTGCAATCAATTCTATGGCGGCTGCGGCAGCAACAGATGGTATTAATGTCTATTGTCAAAGCGGGTTTAGAAGTTTTGAGACACAACAAAGATTATATAATAATTATAGTAAAAGAGATGGAGTAGAGGCAGCTGACATTTATAGTGCTAGACCAGGATATTCCGAACACCAAAGTGGTCTTGCTTGTGATTTATGTAGTAAAGATAATTCAGCTTGTATTAATAGTGACTTTGATAATTCAAATGAAGCTAAATGGTTATCTAATAATGCATATAAATTTGGTCTAATATTAAGATATCCAAAAGGTAAAACTAATGAAACGGGTTATAAATTTGAATCATGGCATTATCGTTATGTTGGAACAGAATTAGCTACTAAATTATATAATAATGGGAATTGGATTACTTTAGAAGATTATTTTGGTATAACTAGCGAATATAAATAGAAGAGTAGGGGTTCATATCAGTTCATATCAGGTTACTTGCTCTTTTTCTAATTCTTTTAATATTCTACTTATTATATAATCTTGTTCATTTGGATAACTAGTATAAAAAAAGATTAATTTTATTTTGGCGCTTTCACAGATTTCTTTAACTTTTAAATCTCTTTTATGACGAGTAGCTTCCTTATGAGAACTATCATTTAATTCAATTAAAAGTAATAGATTATAGTTACTATCAAAAAGACCAAAGTCAATATTTCGGAATAGTTCAGTATTGTATCTATAATCAGATTTCTTAGTTATTACTGATGCAAGATTTATTTGAGGAATTACTATATATCCCAATGTTTCAATCTTTTTTAGTTTTTGATGAAATTTTTTTTCGCTTTCAGTCATAAAGCTTTTTTTTTATATAAAATAGGTTATGATTTTTAGTATTATTAATTTCTTCATTACTAAAATCTCCAAAAATTAAATTATATAACCATTTAAAAAACGATTTAATAATATCCATATAAAACACCTCTTTAAAATATTTTATCACAATGGAGTAGTTAATTCTATAAGTAAATCTTAAGTTTAATATTTTTATCGGTTTACATAATATATATTATAATAAGTTAATTATTTGATTAAAACAAAAAAATAAAATGCTTACTATATATAATTTATTTAATACTTATTTTAGCTAAATATTCTTTTCTGTTTCCTATTTATTATAATTAAAAATTTTTATGAAAATTAATTATAAATTTTATTAATCATATAATTTTAACTTTAAATATATCTAATGATTTATAGTTTTATAATTATAGGTGTTATGAGACAAATCGACAAGATAAAAGATAGATAATTGTCCATCTCATTTCATTTAAATAACTGTTTAAATTTATACAAATCAAGTATTTATACATTATTTAGCTAATAATATAATCTAACTAATACTTAAGAATGATTAATTGGGATATTAACTCCCCACTACTCCTCTATCAGTAAATAATTAGTAGGGGACTTATTCATAGAAAAAAGACATAATTCTATATCTTTCTTGATTCAATATCAGCAATTTTTTCTAAAACTTCTGCAGCATTAGATTCATTCATACTAGTATAACCTAATTCTTTTAAAGCTTGAATTTTAATTGTATTTAATTGTTGAGTTCTTGATAACTTTTCTTCGTTTTTTTGTTCAATTTCCTTAACAAATCTCTTATGAGATTCACTAATTCTACTCTTACTTGCTCCCCCATTATTATATAAAGTCAAAGCTGAATATAAAATTCCTTCAAAAATAAATTGTTTATCTTCTTGAAACTTAAATTCCTCGGGATTAGTAAATCCCGTTGTCTTACTCATATAACCAAAAATATATTTAATTTCAGGAACATTATCAATCGATTGTAACATATGATATAAATATAAAATAGCATAATAATTTTCGCCATTACTATCTTCACTTAATTTTTCTTTTAAAAGATATGTAATATCACTTAATAGTACTTGGTTTTCTTTATTTAAGCCTTTAAAATCAAAATGAGTATCTAAATCAGAAGATAATTTCACACCTTGATTAAGACGAGATTCAACAGCCATTAAATAATCAGTTGTAACTTTTATACCGCTAACAGCATCATCTGTACCTTCTTCAATATCCAATAATTTAAGTAATAATAGTTTCTTTTCTTTCGGCCATTTATTAATATCATCTAATTCGAGATAATTATAAACCATCTGTCTAGAAACACCTAAATATTTAGCCAACCTAACCTTTGAAATTCCCAATTCTTGAAATAATTCACTTAGTTTACTCATTATGTCCACTCCTTTTGTATTTTCAAGTTAATTATATATCACTTAACACTAAAGTGTCAAGTGTAAACCACTGTAAAATGAAATTTCTTAATACATATACCAGATTTTTTCGTTGTTTTTTCGCACTTCATCAATAATTCCGCTACCTAAACATTCTTCACCAAGATATAAAACACATGCTTGCCCAGGTGTAACAGCTTTTGCCCTACCAACATATTTTACTTTTATTTGATTATCACTAAGATATTCTAACTCTACTGGATGGTCTTCTCCACGATAACGAAATTTAGCTGTACAAAAAGTAGGTCTTGTGGCACTAATAAAGTTAATATTAGATATGATACATTCATCACTCATTAAGTACTCATTATCTTCTCCAAAAGCAACATACAATATATTATTTTCGACATTCTTCCCACATACATAATGTTTTAAAACATCTCCTGATAAACCAACATTCCTTCTTTGCCCAATTGTATAATTCATCAGCCCAGTATGAGTTCCTACTACTTCTTTTGTTGCCACATCAACAATATCGCCTGGATTAGGCTGTAAATAATTATGTAAAAACTTTTGATAGTTTCTTTCACCAATAAAACAAATACCTGTACTATCTTTTTTGGAAGCAGTTACTAAATCTAACTCGAGAGCTATTTTACGTACTTCTTCTTTAACCATTCCACCAATAGGAAACAAAACATTACCAAATTCCTTTCTAGGTACTTGAGCTAAGAAATAAGTCTGGTCTTTATTATTGTCAACTCCCCTTAATAATCTATTCCCACTAATCCTAGCATAATGACCTGTTGCTATGTAGTTAGCACCTAACTTTTCAGCTTCTTTCTTAAATAAATCAAACTTAATATACTTATTACACATCAAATCAGGATTAGGAGTTCTTCCTTTTTTCAACTCATCTAAAAAGTAACTAAAAACATAATCCCAATACTCTTTAATAAAATCAACACGATATAAAGGTATATTTAGTTTTTCACAAACTTTTTTAGCGTCATTATAATCAATTTCTTGTGGGCAAATATCACCATTAAACGTTGGATTACCATCAATATCATTATTTAATGCAGCATCCCAATTACGCATGAATAGTCCTATTACTTCATACCCTTCTTTTTGTAATAAATAAGCTGCTACTGAAGAGTCCACTCCCCCACTCATTCCAATTACGACTTTTTCCATAATAAGTCACTTCCCTACTCCAAATTATATCATAAATTAAAGAAAATTAATTAATAGTTTATTTATTGTAGGACTAGCAAAGAAAATAGCAATATCATAGATAAAAATTAAAAGCAAAATAATAACTACTTTTCTAATATTAATAATAATATTTTTTTCTAAATCTGTACTTTTACGATAGATTATAAAACCTATAACATTTTTAGTTATTCTAATAGCTCTAATTACTAAATATGTAATTAAAACTAAGTAAATAAATTTATATAGTAAAGAATATATTAAAAAGAAAAATATTCCTTTAAAACCGAAAGCATTAACAATTAAAGCAAAACTAAAACCAATACTTATCCCTTCAAAAAAGATGTAAAAGAATATTATTGGAACAGATATGATTGTAAAAGATAAAACTATTACAGCAATTCCAATTATTAAATGAATTACAATATTATTAATCCTGTTATTCACTAAGTTATTAGGAAGTTCTAAAATACTATTAATTAAAGTTTGTTTTACGACATCGTTTTGCTTAAAATAGTAGACAGCTCCAAAGAATAATCCCATAATTAGAAGAATTATTGTAAATAATAATAATTTCTTGTACTTAATTAGCTTCAACCATTGCTTCATTTAATCTTCACCTAGTTAAATATATTTACATGAATTTAAAAATATGATAAATTATATATAGTTTAAATTAGAGGTGATGATACATTGAATAAAAAAGTACAAAAAATAGCTACTTGGATTATGCTTTTAATCATGGTTGGTGGCGTTGTAGCTATGGTTTTAGCTTATCTAATAAGATAAAACTATTCCAGGAGGAAAAAATGAGTATAAATAGAAGTAACGACTATGATAAATTTGCCTCAAAAAGGCATTACGAAGTTACAAACGGAATAAAAAAATCATTACGATTTGTTGAAAAACCGATGATGATTTCAATGCTCCCTGATTTAAAAGATAAAAAAATTCTTATGCTTGGTTGTGGCACTGCAGAAGAAAGCGAATTATTAAGTAAATATGAACCTAAAAAATTAACTGGGATTGATATTTCAGAAAAATCTATAGCTATTGCTAGAAAAAGCTATCCAAATTGCAATTTTTATGTTGGTGATATGATAAAACTTCCATTTAAAGATAACGAATTTGATTTTATTTTTAGTAGTTTAGCAATTAGTCACGTAGAAGATAAAGATAGAGTCTTTAAAGAATTGTATAGAGTTTTAAATAATGAAGGAGAATTGTTATTTTCTGTTGGTCACCCAATGAGGTTTGCTACAGAGAAAATCAACTATAATGATTCAACATATCATGTCATTGGGTTTGAAACTAGCGATAACGGAAAACAAATTTTAGGAAAATATATGTCTCACACAAAACAAATAAATTATTTTAAAGATGGAGAGATATTAAAAGAATATATAGCTCCACCATCATTCTTTTTTGAAGTTCTTATAAATAATCATTTCAAAATTGAAAATTTTAAAGAATCAAGATGTATTGAAGATTGCAAAAAGATAGATATAAATTACTATAATAGATTTCATGAAATACCACAATTTATGGCATTTTTAGTAAAAAAATAAACAGCTTGTCACTGTTTTATTTTTTTGATAATTCTTACATTATCTTCTTCTTCATAACATTCAATTTCTAAAATACTATCCTTTGTAATAAAAGGTGCTTGGTATTTAGCAATATTAATATCAAGAACATAGATATCTAATCCATCATGTAAACTATCAGTTAAGTAATAATAAGTATTACCATTAATAATAGCTGTTTTTATCGTATTTACCTTTATTTTCTCTTCTATTAACTCTTTAGTAGTATCATTACTAAACTCTTTTAAATATGCCTCTTTAGCAGCCATAATTCCTAATGAAGAATCACTAGTTTTAACTTTTTGATAATCTGTAACATCAACAAAGGCATACATCTTAACAAGTCCTGCATTATCTTTTAAACTCATTAAATAAGTTGGCTTACCTTCTAAATTAATTAATAATGGGAATGACGCACTATAACCTTTTTCTTGAACCAATCCTTCGGCACTAGACATAGCACTAAATTCTTCTGCTCCTGGAGCACTATAGAATATCGTTTCTTTTGTTCTTAAATTAGCTAGAATAAATCCTAAATTAGATTCATCATTACTAACACTTGTAATACCAGTATATAAATAAATATCATTGTTATAAGATAAATAATTATATCCTTCTGTAGTATTAACGACATTTTTTTGACCAAAGATACTATTAAAGAAACCATTTTTATATTCGCCCCAATTGTCGACCTCTTCAATTATTAAATCAGCACTATAGACATGGTCAACCCATTCGGGAACATCTTCTACTTCATAGATATTAGAGTCTCCTGTAATAGGATTAAAGATAATTACTTCATCAACTTCTCTTTTTAACCCAATACCACTATATTTAATTGTTGGAACAATATAATAAGGATTGCCATCATTATCAATTTCAAAGCTGATTTCCCCAAAAATCTTCGTTGGATAACTAAATCTTAATTTTCTTTCCAATTTATCATTAAAATAAGCACTTTCAGTATATTTAATTCCTTTATCTAAAGTTTTAATACTAGCATCCCCATTAACACTATTAACACTTATATAGCCTTTAATTCCATCTTTTCTATTTGTTATCCATTTAATAAAACTAGCATATTCAATAGGAGTAACTCTAATTATCTCATCATTATAAGTAATTTGGGTATATAAACTTGATACATAGAATTGACTAACCCACTCATTTTTCTCACCCATTTTACGGTCTCCTAGTTTTTCACTAGAATCTTTATCAAGTAAAGGAATTCTATTAAAATCTACTTCACTTATATCTTTACTAAAATCTCCTGTTTCATCGATACTAATTCGATTAGCATACTTATTTGCATTAAAAAATGGAGAACAAATAAGATTAACGACAATAAAAGCCACTACTATAAGAGAAACTAAGTAAACAATTCCTATACTACGAATATTAAGAGTTTTTCTCGTAGTTATGACACTTTGAATACTAAAACTAATATTATCAATAATTAAATAAAATATTAAAATAATTCCTATAAAAGCATAAAATCCTGGTGAACTAAAATTAAGCGCTGGTAATGTTAGATAGTATAAAACTACTGTAAATAATAAAGTTAAAGCAATACTAATTATTCTTTTTTTATCCATAATTTTCCTTCTTTCTTAAGAGGTATTATATCACACTTGTAGAATAATTGATATTTTCTTGCTTTAATATGGCAAAATCTTTATCAATATTTTTAAATTTATCATAGAACATATATTTAAACTCTGTTTTTAAACTAGGTTCCTTAATTTTTCCCTCAAAATTATCATAGTCGTCAATTAACATATTCATATATCTATTTTCAATTAAGGAATCCATAATAATACCACAAAGATAATTATTAGTAAGAACTAAAATATAAGCACTATATAAATCATTAAAAGCTGCATAAGCTAAAAGCTCACAAGCATAAGTTTCATCTAAACCATCACTTAACATTGGGTTTTGGCGATGTTTAGCATAATCAGTTTCCGTAACTGTGAAAGATACTCCTCTTTTAGCAAAGTTAGTTAAAGCATATTTTATTAAAATATGGGCAATATCATCAGTTTGGATTTTCTTTATTTTTTTTCTTCCATCATATTTATTACTAATTAAAAGCCATTTACTATAATCAATCATTTCTCCTTTTAAGACACTTGTATCATTAAGTAAGCATAATTTTATTGCTTTTTTAGCATTATTATATCCTTGACTTTCCATTGTTCCTAAAAAAGCAGCATCTAAATAATCAATATGACTTTTTTCTAATTCTTTATTCATGCATTCACCTATTAACTATTAATAAAATTTTTTAAAATAATATTATAAAGGACTTCAATTAAACTATTGTCTTTAATTATTTTAATACTTTCTTTATTATTAATACTCTCTTCTTTAAAAAAAGCATACTCATTTATTGGTTTATTTTTCTCTTTATCGGTTTTAACACAAAAGAAATACTTCTCATTTTCATGAAATATTTCTTCTAGTAATAAGTAATTAGTTGCATTATTTAGGGTAATTAAATCATTAACTTTCATCAAACATCATCTTTCTATTTAATTCTCATATTCTCTTCTGTGATTGCCTCTTCATTTTGAGGTGTCACTTCTTTATTAACTTCTAAAAAACTTTTAAGCATCATGTCATGGTAATGGGATAAAGCACTATCTTCACTCATTAAACGGCGAAATTTACTAGCTATTTCATAAGCTATCCTTTTATCTTTAATCGTTCTTTTTGATAAAGCATTTCCTATTAAAATATCTTTAGGAACCATTTTGTATAGGTAAAAACCATCTGTAACTCCTACTACATCAAAATATTCAGTAATTGCTTTAGCTAAGTTCTTAGTAAGCATATCTTTAGCTCGCCCAATTAATTTATTAGGAGATATAGAAACATCAATAACTTTATTATAATTATTAGATGGAAGCCTATCTAAAGCATTTTTTAAGTTTTCTGGGATATTAATATCTACTTTTAAGTTAGGTTTTAATTCCTCTAATGGCTTTTTCTCAAATTTAGATTCATGTTCATTTAGTAGTATTTTTGCTTGCTCATGTAATGCCTTAACTAAAGGACTATATTCTTTACTTGAAGAATTTGAACTTTTTTTCTTTCTAAAACGTTTTCTATCAATATTTAAAAATAAAGTAAATGATTCCGTATTAGTGACTTTTTTTCTTTTATTTATATCTTTTCCAATAGGCGGAAAAATCGTGAAATTTTCGATAGCATATAAGACAATTTTTTGATACTCTAAAGCTAATTTTTCTTCTAAATATTTTCGATATTCTTGATAATATTCATTATGATTGCCTAAAAAATCTTCATCATAAACAAAACCATTTTCGCTAGGATAATACATTTCATGCGGATAAGGATTTCTAAGTACGGGTACTTTAGTGCCAGGATGGTAAGTTGTATTCTCAAAAACATATCCTAATTTTTTATAATAATTAAATAGATAATCTTCATATTCTTCGAAAGTTTCTTCGCTATTTTTTTGTCTTGGCATTTTATACTTAGTTCCAGGTAAAATATCCCCTAAATAATTAGGCATTGTAGCTAAACCTATAACATTAACTCTCTTAAGCAATTCTTTAAACCTATTAACTTTACTTCTTTCAATACGCATTCCATCAACAACAATAAAAGCATTCTCATCATCTATTTGATTAGCTCTAAATAAAAGATCTTTAAGCTCAAGTAAAGCGCTATACTCATCAATTAGCTCATCGCTTGATGGTAAATCTTTTTTTAGCAAAGTTTGGAGTTCATGAACTCTTTTGGATATTTTTTCTATCTCATCATTGTTAATCGTAAAATCTATTGTCTGCATCTTCATCACCCTACTATTAAAATTATAACAAAAAAAACTAAATAATAAAAGGTATTTAGCTTAGAAAAACTTTAGGAAGCTTTTAAAATTCTTAGGATTTTTAATTCTTATTTCTTGATTATATATTACTTTTAAAGGATTTTCGCTAATTAAGCTCTTGCTATCTTCTTTTCCCACTAGTTTGTCTAGTTCTTTAATTCCTTCATCTAAAAGAAGAATATTTTTAGAGTTATGGTGATGAACATCTGTTGCCATAAATTGAATTAAATTATGTTTTATAAGCGTTTTTAAGCACTTTTTAGAACGTTTCCCATATAAACCAATTAAACTACCCAGATTACCTTGGAATAAACATCCTTGTTCAATTAAAGATATTAATTCATCTGGTTTATTTTGAAAATAAGAATATCGCTCAGGATGAGCAAGAATAGGAACTAACCCCTTACTTCTTAAATCAAAAATAACTTCTTTTAAATTATTTATTTTGTTACTCATTGGTAATTCAAATAATATATATTTAGAATCATTTAAAGTCATTACCTCATCATTTTTAATAAGTCCTTCTAAGTCATAATCAAAATAAATTTCATTCCCTAAATATAACTCTACTTTTATATTCTTTTCTTTTGCTTGTTTTTGCAATTCTTTAAATAATTTTTTCTTTTCTTTATTATTACAAGAAAAATTACTCCCTTTAATGTAATGTGGTGTTAAGATGATTTTTTTTATCCCTTTAGATTCCATTTCTTGTAAAGTCTTTATAGAATCTTCAAAACTCTTACATCCATCATCTATTAAAGGAAGTAGATGACTATGAATATCAATCATTTACTCACCTACATATAATAATTTCCATAATTACCATAGTAATAGCCACCTTTTGTATTAGGTACTTTGTTAACTATTACACCCGCTATATTTGCTTCTACTGTCTCTAAAGTTTTCTTAGTTTGAGCAAGCAACTCAAGTGGAGTTTGTTTCATAGCCGATACAATAACTACTTCATCGACTAATTTACTCATAATTACGGAATCAGTTAAACCATTTACTGGAACTCCATCAAAAATAATAAGATCATATTCTTTTTTTAAAACATCAATTAATGAACGCATATTGATAGAATTTAATAATTCACTAGGATTTGGTGGAACAATACCCATCGTTAAAATATCTAAATTTTTAATTTCTGTTCTTTGGGTAAAATTTTTAATATTAGCTACATTGATAGGACCTAATAAAAGAGTTGATAGTCCCCTTTCATTTTCAACATGAAATATTTTATGTTGTCGACCTTTTCGCATATCACAATCTACTAATAAAACTTTTTTCCCATCTTGAACAAAAGCAACTGCTAAATTAGATGAAACAAAACTTTTACCTTCTCCTGGCATTGAACTAGTTACTAAAACAGTTTCTAATTTTTTCTCTATTGAAGAAAATTGTAAATTAGTTCTTATAGTTTTTATAGCTTCACTAATACTACTTTTAGGATTTGACTCAACAACTAATTCATTCATACTCATTTTTTCCCAACTCCTTTTTTAGTATTCTTTTTAAAAGTTCTGCTAGGAATACTTCCTAATATAGGTAAACCAATTTTTTGTTCAACTTCTTCAATACTTTTAATTTTATTATCAAAATAATACATTATAAACACAATAATAAAGGCTAGAACAAGTCCTACTGCTAAGTAAAGCCCAACTTGTTTTAAAATATTAATATTATAAGGTACTAAAGCTGGTGTCGCTTTATCTATTACGGTAATATTTTGAATTTCATATATTTCCGAAATTTCTTGACTAAATTGATTAGCAATTTTATTGGCTATATTACTTGATAAACTAGGATCAGGGGTGTTAACACTTATTTTGATTAATTCTGTATCACTGACATTCGTTACAGTAACAATTTTTTTTAGTTCATCAATTGTATAATCTAAGTTTAAATCATTTATAACTTCTTGCATAATTCGACTACTTTTAATAATTTCACTATATGTTCCAACTAGTTTACTATTTATTGAAATATCGTTAGATAAATTTTGTGATGTGTTTTCATCACTTACTCTTGTAAGTACTAACGTCGTATAAGAATTATATAAAGGTTTTTGAATAAATATTGCATACATACACCCTAGAATTCCTATTAATACGGTTATCATTGTCATTAAAGACAATTTATTTAAAAAATAAGAAAATAAATCCTTTAAGTTAATCTCTTCCACACTTTTTACACCCTTCCATACTATAAACAATTATACATAATATTAGAGTGTTTAGCAAGAAAATTTTTAAGGCACAATTTCCTACTAATAGAAAAAAGCCCAAAGGCTTATTTTATTTCATATGTTTCATTTTCGATATTAGAAAAATTTAATATTCCTGTTTTACCAAAATCAATACCACTTGTATTTACGTTACTTTCATTAACTGTTTTTTCTAAATTAACATTTTTAATTGCGGGCAACTCAAATTCGTCTTCACTATCTTCTATTATAGTTTTAGATTCTTCTTTAATTTCTTCTACTGGAACAGAAACTTTCGGTATGACACCTTCAATTTCATTAGAAACTGGTTTTGGTACTTCAATGTTTGGAACAATAGTTGAAACAGGGTCATTAACAATTTCTACTTGAGGTTGTTTTTCTATAACTGATGGATTATCTATAATTTGTGGTGTTTCTTTAATTGGCATTTCCACTTCAGGAACAACGATATCCTGCTTTTGGGGAAGAGAATTTATTAAATCTGAACTGTTTTCTATTATTGATCCACTATTTGAAATACCGTTATTACTATCATCCTCAAATTCACTTAAAAGATTATTCATAGAGTTCTGTGTGGTCGGAGCAGTTAGAACAATATCCCTAGTTTTGCTTTCTTCATCTTCGTTTTTAAAAAACTCTAAAGGTGTTGCTTTACTTTCTTCTTTAAATGCCTCTGCTCCACCAAAAATCTCGTCATCATTTGACATAATGCTAGCTTTATCTTGTAAAGCGTTTATATTCTCTTTTTCTAACTTTTCTAATTCACTTAGTTTTCTTTTTTTGGTATCTTTAATTGCTGCTAATAAAACTAAACCAAATAAAATTAGTAAAATAGCTATTGTAACAAATAAAATCAATGCAAAATACTGATTGCTATAAACTTTTTCATATAAAAATTTCATCAATTAACCACCTTTTATCTTATTTATAGAATATCACATATAAAAATCATGTGCAAGTAATTTGGTAGTTTACAAAAACAAATGTCAATATTCTTAGTAAATAATATGTCTAGTATAAAAAAATATTCTACCAAAAAAAGAGGATATACTAAAATCTATATCTGCTATCCTTTATTTCTTTTACTAATACTTTATCTTTACTATAACCTATTCCTAAAGGTGTATATTTTTCAATCATATACATTGCAGGATCATAAAATTTTATTCCCATATTATAATGATATCCCGATTCTTTATAACCGACACTTTTTTCTTTAGGAATGTTATTCTTTACATAAATATTTGTTCCCCAATCTTTGTCTTCATGCGAAAACTCTAAATACCCATTGCTTTCTATAGTTCCATCAAATAGCACTTCTGTATCTTTTAAATGATATCCTAAAACATTAGTTTTTAATTCACAAACTTGTTGAGGTAGAATATTTTCTCTTTCTAAGCATTCTATTGGAAAACAATTTTCACTTTCCTTAACATAAGCATTTATGGCATTATCTATTAATTCTAATCTCTTCTTTAATTTCATAAAAACGCTTTGATTAATATCTTTAGAATAGATCATTTCTCCAAAAACGTGCATTAAATCATCTTTCAAATATAAAACAGCCATTAATTGTTCATCATTTAATATTTCAAATTCCATTAATAAACCTCCCATACGACTAATTATCACAAGCCAAAAGAAAAAGATATAGTTATTTATATCTATTCATTTGTTGCATTACTTGTTTAACTTGCTTTTGACTTGGTTTTCTACCCATACTACTCATCATCGCTTCAATCATTTTCTCATTAATTGGCGGATTATCATTAAGTTGTTTTGTAAATAACTTTTTAGCTACAAAAAAACCGATTATTAGTCCAATAACAAGTCCTACTACTATTAATAATATATCGTGTAACATAAACATTCTCCTTTACTTATTTCTTATTTTACTAAATTTTAAGTACCTATTTCAACCCTAAACTACTTGTTTTAACCAAAAATAATCTTTATTATTAAAATCACAAACAAAAAGGGAATTTTCTTTTTTTAAATCTTTAAAGAAAGTTGGCTTTACTTTCGTTGTTTTTAAAACCAAAAAAGTCTTATTAATAATTAACTTACTCTGTTCATCGGTATAGAAATTATTTAACATATGTCGATTACTATATTTTGTATAATGTTCATCATCTTGATATTTTTTGAAAAAATATTCGTTTAGAGAATTCTTATCAAAAGTTTTCGTAATTTCCTTAAACATACTATACCCTAAGTCTAAATCATCATTCTTTAAATGATATAAAGATTCCATTGTCTTATATAAAGTATAAGGATTCTTTTCGGTTAAAGTAATAAATTCTTTATTAATCTTAAAGATATAAAATGTTCTCATATAATATCACCACAATTATTGTAGCAATAAAACTTTAAATATTTTGTCAAATAATGTTTTATTTATTAATTAATTCCACTACTTTATTTTTAATTGTATTATAATCAAATTCCATCTTTTTTAAGACATCTTCACTATCACCACTAAGGCCAAAGTCAGATATTCCAAGGACATTCTCAGGTGTTGTAAATCTAAACCAAGGTGTTTTATCACTTGTTTCAATAGCAATTACTTTAACATTTGGCGGAATAATTTCTTTTTGATATTCGGCTTGTTGTTCTAAAAAGATATTAATTGAAGGCATGGATACTACTCGGATATCTTTACCTAAAGCTTTTAATTCTTCTTTAATTAAACAACTAGTAGTTATATCTGTTCCAGAAGAAATTATTAAGGCATCAATTCTAGCTTGTTCACGACTTATTATATAAGCACCACGAGATACACTCAAACTACTAGTACCTGCTAAAATATGTTGCATTTGTTTACTAATAATTAAGCAAGTTGGTCTTTTATTTTTTAAAATATATTCCCATGAACCAATTACTTCATTGATATCAGCTGGTCTTATAACATCAAGATTTGGGGTTGCCCTTAGAGAGGTAAGTTGTTCAACAGGCTCGTGTGTTGCTCCATCAGGTCCCACAGCTACCGAATCATGAGTAAAAATATAAGTTACAGGAAGACTCATTAAAGCACTCATTCTAATAGCAGGTTTTAAATAGTCAGAGAAAGCTAAGAATGTGGAACCAAAAACTTTCAAACCACACAAAGCCATACCATTTAAAATCGCTCCCATCGCATGTTCTCGAACTCCAAAGTAAATATTTTTTCCTAGTTGATATTGTTTAGTTAATTCAGCCTCTTTATAAAGATTTGTTTTACAAGATGAGGAAAGGTCTGCTGAACCTCCTAAAAAGAAAGGTGTTCTATCACTAATAACATTCATAATTTTGGAATTAGATTCTCTTAATTCTTCATTATAGTTAGGTTGGATTTGAAAATTTCTCGCATCAAAATTAGCACTAATTTCGCCAAATTCTAAAAATCTAACTATTTTCATTATATCTGTATTACTACTAGTTTTAAACTTATTAAAATATTCGACCCAAGGTTTATATTCTTCTTTTACCCTTTCCACGATTGGTTTACGCATGTTTTTTAAAGCCCGTTCTTCAATTTCCATTGTGTTAGTAGTTATACCCATTTTCATTCTTAAATTATCAATATCATCTTTTGTTAAAGGCTTACCATGAGCAATATTCTTTCCTTCATTATAACTGCCTCGTCCAATAATAGTTTTAATTTCAATTAAGGAAGGTTTCCCTGTAACTTTCTTAGCTCTTATAATTGCTTTATCTATTTCTTTGGGGTCATTTCCTTCATTGACATAATCAACGTGCCATCCTAAAGCATCATATTTTTTCGTTATATCTTCTTTACTTGATAAGTCTAATTCCCCATCTAGTGTTACGTCGTTAGAATCATATAAAACAATTAACTTACCTAATCCTTGAATTCCTGCTATCGCTGCTGCTTCTGTAGCTACTCCTTCCATTAAGTCCCCATCTGATGCTAAAACATAAGTATAATAATTAATAAGTTCTTGACGCTTTACTTTACTACCAATATATGATGCAATATAACGCTCTGCTAAAGCCATCCCTACTGCAGTAGCTAGTCCTTGACCAAGTGGCCCTGTTGTACAATCAACTCCTGGAGTTTTTCCTAATTCAGGATGTCCTGGACATTTCGAATCAATTTTTCTAAATGCTTGTAAATCATCTAAAGTAATTTCGAAACCAGCCATAAACAAACAAGAATAAAGAAGAGCTGAACCATGACCTGCTGATAAAACAAAACGATCTCGATTAACCCAATCAGGGTCAGCGGGATTTATCTTTAAATGATTTTGATATAAAGTATAGATAATTGGTGCTGCTCCTAAGGCAATACCAGGATGTCCACTTCCTGCTACTCTTATCATATCAACACTTAAAAGTCTCAAACTATTTATTGCGTGATGTAAATCTTGATCTATAACTGGCATTTTTATCAACTCTTTCTATTTCTTTTATAAAGTATAGCAAAAAAAAAGAAGAATTAAAAGTGCAATGAATTATTATTTTCTTCCTTCTCTTCTTCTAATTCATTTAGTATGGTTACCTTTTTACCTTCTTGTTCTAATTGTTTATAGAAAATCTTTAAATCTTCTTTTTTTAGTTCTTCTATATTTTCAACTCTTTTTCGCATATTTTCAACTATATCTTTTTTAACAATTTTTGCCTTTTTCTTAGTTTGCTTGATTAAAGCACCATCTTTACTATAATACTTATTAACCATGTTAACTAATTCTTTATAATTTTCTTTACCTACACTTTGTACTAGATTATTTTTATTTAAAGTTATATAGGATTCTTTTATTATTTTTTTAAATTCTTTATAAAACTTTTTTATTAAATATAAATTTTTTTCATAAATACTTTTGTTATAAGCTAAAATAAGTGTACTCAAATCTCCACCACGTCTTTCAAAAATTTTTAAAATGTCAAGAGCAATACTTTCATTAATTAACTCATTAATTATCCTTTCCTCTTCTATTGTTTCAAAGCCCGATTTTTTATAAATGTCATTATGCAGAGCAATAAGAGGTATATCTGTTAAAGCATGATTAAGTTCATGAATTATAGTTGCTTTAGAAAATATAAATATTGGTAGACAAATTATTCTTTGCATTTTATTTTTTTTAAAGTGGTCAAAATATGTTGGAGTTTTATCATTTAAAACTTTTATTAAACTATTTCTAAACACATTATCAAACAATGCTTTTTTTAATACTTTTTTATTTGAAGATCCAACAAAACATTCTTTAATAACATCATTTGCTTTACTTCGATATTTAAAAAAATCTTGAAAATCTTGAAACATTTCTTGTTCCGATTCTGAAATCGCTTGTTTATTTTCACAATAAAAATTTTTTAGACGAGAAAAACTATGATTAAAAAAATTATTCCAATTTATAAAATAAACAAAAACAATTTCATTAAATCTACTTATAATTTCATCACGATGTTGTTCTCCATAATATTCCACAAACGACTCAATTAAAATATCTTTATTTTCCTCTATTGTATCATTATATAATTTTTCATATTTTTTCTTTAATTTTTGATAATTAAACCCCATAAAGTCTTCTCCTAATCTTTTAAGATATTCATAGCAAGATCATATAACTTTTTCATTGCTTGGTCATTTTTGCTTTTTAACATATTTTTCTTCATTATAGAAAGTAACTCTGGTTTTCGATTGATTTCTTCTAAATACTTAGAAAAAGTAAATACTGTCCGAAATCTCTTACCATAATTATTCTTCTCAAAATACTTGTAATTAGCTCGCTCTGGTCCCCCTGAACAGTTAATCATAAGTATTGGTCTTTTAAAATACAGACTCTCAGTTGTTTGAGCTCCACCTGGCTTAGAAATAACAAAGTCACATATTTGTAATAATTCAGGGACATTATTAACAAAACCAAATGTATGAATATTAGTAGCATTAAATTCCTTTATCCATCTGTCAACTTTATTCTTTGATACTTGATTTCTTCCAGCAACGAATAAAAAATCAATATCTAAATTCATTTTAATTATTTTTCTAATATATGGTAGTGATGCTTTAGAACCATTACCGCCACCACCAAAGAATAAACATATTGGACGATAACCAGAAATTTTTAATTTCTTTAATACTTTTTCTTTATCAAAATTTGGTTCTACTTTCGGACTTATTGGAATACCATAAGGTTTTATTTTTGAAGGATCTACGCCTCTTTTCTTTAAATATTTAACCTCATCTTTATCTCCAACAATAATAGCTTGTTCTTTTTTATAACCTTTAAGCCACATCTCATGAGCTTCGTAATCTGTTATAACAGTAATTAACTTACTATTTATAAGACCTTTTCTATTATACATATCAATTAAACTACTGCCATAAAAATGAGTAGAAATAGTTAAATCAGGTTTATAATCCGTAATTAATTTTTTCATTCTTTTATTATTAAATAATTGAACACTTAATTTATTCGAAATCGCTCCAGTTATTTTTGTATCAAACGAGTCATATACTAAAGACCAAATAAAAGGATGTTTAAGCATTAAATAGTCACACCATTTTTGGCTTAATGTTCCAATAAAAGGAATCGAATACTTTAGTAAATCAAAACTAAGTATTTCTAACTCGCTATCTTGCTCGCTAAAATAATCAGATATATATTTAGCGATTGCTCTGTGACCATTTCCATACATACAATAAGGTATTAAAATTTTCTTTTTCATAATCTCTCACTATTTCATTATAAAACATTTTTAAAGAAAAAAAAAGAATTAATAATTGATACACGAAGCAATATTACTTTCCTCGGCAATTGTATTTAATTCTTCATAACGATTTATAAATGCTAAAACTAAGATGATAAGTAACAAATAAAATAATCCTATTGTTACAATATTTTCTATCCTTTCTTTTTTGTTTTCCATAATATCACTCCTTCTTTCTATAATTATTTTATTATATACAATTGTTCGTGTCAACGATTTGATGTACATTTGTTTGACTTTTGACATTTTCTATGCTAAGATGTATTTGTAAGGAGGAAAATATGGCAAAAAATATTACAAAGAGACAAGCTGATGTCTTAACTTATATCAAAAAATACACTGTTGAACATGGATATCCACCTGCTACTAGAGAAATTGGTGCTGCTTTAGGTTTATCTTCCCCTGCTACTGTTCATACTCACTTAAAAAAATTAGAGGAAGCTGGATGTATTAGAAAAACCAATTCCAAGTTTAGAACAATTGAAGTGCTAGTGGAAAATGAATTTGAGAAAAAGGATAATGACATTGTAAAAGTACCACTTCTTGGTAAAATAACATGTGGCAATCCAATTGAAGCGATTGAAACACCTGATGAATGGTTTTCCCTACCAGCTTCTATTATCCCTAAAAAAGAAACAGTATTTACTTTAAAAGCTAGTGGTGACTCAATGATCAACAAAGGTATATATGATAAAGACATCGTTATTGTTCAAAAGCAAAGTGTAGCTAAAAACGGCGATATAGTTGTTGCGATGACACCTGATAATGAAGTTACTTTGAAAACTTTTTACAAAGAAAATGGGCATATTAGATTACAACCTGAAAACGATACTATGGAACCACTAATATTTGATAATATTACTATATTAGGTATAGCAGTTGGCTTATATCGTGAACTTTAAGAAACATTTACTTCTCAGACTACTGACAAAAGGGTATTATTTTTGAATAATGCTCTTTTTATTATGATTATTAACAAGAAAATAGTATTTTTATTATCATTTTTGCTAGTTTTCCCTTTATTTTTATCTTTATTTGCTTTCCATATTGCCATTTTTTTAAGATTATGACATGCAAAAATTAAGAGAACTTGATTAGAATTTTTTTCTAATCCTCTTATTCTTGTAAATCTTAATCCATGTTGTTCTTTACAATCGGCAAATATTCGCTCAACTGTTTGCTTTCTTTTAGGATATTCCATTTTAAATATTTCTTCATATCTTCTTGTATTTATTTCATCTTTATAATCTTGCCATATATGTCTTGTTATTACTTTTTGTACATTTTTCTTTTAATGGACATGTTTCACAACTTTTTCTATTTGACTTATATATTTTATATCCCTGCTTATCTACTGTTTTTAATTCTAATATTTCTCCTGTTGGACATACATATACTTCTTTTTCTACAAAAAGGAAAGACCATTGACTTTGTCAATGGTCTGAGATGAGGATTACTCATCTTCTGGTTTTATATAAATATATTTCTTTTCCTCACCTAATGTATTATCTTCTATAGAAGTTAATGGGTATGTTATAATTCCAATTTCATCTGTTGTTTGTTTATCACCATCAACAGCTGGATTAGTAGTTTCTTCTTGTTCTTCTTTTGTTTCTTCAGTAGTAGAAGTATCTTTTAAAAGTGGCGGATTACTATCTTCTTCTAAAGAAACAGTTGGTATTTCAGTTGTTTCCTCTTCCTTTAATGGAGTATCAGAAACATCTGGTGTTGGTGCATCTTCAGTAGAACCACTTGTAACTGTTGTAATATTAATTTTAATATTTATACTATTTTCTCCAGCAATAGAAGTTATTTTAAGTTCAATATTATTTGTTCCACTAACAATTGTAGTTGTTGTATCAATTGTTGCATCTAATCCAGTAACAGAAATAATACTTTGGAAATTACTATCATTTATAATCGCATCAATAATAGTTATATCACTAATATTTTGTTCTAATTGTGTCTTTAATCTTTGTACTTTCCATTGTAATGGAAGAGATTTTTGTATTTCATAACTTTCACCATTTATTATTATGTCATATAATCTCGAAGTAATTTGTATTGCATGATTACTTTCATCATATCTAAAGTAATCACTATTAATCTTCTTAGCCAAATCTTTAACATTATCAATAGTACCATCAAATTGTGACTCTAAATAATTTTTAATTGCTACATACTCATTTGATGTACTCTTATACATATAAGCATCTAAATATTTAAAGAATAAAGCATTTATTTCTCCACTACTTAAGTTTTCATTAAAGAAGTAGAAATTTTTAAGATTATTAGTCATGTTTTTATTATTATAATAAGTCTTAACATAACTTGTAAAATTAGCATCAATAGTAATTACATCATGAGTATTTGTATCACTATAACTTAATCCTTCGATAGATGCATATTCACGAGGATTTTCTCTTTTAGCTTCTTCTAAATGTTCTCTTATAAAAATACTTATTTCTGATGAGTTAACATTACTACTATAAGAATCTAGTAAAGTAATAATTCTCTCTTCTATTGTTTCTGTATTTAATTTCGAAAGTTTAATTTTATTTCCTTCAATATAATCTCTTAAATCAAAGTAACGTTTAAATTCGGTCTTAAATGTATCAGTAATAATAAGTTCATTGTATGAAGTATCACTACCAATAGTTATACCACTAATTCTAGTTAAATCATTAACAGTTATATTATCTCTATCAGCAGTAAATATAGATATCATATATTCTTCCAATAGATTATCTATTGTCTTAGTATCATTTAAATAATCTTTTAATGCTTCATTGAAACTCACTTCATTATTATGGATATATTCTTTTAAATACTTAATAAAGCGATTATAAATAGCTGAATTATTAAATTTTGATAAATAGATACTATTATTTTGTAAAAAATCTTTTCTTAAATCAAAGTAACGTTTAAATTCAGTCTTAAATTCTTCATTAATAACTAGCCTATTATATTTAACTAAGTTACTATTTAAAGTAATTCCACTTATCTTTTCTAGGTCATTAACATTTATATTTGTACTAGGAAATATTGAATTTAAATATTCATCTAATAAACTATCCAAAGTATTTGGAGCAATTAAATAATCTTTTAACGCCTCATTAAAGCTTGTTTCATTATTATGAATATACTCTTTTAAAAGTTTAACAAAACGATTATAAATATCATTTTGATTACTTTTTATTAAATAAATGTTATTATCTTCTAATTTATCTATTTTATCTTCTAAGTATTTATCAGTATTAACACTAAATAATCCTGTAGCATATTCATACTCTCTTTCATTAGTGAATTGTTGTTTAACATTGATTGATAAGTTAATAGCATCACCTTTTATTACTTTATCAACTGGACAAGTTAAATTAACAATAATACTATTTCCCATCCCTGTTAATGTATTAAAAGAAATACTACTAGCATCAATATTGGCATTACCGTCAAAGAATGTACTATAGCAACTGGAATCAGGTAAAATTAAGGAATAAGTATCAACTTCATTCTCTTTCATTGAAGAACTACGAACAAAGTTAAACTTATAATGAATATTTGTTGCAGTTGAATCATCTTGAACTCCCATACTAGATGATGTGTCGTCAATATAATATCCACCCATTTGATTAAACTTAGCTTTGTACAATAAAGCATTTTCTTCTTCCTTATAATACTTAGCATCAGATGGAGTATAAGTAAAACTAGCTAATAGACATATAACAAGTAAAGTATATAAAATAAGTTTTATACGTGTTTTATTTTTCATATTATCCCTCCTTAATTACTATCTTGTGTAGCAGCATAATCTACTTTTAAAATACTATCATAATTAATTGCTGTTTTATAAGCATCTGTATTATATTCTTTATATCTTAATTTTATTTTATAAGTATTTATAGTTCCTTTTGGCATTGTTCCTTTAAATTCAATACCATTAGCTAAAAGAGTATAACTCATATTATTGCCACTAACTGGTAGTAAAGAAACAAATTCAAAATTATCATCAATTGTAATATTAGCGACGACTAGTGTATCAACCTCGCTCTTTTTAGCATCGATATTAAAATCGTATTCTAAATATTCTTCTGGTCGCATTGAACCTAAATCACAAGCTGTTCCACTTTCTTGACCATCACATATTCTTTCATAAGCAAAATCTAGAGCAAATTTGGCAGGTCTTGCAACATCAGTACTAGTATAAGTGGTGATAAATCTTGAATATGTTACTACCATAGTTAACATACCTAAAGAAATACTATACATTATTAACCACTTCAATAAATTCTTTTTAAACCTTCTACTATGTAGTAAACTATTCATCTAATCACCTACTTTCAATCTATTTTTATATTTTTCTATAAATAATATCTTTTCCCGATATTCTAAAAATCTTTTTTCTTCTTCCGTTATATCTTTAGGAACCCCATTTTTATCAGTACTAGCTAAAATGCAAATAATAATTCCAATAATTAAGATTAATATTAAAGTTAAAGGGTTCTGTAAGGAGCTTACTAGAATTCCAAAATGTGGTACTTTAAAGATGTATTTCCCTATAACATTTTCCGACTTGACAATATCTTTATCTTTAGCGTTATTAGCATCTCCTTTAGTAATAAGTCCACTATCTAAATTTTCCATTACACGATGAGTTACAAAAGAGCCATCAGAACTCGAATATGTTATAACATCATTTTCATTTATTTCTTTATCTTTAGTGTTAATCACTACTAAATCTCCAACGTTTAAAACAGGTTCCATTGAGCCGCTAGCAACTTCTAAAAATGCATAACCATTAATAGTCGCTATATTTTTATGAAGTATTTTAACTTGAATATAATTAGAAACATTTATAAACAAGGTCAATACTAATAAAAGCATTATTATTGTTTCAACAATTTTTTTAACAGCATTCATAATGGCAACCTCCCTTTTATTCTCCTATTTACAAACACTTTCTGTTACTTCATAATCTAAACTAACTAATAAGTCATATTGATTATTATTTCCTAAAGAACCAATAGCTGTATCTAATTCATCATTATCAAGCCATTTCCAAAGTAAAGATACTTCTATTTTCTCCTTTGGTTTTAAACTAATACCAAAGTCAATATTTCTTTCTCTTCTACTTTCATTTATATTTATTATATTAGCATCTTCATTAAATGTTTGATATTTATTACTACTTCCATAATAATACGTATAGTTATTATCTTGTGGGTGCGAATATTTGATTATATAGCCCATATTTAAGCATCCTAAATTATCTTGGCAAATAGTTTTTTCTTCTAAATTAATCTTATTTATTTTTACTTCACTATCTAATGTATTTTCAATAGTTATTATATAGGAACCATAAGCTCCAGGATAAATAACTTTATCTTTGCCATATTTATTAAAGTATTCTTCATTATGGAAAATATCGACGTCAGTTAAATAGGCTGTCCCAGTCTTTGTAATTTCTTCTTTTGTACTAGTACTTGAATAAACCGCATATAAAGTTGTATCACTAGTAGCAATAAATTTAGAATCTTTTGAATACTTAGTTCCTAAACCATTTGGCATTGTATTAAAACTATCTAATGTGTAATATAAACAGTTTTGTTTGTCAGCTTCTTTATAAGCTATATATTTACTTAATTCTAACTCTTCAGTATTACTTAATAGAAAACTATATTCTTTGAGACTGTTTGCAAATACTCCATCTTGAGCATTCAATGTTACATAGTATTTAGCTGTAATATTAACATTTATTGTACGTGTAGGGAATGGATTGTTGTTAGCACTACCACTAATTGTAATTGAGGCATTACCACTATTTTTTGTTGTAACAAGATAAGATATATAATTTTTTATCTTCTCATTATCTTTAGGATTGTAACCTATTTCCAAAATATTTGGATTAGATGAAGTTATATCGATATATCCTAAATTGTTAGATAAACGAATACCACCTAGAATATTTTGAACGTTTATTTTGCCTTCATTAAATAAATTGGTTTCTAGAATTAAATTTTTTCTATTATCTTTGCTTGTATAAGCTAGTTCATATTTATTTGTAGTAATGTTGTAATAATAGTTATTGGAGTCATTATTTTCTGTACCACTAGGTCTTTCTTTTTTAACAGTTATAATACAACTTGTTTGATATTCTTTACCATCTTTAGATACTGTAAGAGTAATTTTAACATTTCCTTCTTTAAATGCTTTTACTATTACTTCGTTATTTATTAGTTCTACTGTCGCAATAGAGGAATCACTACTAATAACACTTAAATCACCAGCAATATTAATTAATTTATAAGGTATTTTTAAAGTATTGTTTTCATTTAGATAAATAGTATTTTTTGTTCTAGTAAAGACTACTCCTTCACTAACTGGCTTACTTTCATCTTTAATAGTCAATTCATGAGTACCAATATATTTTTTATTATTAGTTTCAGTAATTATAGAGATTGTAACATTACCTTCTTTGATGGCATAAACTTCAACATAGTTACCTTTAACAATACACACAGCTATATCAGCATCAGATGTTGTACAAGTAAATTCTTTAGCATCTATTTTATCAAGTGTAAACTCGATACGATAAATACTTCCAATATAGGTTTCTCCAATAGGTGCAATAAATTGTAATTCATTATTTCTACTTTCTTTAAGATGTTTGTCATCATCTATTTCTAGTTCTGTAGAATTATTAAAGGGATTACCAATTTTTCCCCAAAACAAAGATGTACAACTAGTAATCATTAAGATAATTATAATAATTATTAGAATTGTCATAATGATTTTATTAGTTTTTATTTTTTCATTATAGTTTCTATAAGCCATAGAATCACTTCCCCCTATAATTTAATACTATTTAGTTTCCAATTAAATCTATGAATTTCATAGACTTAATTGGAAGTTAAACACTTCCTAATAGTTACTATGGTGTAGCAACTGGAGCAGCTTGAGTAGCTGTAATACTTAATGATAATTCGATTGATGGAATTCCACTTTCATCAGTAGCTAATGCAGCTGTTTTACCTAAATCAGTGTCTGTACCATCTTGGTCATCACTTACGTAGTAAGCCCATCTCCATTTAATTGCATCAGTTAAAGTTACAGTATCACCTTTAGCAATATTTCCTGTAATAGCTTCAACATCATCAATACTATTCCAAGTAGTACCATTATCTGTAGAATATTCTAAAGGAATTCCTGATTCATTTTTTAATTCACTAAAAGTGATTGAATAAGTTGCATCAACTTCAGAATTATTAGTAATTGTTGGAATAGTTGCTGAACCTTCACTACCTGGAGCAATGATATCATCTGTAAATAAAGCTACTGATAGGTTTGCTTCTGCATCCCAAATCTTTTCACCACCAACTTCGATATCCCATTTAGCCACCTTAGCAGTATCAGATAAATCAGCAGTACTAGTATATTTAGCATAAGTATTAGCAACTGAACCAAAACTTAATACTGCTAATAACATTAATGTTACAACTAATATGTTTCTAGCCTTTTTCATTATCTCACCTCCCCCTAAATTGTAATTTTTGGTAAGAAGCATAAATTAATTATGCGAAAGGAAAATAATTTATTTAAAATTCATTTTTCCCTATATATGTAACATTCTTTTTTGAATGGTTACATCATTTTTCTTTACTGGCATCGCTTTTTTTTACTTCTTTTGATTGACTACTTGTCATTTCCAGTGTTTTCTTCCTTAATTTTTTCTTGTAATTGTTTTTGTCTTTTATATTCTAAAAATTCTTGATGTTCAATATTTCTTTCTTTTTTAGTTGAAATATAAAAACCAATTCCAAATCCTAAAGTTACGATTAGAAATAGAATAATAATATTTGTTGGTTTAGCTAAAGAATTGAAAATATTTCCCAGTCCTGTTATTTTAGTAACATATAATCCTTCAACAGCACTAAGTTCTACTAAATTTTGGTCTTGAGAACTATTATTATCACCTTTAGTAACAAAGTAGATTTTTTCATCTTTTTCGATAATATCAATTATTCTATGAGTTGTAACGGTATTTTCTACATCTCGAAACGCTATAACATCATTAATTTTTAAATCTTTTGGATTAGTATCTTTTACTATAATCAAATCTCCTCTAAAAATTTCCGTTTCCATTGAACCTGATAAGACAATAAATGGTTTATATCCAAATACACTTGGTACAACATCTTCATTATTTTTAGCTTGAAGAATGATTGATAAATTAATTAATAGTAATGGTATTAAAATAATGCAAACTAGAATTGATAACCAGTTACTAATTTTTTGGTACCATTTCTTTTCCATAATTTATCACCCCTTTTTTCTTTTTTTAAATTTTAAATGTAAATGGTCTTCCCTGTTCCAAATTTTTTAAATCCTCTTTTACTAAAGCATTAGCTAATTCTTGAACCATATTTGATTTTATTACATCAATATATCTTAATAAATTTAATGTTTCGTCACTTTTTATTCCTTTACTAGCAAATTGTTCTAGTATTTGTTTCTTTTTAAATAAGTTCTTATATAGCTCTGTATCAAACGTATTTAATACTGTTTCTAAATCTTTTTGTTGATCTTCTATTAAAGGTTTTGCACTTTTGTCTTCGAGTAACAAAACATTATCATCATCTAGTTTCTCTTCTTCTTTTTCTTCTTCATTATTTATAATTTCTACTTGTTCTAAGCTGCTTTCTTCTTCATCCATAAATTCGTATTCTTCATTATTAAAAGAAGATGGATCAAAGTCAACTGTTAAATCATCAGGTTCTTCATTAACTTCTTCTACTGTACCAGTAATTTTCTTGATAATTTGCATTCCGCAAGTTCTACAAGTAAATAATCCTTCATCACCTAAGACATCTTCTGGTGTATCAGGAAGATCATGTGGTACATATTCAGTTAGTGATTCATCAATATAATCATCATCTGGACATTTGTGATATATTACAGCACAATTTTCTTTGTCAGTTTTATTAAGTGATACTGGTGCTTGCTCCTCTGGATGATGTTCATGTGGTGGTTTTTCAATTTCCTTGATAATTTCCATACCACAAGTATTACATCTAAATAATCCTTCATCACCTAAGACATCTTCTGGTGTATCAGGAAGATCATGTGGTACATATTCAGTTAATGACTCATCAATATAATCATCATCTGGACACTTAAAGTAAATTGCTTGACAATTTTCTTCATCAGTTGCATTAAGTGATACTGGTGCTTGTTTTATACAATTATGTTGATGTTCTTCTTCTATCTTTTTTGTTACCTTATGACCGCAATTAGGACAAGTCTTCGTTTCAGTACCATCGCCATTATCTATAAACTCTCCAAATGGATGAAGTTGTTTATCTTCTTTTCCATCTTCTCTAAAGCGATGTTCATAATCATCATTTATGCTTAACCATTCTCCCCAAACATAAGGCTTTTTTTCTATGTGATTACAATTACCACATGTTCTTGATTTTGTATCATCGCCATTATCAGACCATTCACCATAAGATGGATGAAGTTGCTTTTCTTCTTTTCCATCATCACGATAACGATGTTCATAATCATCATCTAATGGTAACCATGGACCCCATTTATGTTTATCTTTTTGAGGTTTTTTCTTATCATCGTCCTTATCTTTGTCTTTTTCATCATCATTATTGTTCTCGTTCCCATTATCTGAAGTATTATCACCATAACTAGGACTATTAGTATCAGGAACACTATTTTTTAATGCTGTATCATCTAGAACTTTAGCATAATCATCATGAACACTATTTTGTAAATTTCTAGCATACTCTCTTAGACACTCTAGTAAAGTTGTATTTTGTATTGCTAATCCTCCAAATTCTTCCTCACTATTAACGATATTAAAGTAAACTGCAAGTCTTGCTCTTGAAGTTAAAGAAGAGTCATATCCTACATCATTTAAAGCATCAATAATAGAATTTGTTTTAAAATCTTTAATAATTGGAATTATTAAATCGCCAACATAAATATTATTTATGTTTTCTTCTTTTAAAGATTTATCCTTGGAAGAATTACTAACTGGTTCTTTAAACTCTTTTTCTTCCTTCACTTCATCGGCTTTATCTTCTTTTTTTATTTTTTCTTTATTTTCTTTTTCTTCTTTTTCTTTTTTTATTACTACTTCATCATCTTTAGAAGTATCTTTATATTCTTCATTTATTTCTTTAGGTAATTCTTCACCATCGATACCTTTTTCTAATTGTTTATCTTCATATCTAGACACCATTTCATGTACGCCTAAACCAGCAACACTAATTCCCAAAGCAGTAGCTAAGCCTATAACCCATTTTCTGAAAAAGAATGGTTTTTTCTTATTTTTCTCTTTATTATTTCTAGCCATAATCTCACCTTTTTTCTTTTCTTAATTTTGAGCATTAATTCTCTAGTGGTCTTTATTATACTCAAATCTTTTTATTTGTCAAGGGGCTTTTTTCAATCTCACTAGCAAACGCATTTTTATGTTTCTTTTTCAAAAATTTAGTTAGTTCTTTAACTAGGTAAGTAAACGTTTCATTATTTAAAATAACAGTAAAAATTAAATAAATTACTATATATATAATAAAAGCTCCATAGTTATTACTCATAAATGTATTTAAAAGCATAAATGATATAAGTATAATAGCAACATAAAAATATTCTTTGTAATTTAGCCAATAATCTTTAAAATATAATTCTCCCACTAAAAACCAAATAAAATTAACCACTAAAGTAGCATAAGCTATATACACAATGCTATTTTCTATATTAAAGAAAATTAAATTTAATATAATAGATAAAATTATAATAATAACCATTAAACCAAAATAGATATTTTGTAATTTTTTAGCTTTAAATAAATTTAAATGAACACATTTAATTATAAAAGAAAAATATTGGGCTGCAAACAATATATATAAGACACTCAAAGACGCAATATATTTACCTAAAAATAATTCAACTAAAATTTTTATTAAAAATGCTGAAGAAATTAAAATTCCTCCAAATATTAAAACAATATTTTTTATTTTCTTAACATTTGTACTACTACTATTATTGCAAAAATAATTATACATAACTGTTGTTACAGGATTTATAAAAGTATTTAAAAGACCTTCTATACTAACTGCAAACGAATAATATGCGAACTCTACTACTCCTAACAAATTTTGAACAAACAAGCGGTCAATTCCAGTAAATATTACATTACAGAAATTGCCAATCATTAGAAAAAAACCTGACTTAATATTATCTTTAAAAACTTTCAAACTAAAACATAGTTTATTAATCCCAATCTTATTAAATAAATTAATAAGAATAAAAAATAAATATATATAATATGAAATCACATAGCCAATTAAATAAAAAATACTATTATCAGTCTTTATAAGAAATAATAAGCTAACATTTATAATAAATATTAATATAGTATTTATATTCGTAAACCTAGAGTATTCTTTAAATTGCCCTGATGCTTGGTATAAATTTCTAATATAGTTAGAAATTTGAATTGGGATAATAACTAATGAACAAAAAAAGATTATAATGTTTTTTAAGAATATAGAAATAATAATCAATACAATTTGAATAATACTTTGAAAAATTACAAATGTACTAAATTCTTTAAATAAAAATTTTTTATCTAATTCATTAATCTTTTCCCCCCCAATTCTTAAATACATTCCGTCCGAAAAACCTAAATGTAATATTCCAATGTATGTGATATATAATTGAAAAAGTTTAATTGAAGAATATGTATTAATAGAAAGATATTTAGGAAGTATAAATCCTGTAAAAAAACTTACAACCAAATTTATAAAATTAGCTATAAAAACATACAATATTCCTTTTTTTAGTGTCACATAAATCACCTCTTAAAAAATCTCTTCAGCCAACTTTCAAAATCGTAATTATCTAAAATTTCTTCTTCTACTTTTTTATAATCTTTTTTCAAAAAAATGTCAAGTTCATCTAAATTATCATAATCTAGTATAAATATTCTCGAGGAATCATAAAAATCATAATTTATTAAATCTTTATTATTAGAAATCAGCTTTTTACTAAAAAAAATTGATTCCAAAACTCTTAACGTTAAACCAGAAGTATTTTTATTTACTATATCTAATAAAGCTCTACATGAAGAAATCATTGAAAGATATTTAGAATAAGACACAAAATCTTTTTCTTTATTTATAATCAAAAAATTACAATTAAGATTCTTTTTTTCAAATTTCGCCTTTAAAGTGTCAATTATTTTTTTTCTTCCTTTATCACTACCTAAAAATAAAATGTCATCTTTTTTCTCTTGCTCTTTTAGGAAAATGTTTTTTGTATAAAATTGTGTATTATATTTTAAGTTATATTTTTTACAATCTAAAATATTGTAAGAATAAAATTCATCAATATTTCTATCTTTTAATATTTTTTCCTTATCTTCAGTTATTGGATTCCAAAAAAAGAAATAAATTTTTATATTCTTATTTTTCTTTTTAATAAATTTTGTAATATCTTTTCGATAGCCGTTATCAAAAAGAATAACGTATTTATAATCATTCATATTTCGTTTCCATTTATCATAAAAATAAGAAAACATATGAATATTTGCTTTATAAATCAGTTTAAATAAAAAAGTCTTTTTTCTTTTTGAATCATAAAAATTATATAAGTCGCTATAATTTAAATATTTTAAAAAATAAGAATCTTTAGGCTCTCTTAAAATTAAAACCTTTTTTGATTGATTTAAAAAATCATATATATTTATATACCTATCAAAATAGTCAGTATCGTTTAAAAGACTATTTTCTTCTTCAAATCCTTTATAGTAAATAGAATCTTTATATTTCAAGAATTTTTTTTGATGACAAAAGAAAAATTTGTTTTCATATGGTAATTTTTCAAATTTAATTATATCTTCTTCGTTCCAATCATTCATTAAACTATATTTTATAAATAAATTTGAATAATTAACTCTTTTTTTTCTTTTTTCCCATTTTTCTCTTGCCTCTTCTTCTGTTTTATAGTGTAAAAATACAATTTCAATATCATCTAATCTTCCTATCGGAACATTTGATTGTTTCTTTTTTCGTAAAACATTATAATGTTTACTTTCTTCAATATGAAGAAATTGAATTTCTAAAGAAAGATAATATTTTAAATTCGAGATAAATTTTATATAGTCATCTGAAAAAAAATATAATCCTATTGTAGGAGTAAGATACTCCATACCAAAAAAGCGATATACATATCCAGCCCAACAATTATTAGATATAATTGTAAAGTTTTTATTTTTTAATTTATTTACCCTTTTTTTGGCAAATATTTTATTTAGTAATTTATCTTTATGTTTTTTTAACTTAATAAAAATTTTATTCATAATATCCCTACTTTTTAATTGTTACCCTATATATTTTTTCATATAGCATTAATAATATTATTGTGAAAATGACATTTGGTCTTGCAAATTGCCACTCAAATAATAATAACATGGAAACCATAAATATATAAATATAAATTGCTTCGTTAAAAATATTATTATTATTTTTAAAATTTTGGTAAACTTTTGCTAAGATATATGAAAGAAAAATAGAATAGATAATAATTCCTACTACGCCAAAATCTCTTAAGGCAGCATATAAAAACGTACAATTATTATTCATATGAATAGTAGGTGTTATCCAAATAAATTGAGAAGTAGTTTTATTAAGAATAGCTAAAGGCAATTCTAATGATTTATTAAATAATTTATTGATAACAATATACATAGGAGATAACAAGCCACTAAACAAAATTCCTCCATGCATCAAAGTATGAAATTTTAAATCACCAAATAATTTATCTAGCATATTAATACTAGCAAAAAAATAAACATAAACATTACCAAGAATATTTAAACCACTTAATGTTCTTTCCAAAGATATTTTATATATTATGTATATTATTATAAAAATAGGAAGAACATATTTTATTTTAATTTTATTTTTAAAAGACTTATTTTTATGAATTATAATTTCTAAAACCAATAAAAGTAATATTTCAAATAAAATAAATCTACCACCAGTTAATAGCATATAAATGAGAATGCATATTGTACTTATAACAAATATTAAAATAGTATTTTTATTATGTTTTTTGTTAAATAACTCAACTAAAGATAGAGTAAAAACGGAAATTATTACAGCATTTATAAACCAAGTAATAAAAACTCCACCAACAAAACTATCAGAATTACTAGAATTTAAGTAACTTTTTCTAATTAATGAAAAACCGCCTTTTTTAAAAATTGATAAAATTCGAGGTATTTTAGTAGCTAAAACTATTAAACATAAAATTATTAATATTGTAAAAAAATAATTCATTGGCTTATACTCATATTTTTCGTCAATTTTTTTTCTTTTAATCTTTAGAAAGAAAATCGAAGAAATGTTAAAAGTAATAAGCATCAAATAAATATAAAAATAGATGATACTATTTTCTATCTTGGTTCCTAAAATATTAAAAGAACTTAATATTATCATAACCATCCATATACTATTAAAAATACTAATATAATTCAAATAATTATTAAATTTCTTTTTGTAATAAAACAATTGACTAAACAAAAATATAACATTTAACAAAACAAACATTTTACCATCACCTTTTTATTGTTGAACATAAATAATTTTTCCATAATAATATAATTTTCTCTTCTCTATACAAGGATAAAGAACTCGTAGCTTTTAAAGCCATCCTTTCAGCAAATAAAGGATCGTTTAAATAAGTTTCAATAGCTAAAGATAACTTTTCAGGATTATTACATGGAACAATCAATGCACTTTCATTATTAATTAATAGACTATCTACTCCACCTGGACTATAATTAGTAGAAATTATAGGAACACCAACTGCCATACCTTCAATTAATACATTAGGAATCCCCTCATAATCAGAGGATAATACTAACATTTTTGCTTTTCTTAATACATTAAATGGTTCTTTTGTAATTCCCATATACTTAACATTTTCTTCTAACCTATTATCTCTTATTATTTTTCTTAGTTTTTCTAAATTCTTTTGATCACCATTGCCAAAAAGCAAAAGCTTTTCATCTTTGTGTTTAAGTAATATTCTTTTCATTGCAGCTAATAATACATCTTGTCTTTTTTGCTTAAAATCAATTCTTCCTAAAGATAAAATGTAATTATCATTATTGTCTTTTGACCATTTTTCTTCTGGTACATTTAAAACAGGGTTAGGAATAATAATAGCATTAGTTCTTTTTTTTGTTTTATTTGGAAAAGAATTTAGTGTTTCCTTTGTTTGACAAACTAATCCATCACAAAATCTATATAACCAAAAACGAATTTTATCACTAAGTTTCTTGCAAGAATATGGATCAACTCTTTGAGATACTATTATTTTAATTTTTAAAATAAATTTTAAAAATATTAAACTATAAATCGAGTGATCACCAAAGTTTATAAAAAGGTCAAATTTATTTTCTCTATATATTTTTTTTAAACTAAATATAGATTTTATAAAACCAATTGTATTTCTTTCTAAAAAACTATTACTTTTTAAACAATTTAATTTTATATATTTTATTTCTTTAGAAAGAGGAAAATAGTTCTCATCATTGCTTAAATTTAAATAATAAACGTCGTTTTCCTTTGCTAATTCATTAGCTAACCAAGAAAGAATTTTAAATGATCCTCCATGAGTATAATTTCTTTGAACTAAAATAGCTATTTTCATTTCTTTACTCCTAACTCATATATTTTTTTATAAAATTCATTTCTTTTTACATCTAATTTATCTTTTCTATAATCTAAAGCTTTTTGATAATTTTTTTTGCCCACTGATATACATAATTTCCAATTATTAATCAATTCTATAATTTTTTTTACATATCCTTCAATGTCATCATAATCTATTAAAAAATCTTTTTCTAATAACTCTGGAATACCATCAACAGAGCTGGCAAGACATGGAAGGCTCTGCGACATCGCTTCTATCAACGTTCTTGGTAATCCTTCTGATTTCGTTGGAAAAACAAATATGTGAGAATTTCTAATTATTTCTAAGATTTCTTTTTTATCTTTAACTTTTCCAATAAAATTTATGTTTTTTTCTAAACCTAGCTTTTTAGTTAATTCCATAAATTCTATTTTTTTATTGCCATCTCCAACAAAGGTTAATTCAAAATTATATTTTCGATTTTGAAGTTCTTTTGCAACTTTAATTAATATATCTTGTCCTTTTCGATATGAATCCATATATCCAATATGCACTAATTTAAATATTTTTGGCTCCTTTTTTATCGCCCAATGTTGTTGAAAGTAATCAGTTAATTCTAAATCAATCGAAGAATAACTAGCAGTAAAATAATTTGGATTATTTGGTTCAAGTAAAGCTTTACAAGGATAACTTTTTTGTAAAATACTTTTAGTTACATAAGAAACGCCATCAGCTTGTAAGCACATCTTTTTCACTTTTTTATCAATCATTATATTTAATATTGAGTTTATAAAACTAGTTCCCTCAAAGAATTTATTAGCAGCCATCATAAATTCAAACGCTAAAGGCTTTTTTTGTCTTATTACTTCTTTATAAGTAAATATAGCCAAATGGGTTGGAACCCTAAAAATAGCACAATCACATTTTTTTATAGAATCTTTAACAACTTTTTTAATTTTAAAAATATTTTTTATTAAACCTTTAACACCTATAAAATTGGGCATTGGAACAAATTCCACATTTTTACCAGAAACTAATAATTTATCTTTAATTACATAATCTATAACTTCGCATCTTCCAGTTAATAAAATTTTATCAAAAATATTTAAATATCTTTGCAAGTAGTTATAGTCAACTACTCTATCACACCAAACGTTTTTATTTTTATCTAAATAAAAGTGATTTTCTAATACTATTAAACATTTCACTTCATTCCCACCTTCATTCCAAGTAACCTAGCTAGCATATCAAAAGGATATCTAAATAAAAGGAAAAATCTTTTTTCTTGCCATATTCTTTTGAAAATATAAAAAGCTAAGTCTTTACCGCTGTCTGTAGTACCATATCGATTTAAATAGCTATTTTCTTTAAAAAACTTACCGGTAAGTTTATATCTATCATAAATTTGCTTTAAAGTAAATTTATGAGAATGGATGACTTCGGAATCAGCACAATATTTTATTTTATAACCAGCCATTATAACTTTGTAAGCAAAATACATATCTTCACTTATAGATAAATTTTTATTATCATACCCTTTTAATTTTACAAAGACATCTTTTAAAATAGCCGAAGATGCATCGCTAAAAAAGAAAGTTCTCAATCCCAATTTTTCAATATCCTTTTTAGAAACAACACTTGATTTATTAGGATAATTTTTTTCTCTGGTATATTTTTCTATATTATTATATTTTGGTAATTGCCTTGAATAACTTGCTACAACCTCTTCGTTAAGAGGTGAAACTAAATTATAAAGCCAGTCATCTCTTTTTATTATAACATCTTGGGTTACGAAGACTAATACATCTGCTTTACTTAAAAAAGCCTCTTTTTCTCTCACTAAGCTATGAGAAAAGTCTTTTTTAGCAATTTTTTTATATTTAATGTTATTTTTTATTAGTAAATTCTCCGTATTATCTGTACTTTCTGTTAATATATATCTAATATTTTCAAGAGTAACATTTTTTTGCCTAAGAAACGAATTATGTAAATTTATGATGTATTCTTCAGCATTATAAAGAGGACAAATAATATCTATCGTTTTTTTCTTCATAAACACTCACATCTTTCGCTATCTTAATTATAACAAAAAAAATAACTCATGACACTAAAAAAGATAACTTTTAAGTTACCTTTCTCCCTCTTCTAACATAGTCACTATACTAATTCCGTATCCTTTTTTGACATCATCGACAATTACATGAGTAACTGCTCCGATAATTTTATCATCTTGAATGATTGGACTTCCACTCATTCCTTGGACAACCCCACCTGTCGCATTTAACAGCTCTTCATCAATAATTTCAAAATAGAAATTTTTGATTTTACTATCTTTATCTATTTTAGAAATATTAATTTTATATTCCTTTTCAGCACTTCCATTTAAAACAGTATAAATACTAGCTTCTCCAAGTTCTACTTCGGAAATATTTGCCACTTTCTTAGAATCTTTTGAAGGTAAATTACTACTATAAAGTCCAAATATTCCCGAACTAGTGTTTTTAGTTACTGTACCTAGTTCCGTATTATAATCTATTTTAGCTTTCTTAGAACCTGGAACTCCATCGGTACTTTTAACAATTTTTACCACTTCACTATCAAAAATATTCCCTGTTTTAACTTCAATTCTTTTATTTGTATTACTTTCTAATATTTCATGGCCTAAAGCACCATATATTTTACTTTCTGGGTCAATATATGTAAGGGTACCTATTCCATTTAAGCTATCTTTAACATATAAACCTGTCTTATAAATTCCATCAAATAAAGATACTTCTAACTCTGTTTTATATTCTTTATTATCTTTTACAAAAGTTACTTCAACTATATTATTTTTAATATTTTTATCTATTGCAGTAACAAGTTCATTAACTGTATTAACACTCTCATTACCAATTTTAATAATACTATCTCCAGCTTCTAAATTAGTTTTTGGATATTCCCCATTAACTTTATAGAAACCGACAACCATAATACCTTTATTATATACCTCTATACCAATATTTTCGCCCCCAGGGATTATATAATTAGAATAAGCTAGTACTTGTAAAGGCATTAAAAATGTCAATAAACTAAATATTATAAATCTCTTTTTCATCATTACCACCTAACTTTATTATGGCAATAATAAATAATCTTATCACACCAAAAAATGGCAATTATTTGAGAAACATTGCCATCTATAATTTATTCCTAATTAAGATAAATTTACGACTTTTTCAAAGGAATATTTGCTATACATATATATTTTTTCAAAGGAATAATTAATCCTCAATATTTTTAAGCTTTTTCTTAATTAATAAAATCAAATCATAAGGTGCATTCATTTTATGAAGGAGATACAAACTATCTTGTAATTTTCTTTTTAAAGGTAAATTTTCAACTTTTCGACATTCACTATCATAATCACATGAAAAAGATGGGTTAGCTTTAATAAAATCTCTTATATAGTCCTCAATTTCTTTTAAAACATAAACTTTTGTCCCATATTCATCCATCTCTGCTACTCCATAATAAGCTCCCAAATAAATTCTTAATTCTTCAAGTAAAGTAATTTTATTCATCTTTAATATCGAAATCTTCTAAAGTACCATCACTATTTAAGATTTTATTAACTCTATCTTGGGCACTTTTTAATTTTTCCCCACAATATTTAACTAATTTCATCGCTTCGCTGTATTTATCAATAGCTTCTTCTAAAGGTGTTTTCCCTTCTTCTAATTCTTTAACAATTATTTCTAATTCTTTTAAAGCATCTTCAAAGCTTTTTTCTTCATTTTTCATTTTCATCACTCTTTTCTATAATTTTAGCTTTTAACGCACCTTGATGTAATCTTATATCTATTATATCATCTTTCTTTAAAGCTGTACTTTCTTTAATAACGTTATCATTAATAGACACAATACTATAACCTTTACTTAAGATATTTAAGGGATTTACTAGTTTTAAAGTATTTACTAACATTGTATATTGATGTTCCATCTTTTCAAATAAACTCTGAGGATTTTTAATTACGTAATTATTTTTAATATTATCTAATCTAATTGTATAGTTATCTAGCATATTCGTAATATTCTTATTTAAAACATCAATAAAGTTATCTAATTTTTGTTCTTTTACTTCATACATGGACATCGGATTTTTAAGAACAAAACTATCTTTTAAACTATCATATTGGACATTCATTTTTTTGATATAGTTATTAATCCCTTCATTAGCTCTAATCTTATATTGACTAAGTAGATTATTAATATCAGTTAGGTTAGGAACGGCCATCTCGGCTGCTCCAGTAGGAGTTGGAGCCCTTAAATCAGCAACAAAATCAGCAATTGTAAAATCGACTTCATGCCCAACAGCACTGATTATAGGAATGTTACAGGCGTAGATTTCTCTTGCTACACATTCTTCATTAAAAGCCCATAAGTCTTCAATAGAGCCACCACCTCGACCACAGATGATAACATCTAAATCATATTCCCGAGCTTTCTGTAGTTGTTTAACAATACTATCTTTGGCAGTTGCTCCTTGAACTAGTGCTGGAAATAAAATTGTTTTACAAATTGGGTATCTTCTTTTAATTGTACTCAAAATATCTCTTATTGCAGCACCTGTTGGGGCGGTAATTATCCCAATCGTTTTCGGAAATCTAGGAATTTCTTTTTTATGACTAGGGTCAAATAAACCTTCACTTTGCAATTTCTTTTTTAATTTTTCATATTCGAGGTAAAGATTTCCAATTCCATCTTCGCTCATTTCGGTAACATATATTTGATATCCACCATTTGCTTCATAGACTGCTACTCGACCATGAACTAGCACTTTCATTCCATCAACAGGTTCAAAATTGATTTTAGAGGCATAGCTATTAAACATAACGGCCGCAATACGACTAGTTTCATCTTTTAAAGTAAAATAAAAATGTCCTCTTGTATGATGTTTAAAATTACTTATTTCTCCTTTGATATAAATATCTAATAGAGCTGGTTCTCTTTCAAACATGTTTTTAATAGCTCGATTTAAAGCTGTAATACTATAATATTTATTATCCATTTAATCACCTAGTTTCTTATTTTCTTGATAATTTTCTATAACTTCCTCTATTTCTTTTTTATTTTGATTGAATATTTGAAATATTCTTTTGATATATTCTTCATTTGGTTTATGATTAGTTCTTTCTATTGCTTTTTTTATCGCATTACCTAATAATGCACCATCTATTTTATTAAATAGATGGTTAAATTCTAAGATAAATTCACTACTAGACAATCTCATATACTCTTCTAAATCTTCTTTAATAGTATTATCTTTACCATAAGTTGTTTGAAGTATTATATCATCTGTCTCAAAAAATCTTGTATTATCAAAATAAGGACTTAAGGAAATTTCTTTAACATTCTCCATAATTTCCCAGTTATGAGCAAGGTCATCATTATTAAGGAGGATTAAATCAATATTTCTTTTTATTACTAAATCTTGCATTAATTTTTTAACAATTTCATAAACATTTTCTCTATCTCGATAATGATAATATAAGGCATCCCAAATTATATCTAAACGGCTATAAGCATCTTCATCATCCATAAAATCTATCTTCTCATCGGGTAATAAATCCTCAAATTTATCATTAGTTTCTAAATAGTCATAATATTCTTTTAATATCGTATAGCCTTTGATGTATTTCGTATCTTTTTCTTTATAATCATAAGAAATAACACCTTTAATTCCATTAAAGATAGCTAAATCATAATGAGCACAAGGAATGCCCAATATGTTTAATATTTCTTCAGCGATAAGTTCATTAAACTCATTTCCCCCACAAAGCTTAAAGAAGACTGATTTGTTATTTTCTATTTCTAACCAAAATCTTAACTTTCCTTCTTTAACACCTTTTGAAGAACTTTGAAATTTTTCTGTTTCTCTTTCTTCTTCAGCAATATAATCATCTAAAATGATATAACCATTAACTCTATTCATTCACAATCTTATCCAATACGGCATTAATTATTTTTCGAACATTATCATCACTATATTTCTTAGCTAGTTCAATAGCTTCATTAATTGAGACAATAGAAGGTGTATCCGTATATTTAATTTCATAAATAGCAATACGAAGAATTGCCGCCCCAGTCTTATCGATTCTTGAAATATCCCACTCTTTCATATATTTATTAGCTAAATCATCTATAACACTTTGATAAGTAACTACACCATAAACTAAAGATTTAACAAATTCATTATCTATTTCTAAATTATTATTAATATAGTCATCAACTGTCCAAGAAACATCACTTTTACTCATCGTATCTATTTGATATAAAATAACCATTGCTTTTTCTCTTAATTCACTTCTTGACTTACCCATAAGTGTCTCACCTCACCTTTTTAATTATAACAAAAAAACTAGGCTTTAACTACCTAATTTTACTAAAATTTATTTTTTATTTTTTATTTTTAATATTTTCAATGAAAGTATTTCCATCACCTGCAGAAACAAATTCTTTTAAATCATAATCTTTTATTGTTTGCTCTCCAATCATAATGCGATGTAACTCAAATAGTGTCACCTCATCTATTTCTTCATCAAACAAATTTTCAAATAAGTCTTTAGTTCTTTCATAACTTTCATCAATAAACTCCTTGGGACTTTCATCTTTAAATTGTTTTCCATATAATTTATAATAAACTTCATCTTGAATTTTAAATGGAGCTTTATCATCATAAGAATAAAGATTGGCGATATTTAAAAAAGTCTCACTATATAGTTTTTTATAAATATCTTTGGACAGAAATCTAGCATATTTCTTTTTAATCCTTTTTATACTTTTTAAATATCCAAAAGTATTAGCCCGATGTTCTAAATACATATCGCCGAGAAATGGTGATAGAGAAAAATGTATTCCTGTAATTATATCTATACATTTGATTGAATTAATAAAATAATTAAACTCTTTTATTTGTATTTGATGTTTATAAGATGGTGCTAATACATTATAAGAAGAACGAATTTTATGCATAAAGGCATGGTCGAGTTCATGTTCAATTACTTGTAGTAACATTCTATTTTTTATCGTTACTGAACTTAAATTATTTTTTTTAAAATAATCATTCAAAGTATTATAAGATATATTAATCAGTTTCTTTTTAAAATAAAAGTATGCTAATCCACCTTCCTTTTTAAATTTTATTTCTTTAACAACATCATCAAGATTATCTTCTAAAACGGCATCAATAATATAGAATTTAATCATACTTTTTGATAATACATCTAAAGAAAAATATTTACTTATTAAATCATAAATTAATTCTTTAATACTTTCCATATTATCATTTTTTAAACATAATTTAATAATTTCATCAGTAAATATCTTTAAAGATATAATGTCTAAACCTTTAAAAGGTTTATTTAATATTTCATAAATCTTATAAACATCATTTTCGTTAAATTCTTCATCTTGAGAAAGAATTTTATTTAATATTTCAAATAATTGCAAAGAGTAGAATGCTGTCTGTTTCTCTTTTTTTATAAATTTATCAAAGCAACTATTAGAAACAATTTTCTTACATATTTCTTCGTTTTCATAATATTTGTGAAGTAGTAAAACCAGTTCTTCGTACTCTAATATATCTAAATTTATTTTACTAAATTGATTATTTTGAATTTTAATTTGAAGTAATTTTACCTTTTCTTTTAATTCGTTTATCCGCATTTTTTCGAAAATCCTTTCTAAAAATCCTAATTTTCATTATATATAGTAGCATTTTCAAAATCTTCATTATTTTTTATATCATTAATATTTTTTAATAAACCTTTAATACTATAAAGATAAAATGTCTCTTCTATACCATTCCACTTCTCTAAAGAAATTAAAACAGCATTTTTATCCTTATCGTTTACAATTGTAATAGAAGTATCTTTTTCATTTACCTCATCCACAAGTTTATCCAAATTTCTTTTTGCTTTACTGATTTTAATATATTTCATTATGTTACCCCTTTTTCAATGCTACTAAAAGTCTTTTCTACTTCTTGAGGTTTTGTAAATCTAAGTCCTTTCGTAATTTCTAAAAATTTTAACTGTTTATCTTTTACTTCTTGACTTACATTACTATTTATTATTTCTTCTTCTGTAACTTTCTTTTTACGATAGAATATCTTTAAATCTTTATCTTCGGGATTAAAACCATCGATTTTAACTCGATACCAAGCACCAAGTCCTTCTACATACTCATAAACCATATTAGGAAGTTCATAGCTACTAATGTACCTATCAAGAACTTTCACAAAAACTAAATCCATTTCTAAAATATCACTATTTTTATCAAGTCTTGTATCTTTTATTACCTCATTTTTTCCATTTACTACTTCCATAATAACTTCTTCTTCATCATACTTAAATATTTTAACAATAGCTCGTTCCCTCTTCGTTATATACTTACTTAAAGCTAGTTCGTAAATATCATGGTGAAGTTTATCCGTTAGAAAATAAAACTCGTCTTCATAATACATTACTTATCTAGCTCCTTAAGTTCATAAAGTAAATTAATCGCCTCCATTGGAGTTATCTTTAATGGGTCAATATCTTTTAGTTTTGTCAAGACTTTATTTTCTTCCTCGACCTCAAAATCAAAAGATACTTGAACACCACTACTTGTATTAATCTTGTCATTATCTTCATATATTTTTAATATTTCATTACTTCTTTTCAGTAAACTATCAGGCATTCCAGCAAGTCGTGCTACATGGATTCCATAGCTTTTGTCAACTGGGCCATCTTTTACTTGATGTAAAAAAGTAACTTTTCCATCTTGCTCTTTAGCTTCCACATGAACATTTTTAATACTCTTAAAGTTATCACTCAAACTCGTTAATTCATGGTAATGAGTACTAAACAAAGTCTTACATTTTATAAATGTATTAATATATTCCAAAATTGCTTGTGCAAGTGATATTCCATCATAAGTAGCAGTACCTCTTCCTAATTCATCAAATAAAATTAAACTTTTCTCTGTCGCATTACAAATTGCATTTTTAGCTTCTTTCATTTCCACCATAAAAGTGGATTCCCCAGAAACTAAATCATCTGATGCACCAATACGGGTAAATATTTGGTCAAATAAAGGCATTGTACATTTCTTCGCTGGAACAAAAGAACCTATTTGCGCCATAATAATTGTTATCGCTAACTGTCTCATATAAGTCGATTTACCACTCATATTAGGACCAGTTATTAAAAGGGTATTTACTTCTTCATTCATTATAATATCATTAGCAATATAATCATCTTTTATTACTTTTTCAACTACTGGATGTCTTCCTTCGATGATTTCTAGCTTTCTTTCTTTAATAATTTCTGGTCTAACTAAATTGTATTCCTCGGCACATACTGCTAAACTAGTAATAGCATCTAATTCACTAATTATTTCAGCTACTTCTTTAAGTTTAATAATTTTCTTTTTTATACTCTCTTTTACTTCGTTAAATAAATTAAATTCTAATTCAATAATCTTTTCTTCGGCATTTAAAATTAAAGCTTCTTTTTCTTTTAAAGCAGGACTAATAAATCTCTCATAATTAGTTAGAGTCTGTCTTCGCTCATATCCAAAAGATGGGTCAACTAAATGAGCTTGGCCTTTACTAATTTCAATATAGTATCCAAATACTTTGGTATAACCAACTTTTAAAGTTTTAATACCTGTTCTTTTTCTTTCTTCCTCTTCTAAAGCCGCAATAAAGTCTTTGCCGCCACTGCGAATTTTTTTAAGTTCATCTAATTCACTATTATAGCCATCTTTAATTAAATATCCTTCTTTTAAGCCGATAGGAGGTTCTTCATAAATAGCATTATCAAGTAATTTGTATAAATCTTTAAATTCTTCAACTTCGTAAGGAAATCCTAACTTTTGAACATTTTTATTAATACTAGGTAAATAGATAAGAGATTTCTTTATTTGTAAGACGTCTCTTGCGTTTAGTACACCACATACTACTTTTCCACATAATCTTTCTAAATCGTATACTTCGTTTAAATCACTTCTTAACTCATCTAAAATAATAAACTCTTCATTAAGTTTCGTAATCATATCATATCTTTTAGTAATTGTTTGTTCATCTTTTAAGGGATTTAATATCCAATTTTTTAATTTTCTGCTTCCCATGGAAGTTTTACATTTATCTAAAAGCCAGACTAAACTATAGGTTCTTTCTTTGAGTCTTAATGTTTCAACTAATTCTAAATTTCTAATAGTATGAATATCCATTCTTAAATAATCATCAGGATTAACGATAATTGCTTCTTTAATATGTTCTAATTCTTTTAATTGTTTAACTACTAAATAATAAAGTAAATGTTTAATCCCAGTTATAAAACGATAGTCTTTAATATCCTTATAAATATTTTCGTACTTATTTTCTAAATATTCTCTATTTATTGATACTTCTAAGCTATAGGCATTTTTTAAAAGACCTATGAGTTCTAAATCACCTTCGTCACTTAATACAACCTCTTTAATTCCTAAAGATAAGATTTTATTAATTAATTTTTCTTTATTATAAGTTAATTCCATTAAGAATAAGTCCCCTGTTGAAATATCCGCATAAGTTAAAATATAACTAGTTTTAAAATCTAGCACTGATGCTATGTAATTAGAGTCTTGGGAATTTAACATGTCATAATCAACTATTGTACCTTTACTATAAAGAGCTACAACGCCTCTTTTAACCATTCCCTTAGAATTTTTAGGATCTTCTAATTGCTCACATATAGCTACTTTATATCCCTTGCTTATTAATTTTTCAATATATGGCTTAACACTATGATAAGGAACTCCACACATTGGAACTTTTTCTTCTAATCCAGCATTTTTCCCAGTTAAAGTTAATTCTAATTCCCTACTACATAAAATTCCGTCTTCAAAAAATAACTCATAAAAATCTCCTAAACGATAAAATAATAATTCATCTTCATGTTCATCTTTAATTTCCATGTACTGCTTCATTCCAGGACTTAATTTTGTTCTATCTACTTCGTTTCTTTTCATAATACATCACTTTTACTATTATAACAGATTTAAAAAGAAAAAGTAGTTATTTTGTATTTATTGTTAATTTTGATAATGATATCCCATTTTAATATAAATTTTGATTTGAATATCTAATTCTATTTTTTTTTATAATAATTACACATATTTGTTAATTGCCAATAGGTAATAATTGATATGCTTACTAGCAAATGGTTTCATTGTAATCCTTTGCAAGTCATATATCATATTATTAGGATCCTGTTGTCAATTGTAAATTCTTCTTAATGTTTTCAACAATTACTTAGTTATTTCAAAACGGAATTTCCATTCGGGGATTTCCTCTTCAAAATTAACCTATTTTGTATTTATGCTACTGTTTCCTTGCTATATTCATCACATTTTTCTACTAACAATTTAAAATTACAACATCCTTCTAAAAACACTTGAATCAAGTGTTTTATCCATATATTTATCATATAATTTTTTATCACAATCACATAAAGTTTCTTTATTACGATTTAACCAAATACATATAGTTATTAATTTCAAACAATACTCCAACAAAAGTTCTTATTCTTTTTTCCATAACATCAACTTTATTTTTGTATTAAATGTTAAGTAAAATTGTACCAATCTTTATATTTGTTTTTAAAAACAGCATTTAATAAAGTTTTTATACCATCATTCCCATATTGAAGAATATTTATTTATTATCTATTCTATCTCATAAGCTGTACTTTCACTTTTGCCATCACCATTTTTTAGCTTAATATCTGATTTTAATGTTATTATTGGTCTTAAAGAAGCAAGACCATTCATTTCAACTAAAGAACCATCATCATCGAATCTAAGCATTAGATATCCGCATTCTATACATGTGCTTCCTATTTCATTACCAATGCCAGCTATCCAATACTGGCCCAAAGGTCCTTCCCGAAGACCTCCCCAGTATCTTAAATTTTTTCCTGATTTTGGATTAGTTAGATAAGTTCCAAAGACTTTATTTATGAGACTAAGATCCTCCGAAGGAAATTCATATTTTTGGCAATCTTCTTCTTGATAACTTTTACAATGTTCTTCCTGTCCCTGATAACTAATATATCTTGTTTTAAAAACATATTTAGAGTTACTATAAGAAGATGCTAAGATTTTCAACGCACCAATATAGTTCGTGTAACCCACAACACCATAAAAATATATACCATCTTCCGAAGAATAAACCGATACTGCATCTACCGTTCCATCTTCATTTTTCTTTATTACTCGCCATATATTAAGTTCACTTGGATTTATTGTTTGATCACTAGTATACCCTGTTAAATCTTTAGATATGGTATAACTTGTACTTGTTGGGGTCATTCTTATGTAATCTCCTAGTTCTACTTTATCTGATAAAGCTACTGGTGCTGTATAACAATATTGTCCTTCTGGACATTTCCCTGTTTTATTATATAACTCATCTAGCGAATCTTTGACATTTGTTTTACTAGTCTTATCACTACTATATGTTATATCCTTACTATTAAATATTGTTGTTGCTCCCACTGTCGTACTTATTCCGATTATTATTCCTATTATTACTCCTATTATTTGCTTTATTCTTTTTTTCATATAATTCTATCCTCCATTTTTTCTATTGTTGATAACATTATACCCCCCCCGACCTTTCGGTCAAGGGGTAAGATAGAAAGTTAACGTCAAATGAAAAAAAGAATTGGCGAACAATTAAATTCCTGATTATTCACCACTCTCTAAATTACCTTTTATTTAATTCTTTTGACTAAATTCTAAATAGTAAGATATAAAGTACTTGATTTTTTTATTTCTAAATATTAATAAATATTTCTTTTTATCATTGCAATAATATGTTCTTAAAATTAGTCAAATCATAAAATTTTCACATATTGTAATGAAGAATAAACTTTTACTTTAAAGTTTCTAAAACATTATTAATTAAATCAATATTGTCAATAGCATCGCTTATCTTATCAGTTGCCCTTAAACGATACTTTTCTTTAACAAAATTAGTAAAAGATTTCAAATCATTATCCCTATTTATTTGTTTAATAAAGAAACTATTTTCTTTCAAATAATTATAGTAGTTTTTTTTACTTTTTAAATACAATAACAATTCTCTATTCATAATTAATCCTTAAAAAAGTTCGTAATCGGTCTTGGTACTTTTGGAGTAGCAGCAGTAATATTTGTTGGTTCTTTTTTCGTTAATTCACTTATTACATCAATAGCTTTTTGGGCATTATCAATATGTCCTTTTAAAGCATCAACATCAATGCTTTTCAAATTTTCCATAATACTAAGTTCTTTTTTATTTTTTTCCGGATATTTTTTCCAAACTTCATCATCTTCCCCATATATATCATACATTTCATAAAGTTGCTGCCACGTAGTCTCACCACTATTAACATAATCAACTAAATTTCTATGATTTTTAGCAAACTCTTTAAATTCATCTTTTTTACTCATAAAAAATCACCTATTATACTTTATGTTAAATAGGTGTTTTTTAATATTATAATTTAAAATCATCAATAAAGTCATCGATAGTCATTTCTTTAGGGTCTTCCTGTTTTTCATCCTGTTTTACTACTTTTTCTTCTTTTTTATTTAAATAACTTACTAAATCGACTTTCACAAAAGAGCCATCAATATCATATTTGGAAATAGAAGAACCATTACTTTGTAAATCCATTATTGGAAGTTCACTATTCTTTTCTTCTCTTATTTCACTATCAGCCTTGATACAAATTAATGATTTACCATTAGTAACATAAGCACTTAAGACATTATAATCATTAGTCTTAACTTTCTTCATAATTCTAGAACCTTTTTTTGCTCTTGAAGTTATTTCTAAGTCACTTATTTTAACTCTTTTAGCAGTTCTCAAATTTGTAAAAATATTTAAATACTCATCCATTTCATCAATTACAACTCCACTAATTACTTCATCATCTTTTAAGTTAATTGCTTTAACTCCACTTGCTTTTATACCAACTAAAGGTATTTCACTACTATTAAATCTTAAGAAATAACCTGTCTTAGAAATACAAATAACTTCTTTTTTCTCAAGTGATACTGATACTACTTCATCATTTTCTTTTAGTTTAAAAGCAGTCATCGGCTTAGTATAACGACTTACTTCAAAGTCTTTTAACACACTTCTCTTAGCTAAACCATTCTTCGTAAATAAAACTACATTATCTTCTTTATTTTTATAAACAATTGAAGCAATAATTTTTTCCTCAGGAGATATCCCTATAACGTTATTAATGTGTTTTCCAAGTTCTTTCCATTTAGCTTCAGGTATGGCATGAACTGGTACAAATAAGTATCGACCTAAATTTGTAAATAATAAAATTGTATCTAGGGTACTTAGTTCATATAAACCAATTAGATAATCTCCTGGTTTTATAGTAGTTTCTTCTTCTTTTGATGCTTGATATGATTTTGAGCTAACTCTTTTAACATATCCTTCATTAGTTACTACGACAACAACATTTTCACGTGGTATCATTGCTTCAGCATCAATCTTAATTTCTGTTATTTCTTCTTTAATCACTGACCTTCTTGGGTTACCATACTCTTTCTTAATTTTCTTTAGTTCATCTTTAAATACTTTAATTAAGACTGTTTCATCATTTAGAATACTTTCTAAGAAAGCGATAATCTTTTGTAAATCTTTCAATCTATTTTCTAACTCGATAACATCAAAATTAGTTAAACGATAAAGTTGTAAATTAACAATAGCTTCCGCTTGTTCTTCCGTAAACTTAAATTCTTTAACCAAATTAACTTTAGCATCAGCTTTATTTTTACTTGCTCTAATTACTCTAATAACATCATCTAAAATAGATAAAGCTTTTACTAGTCCTTCTGTGATATGAAACTCTTTATTAGCTGTATCTAAATCAAACTTGGTTTTTCTTGTAATTACTTCTTTTTGATGAGCAATATAAGCATCTAACATTGGTAGAACACCAAGAAGTTTTGGCCTTCTATTTACAATAGCTACCATATTAAAGTTATAAGAGATTTGCATATCCGTATTTTTAAGTAAATAATTTAAAATTAAATCAGCATTAGCCCCACTTTTTAAATCAATAACAATCCTTAAACCATCAGCACCCGTTTCGTTTCTTGTCTCCGCTATACCATCAATCTTTTTATCAATCCTAATATCTTCGATTTTCTTGACTATTTGAGAGATTGTCACTTCATAGGGAATTTCTGTGATGACTATTGATTGCTTTCCTTTATTTTTAACTATCTCATATTTAGAAACAATATTTATTTTACCTTTACCAGTCTCATAAGCTTGTTTAATTCCTGCTATTCCTTCAACAGTACCACCAGTTGGAAAATCAGGTCCTTTTAATATTTCCATAATGGTATCTAATTTACAATTTGGACTATCAAGTCTTTTGATTGTTGCATCTATTACTTCTTCTAAATTGTGAGGTGGAATATTAGTAGCATAACCAGCACTAATTCCAGTAGTACCATTAACTAGTAAGTTAGGATATTTCGAAGGAAGTACTGTTGGTTCTAGCCTCGAATCATCAAATGTTGGTGCCATTTCAACAGCATTTTTTTCAATATCTTTTAAAAGTTCATTACTAATTTTCGAAAGTTTTGCTTCGGTATAACGATAAGCAGCAGCACAGTCCCCATCAATAGAACCATTATTACCTTGAATAACAATATATGGCTCTCTTTGTTTCCAATTCTGACTCATACGAACCATCGCATCATAAACCGAAGTATCGCCATGAGGATGATATTTACCAATAACTTCTCCAACTGTTTGAGCAGATTTTACCGTCTTCTTTTCAAAAGTATTCTTATTTTTATACATTGCATATAAAATTCTTCTTTGAACTGGTTTTAAACCATCTCTTACATCAGGAATTGCTCGATCTTGAATAATATATTTAGAATATTTACCAAACCGATCTCCCATGATCTCTTCAAGACTATATTCTTGTATTCTTTTTATTACATCTTCCATAGTGTTCACCATAAAAAGTATAACATAAAAAAAAGATGGAAACAAATTTAGTTGACACCCTTTTAGTAAAATTTTTTACTTTTCAATTACATACTTCCATATATTATTATGATAATCCATTATAAAAGTAAAGACATTATCTTTTGATACTAAAGTAATTGAAAGTTCGTATTTATCACGAAGAGTAATAAAATCATCAACAGCATTAACTTCAATAATTTTTTTATTTTTAAAACTTGGAAACTCATAAACGACTTCAATTAATTCATCATAATCACGAAGTAATTTTATAACTTTCTTATATTCTCGACGATAATTATTCTTAGTATTAGGATTTAAAAGAAAAACGATAAAAGCACAAATTAAAATGAAACCAGACAATGAAGTCATGATGATTGCTAAAGCAAAAAGCTTTTTATTTTTAATTAAGTCTTCTTTTATTCCTATTAAAAAGTTTTTTTCTTTCAATTCACTTTTTGTAATAACAATATTATCAGCTAAAAGAGGTATTTTTACTTTAGAAGTACTATTAATCTTAAGTTTTTCGTTAAAATCATAAGATATAGTATTCGTATTTAAAGATATTTCTAAATAAGCATCTATTTTACTTAAATCTTGTTTATTTAGCTTTTCTTTAACTATTTTATTAAATTCTTCATAATTAACGTTTAAGGCTTCGTTTATTTCATAAGTTGCTGTATCTACTTCCCCTATTTTCTTTGATGGCGTTAAAACAATTTGATTATAATACATATTTTTATCAGTCTCTTTATTTCTAGCTACTACTGCTGCTGTAATGTCATAATCATAGTCAAAAGAAATCTTTTTGGAACTAAGAAAATTATAATTAAAGTTAATATTAATATTGCTATCTTCCTTTATTTCATAATTTATATAACTATTTTCTCGATATTCTAACAATTTTTCTTTTTTAGCAGTTACTTTTGAAGTACTAATTATAGCCATTATAATGGCAAATAAAAACAGTATTATTGAAAAAGTAATCAGTATATCTCTTTTATTAGATTTTTGCTTTTTACTCATTTTAGCCAACTCCTATAGTATAAATTATAGCATAGACATTTAAAAAGAAAAACTACGAATTATATTTCGTAATCATCCTCTAAAGAAAACTCAACATTTTCATTAATCCATTCTTTTCTTGGTTCGACTTGTTCACCCATTAAAATTTGAACTCTTTTTTCAGCTAAGGCCGCATCAGTAATATTTACTTTAATTAAAGTTCTATGTTCTGGGTCCATAGTAGTAATTTTTAGCTCTTCTGGATCCATTTCACCTAATCCTTTAAAACGTTTAATTTCATAACCACTTTTACCATTAGTAAACTCTTGCACTTCGGAAGTATCCCAAAAATAAGTTCTTTTTTTATCTTTTTCTTCAACTAAAAATAATGGTGGCTGAGCAACAAAGAGTTTTCCAGCCTCAATCAAGCCTTTCATATAACGATAGAAAAAAGTTATAAGTAAACACTGAATATGAGCTCCATCTTGGTCAGCATCAGTAAGAATAATAACTTTATCAAAATTGGAGTCATTTGCATCAAAATCAGCACCATATCCGGCTCCAACAATATGAATAATTGTATTTATTTCTTCGTTTTTTAAAACTTCACTAATATTTGTCTTTTCAGCATTTAATACTTTTCCTCTTAGTGGAAGTAAGGCTTGAAAGCGATAATCTCTTGCTTGTTTGGCACTTCCTAGTGCTGAATCCCCTTCAACTAAAAATAGTTCGTTAGTTTTCGGATTTTTATAACCTGCGGGGACAAATTTACCAGACATATTCTTTTCTAAAGCTTTCTTTGATTTACCATTACGTGCTTCTTCTCGCGCTTTCCTTGCCGCTTCTCTAGCTACTTTACTTTTAGTGGCTTTATCAATAATATTTAAAGCAATCTCTTTATTTTCTTCTAAAAAGAATTGTAAGTTTTCATAAACAACTTGTTCTGTTACTGGTCTTGCTTCTGGGGTACCTAATTTTCCCTTCGTTTGTCCTTCAAATTGTAACAAAGCTTCTGGCACTTTCAAGTTGATAACTGCTGTTAAGCCTTCTCTTACATCACTTCCGTCAAAACCTTCTTTTCCTTTAATTAAGCCATTTGTTTTAGCATAATCATTGAAAGCTTTTGTCAATCCCGTTTTAAAACCAACTTCATGAGTACCACCATCACTTGTTTTAACATTATTAACAAAAGATAAGATATTTTCACTATATCCTTCTTGATATTGGAGAGCTACAGAAACTTCTATTCCTTGTTTACCACCATTAAAATTAATTACTTTATGAAGCGGATTTTTACCTTCATTAATAAATTCAACAAAGCTCGTTAAGCCATTTTCATAATGAAATTTAGCACTTTTTCCATCTTCTTCATCAATTACTTCGATAGTTAAACCACTAAGTAAAAAGGCACTCTCTTGCATTCTTTCACAGATTGTTGTATAGGAAAAATGACATCCTTTAAAAATATCAAAGTTCGGCATAAAAGTAACAATCGTTCCAGTTTTAGTTGATTTACCAATCGTTTTTAAAGGGGATTCAACAACTCCACCATCTTTAAAGCGAATATTACTAATTAATCCATCTCGATAGATAATAACATCCATACTTGTACTTAAGGCATTAACAACCGAACCACCAACACCATGAAGTCCTCCTGATACTTTATAGTTACCTTCTTCAAATTTACCACCAGCATGGAGTACTGTATAAATTACTTCGGGAGCACTCTTACCACTTTTATGCATACCAATAGGTACACCACGACCATTATCAGCAATTGTAATACTACCATTTTTATTTAATACAATTTTAATGTAATCTCCATAACCATTTATTACTTCATCAATTGAATTATCAACTATTTCCCAAACCAAATGATGGAGACCTCTTTTATCAGTTGAACCAATATACATACCTGGTCTTTTTCTTACTGCTTCTAAGCCTTCTAATATTGTTATTGCATCAGCATCATATTTTTTTGTTGCCATACTATTCACCTTATAAAAGTATATCATATAAATTAAAAAGCAAGCAAGTCTTTACATTTGCTTTACTCTAAAGTGTACGCAGTTTCCGCACTTTTTCCATCGCCACTTGCTATTTTTACACTTGATTTGATAGTTAGTATTGGACGATAAACCATATCGAGAAGACTTTCTGTACCATTATATTGATTTTGTAAACTGTGAGTAACAGTGTATCTACCGCTAATATCAACAAATCTTACATCATACCCTGTCCATGGATCATCAGTTCTATATCCTCTAGAAGATATCATATAGTAATTGTTAGAGTTATTACCCCCACTAACCCTTTCAGCTTTTAGCGTTCCTAGAGCATTTTCTACTAAACTAACATCAGTTTCAGCTCCTGTGTCTACTGGACAAGCTGTATCAGAAAATTCGCTACAATACTCTATTTGATTACTATAACCAATATGTCTTGTACTTTGGATATATTTATCATTTGTATGGGCTGCTGCTACTTTATTTAAAATTCCTATATAATTCATATAGCCAATTTTTCCATATATTTGAATTCCAACTCTTGATGTATAATGCGATATCATTTCTACTGTTCCATTTTCATTCTTCTTTATTACTCGCCACAAATTTAGTTCACTTGGATTTATTGTTTGATCACTAGTATATCCCGTTAAACTCTTTGAAACTGTATAAATTGTACTTGTTGGGGTCATACTGATATAATCTCCTATTTCTACAATTGATAACGGCATACTTTTTCCGAAACAATATTGTCCTTCTGGACATTTCCCTGTTTTATTATATAACTCATCTAATGAATCTTTGACATTTGTTTTTGTTGTTTTATCACTACTATATGTTATATCCTTACTATTAAATATTGTTGTTGCTCCCACTGTTGTACTTATTCCAATTATTATTCCTATTATTACTCCTATTATTTGCTTTATTCTTTTTTTCATATAATTCTATCCTCCATTTTTTCTTATTGTTGATAAAATTATACCCCCCCCAACCTTTCGGTCAAGGGGTAAGATAGAAAATTAACGTCAAATGAAAAAAGCTCATATTTTTCTACCGAGCTCTAATCTAATATATAGGCTGTACTTTCACTTTTTCCATCACCATTCTTTAATTTTACGCTAGATTCCAATGTCAAAACGGGTCTTATACCACCTTCCATCCTTCTGTCAACTAACTCACCATCTACCAACTTCATAGCCATATACCCACAATGAGTGCACGAAGAACCCCCATCGCCACCAAGAGTTTCGAGAGTGTAGGCGAATTGACCTGGTCCCCAATCATTTTCCCCAAGATAACCACGACGTATAGAGTGCCAATATCGTTGCATCGTTCCTGACATAGTCGTAGCAATTACCGAACCAAATATTTTATTAACAAGTTTAAAGTCTTCTCCTTCTAGAGAGTCCTTTGGACATGAACTCTCTTCATAACTTGTACAATATTCCATTTGATTTTTATATCCTATATTTCTTGTTCTTGCTACATATTTTTCGTTTGTGTATTGTGCAGCTATTATATTTAATACTCCAATAGCATTTAAATATCCTACTTTTCCTCTTAAATATATCCTATTACTAGATGCATAAACTGATATTACATCTACTGTTCCATCTTCATTCTTTCTTATTACTCGCCATAAGTTTAGTTCACTTGGATTGAGTGTATTTTGAGTACAATTGGCATCATTCATACACCCTGTTAATTCTCCTGGTGGTGTATAGCTTGTACTTGTTGGGGTCATTCTTATGTAATCTCCTAGTTCTACTTTATCTGATAAAGCTACTGGTGCTGTATAACAATATTGGCCTTTTGGACATTTCCCTGTTTTATTATATAACTCATCTAATGAATCTTTGACATTTGTTTTTGTTGTTTTATCACTACTATATGTTATATCCTTACTATTAAATATTGTTGTTGCTCCCACTGTTGTACTTATTCCAATTATTATTCCTATTATTACTCCTATTATTTGCTTTATTCTTTTTTTCATATAATTCTATCCTCCATTTTTTCTTATTGTTGATAAAATTATACCCCCCCGACCTTTCGGTCAAGGGGTAAAAAAAGAATAGTGATGCTTGTCAAGATATAATTACAAAAAAGTATAAAGCAAAAAAGATTTTAAAGATAATCAAAAATTTAAAAAAATAATAGCAAATAAAGTTTACCTTTATTTGTAGGAATATTATTATTTATAATAACATCTCTATGATTCGAAGTAATTTGAGGGTTTTCTTTTCATAAACACATTTCCTTTAAATCCCCCTGAAGTTAAGTTTTTTCCAAAACCCTTGAGTAATCAAAGGCAAAACTGATACACTGCTTGTGTCTTAGACCGTACTATAACACATGAAAAATAGCTTGTAAAATCACTATTTTTAGATTATTGAGACAAAAAAAGACAATAATCTTATTATTGCTTAGCAAAAATACAATTATTGTTTTAATATTTTGAGAATAATCCGAAAATTGGCAAATTCACTAAATTTTTAATTTAATGTCAAAATGTGTAAATAAATTATTTTATTGAACTTTTCCTTACTATATATATTTTCTTACACTTATAAAAAGCATAAAAAACATCTTTAACATCTAAGCCCTTACTACTTAATTTAGATAGTAACCACATTTTACTTTTCTTAATATTTCTTAAAGTACTTGTTTGTATTTGTCCATCTAAAACTAAAGGCATAGGATAAGCACTTCTAATTCTAAAAGGGTTATATTTAAAAATAGATAGTTTTCCATTAGGTTCTAAAAAAGCATATTCCACTTCTTCTAAGCTTTTTACTTCTTTTTGTCTTAAACTCATTAATAAGTCATCCATATTATATCTTTGCTTCGTTATTTCACTATAATTTATTTTTCCATTACAAATAATAAGTGATGGTTTACCGCCAAAGATAGTTCGAAACTTTCTTGACTTAACAGCAATAAAAGCTAGAATTAATTCAAGTATTACTAAAAGAGCAATTGGTACTACTGTAAGTAATAGAGAATCATTGATATTTTCAATTGAAATAGCTACTAATTCAGCTATTAAAATACTAACTATTAAATCAATAATTCCTAATTGGCCAATCTCTCTTTTACCCATAATTCGATAAGATAAAACAATAAAGAAGTAGAAAAACAAAGTTTTTAAAATTACAACAATTAAATCATGCATATTATTCACCTAGTATTATTATGAACATGTTCTTATTTTTTTAAACATACATATAATTTCTTAGGTGATATTTTATGAATAAAGTGTTAAATATTTTTAAAAAAACAGGAATATATCTAGGTATCTTTTTATTAATAATCTTCTTACTTGCACTACTAAGTTATTTTACTAATATTAGTATGAAAGTAATAAACTCTTTTATCTTCATACTAATGCTTACTACCCTTTTTATAACAGGTTTAAAATTTGGGAAAGCAAAAGAAAATAAAGGTTTATTACGAGGATTATTAGTTAGTTTTATTATTGTTTTTATTTTTTACATAGTAAGTGGCTTTATCGATACGTTTAAAATAGATATGAGTAAGTTAATTTATTATTTAACTCTCATCTTAGCTTGTACTTTAGGTAGTGTTATTGGAGTAAATAAAAAGAAAAATTAATCAACAAGGATTAATTCTGCTTCATTTGGGCTTTTAATCTCAATATAAGAGTTTTCGTCTAAATACTCATTATTTAAAGGATTAATAGTCCTTGGTAAGTAATCAAATTCATATAATTCTTTGATGTAAATGGTCTTATTAGGACATTTTTCTTCGTTATAACATTTTAAAGCTGTTTCGGTTATTTTTTTGTCCATGGCATCAAATAACTTTTCCTTATGAGCTTTATTTATTTGATACCAAGTACAGAAAGCAATTATTAAAATAATAATTAAAATTCCTTTTAAAATAATGTTTTTATTTTTTATCATAATCTTTTCCATAATACCTCCTACAAAATTTGTCTTTAAATTCTAAAATCTTATCTTCATTAATAGCAGTTCTCAAGTCTTCAGTTAATTTAACTAAAAATCGAATATTATGAATCGACAGAAGACGAGCTCCAAATGTTTCTTCCGCATTAATTAAGTGTTTGATATATGCTTTAGTATAATTTTTACAAGCATAGCAATCACACTCTTTTGATATAGGACTAAAGTCCTTTTTATATTTGGCATTTTTTAAGTTTATTTTACCATCTTTAGTAAACGCATGACCATGTCTTGCAAGTCTTGTTGGTAAGACACAATCAAAGATATCAACTCCTCTTATAACACCTTCAATAATGTCTATTGGCTCTCCAACTCCCATTAAATACCTTAATTTGTTTTCTGGTAAATAGGGTATGGAATAATCAATAGCTTTATACATATCACTTTTAGACTCATGGTCATTAGCAACTCCCCCAATACTATAGCCATCAAAATCTAACTTAACTGTTTCTTTAGCTGAGATTTCTCTTAAATCTTCAAAATAGCCACCTTGAACAATTCCAAATAAAGCTTGATTAGGATTATTATGCGCAATCTTACACTTTTTAGCCCACCTAAGTGTTCTTTCAATACTATTTTTCATATAGTTATAGCTGGCACTAGCTGGTGGACATTCATCAAAACACATTGCAATATCGCTATCAAGTTTATTTTGTATTTCAATACTTTTTTCTGGAGTTAAAAGAAGTTTATCACCATTTAAATGACTTTTAAATGTTACTCCCTCTTCAGTAATATTCTTTGGTTTAGCTAAAGAGAAAACTTGAAATCCTCCTGAATCTGTTAAGATAGGACCATTAAAATTCATGAACTTATGTAAGCCCCCAGCTTCCATAACAACATCTTCTCCTGGTCTCAACCATAAATGATAAGTATTACATAAAATAATTCCAGAATTTACTTCCTTTATTTCTTCAGGAGACAAAGTTTTTACTGTAGCTTGTGTTCCAACTGGCATAAACATCGGTGTTTCATAAACACCATATGAAGTTTCTAGTTTTCCAAGCCTTGCTTTAGTATTTTTCTCTTTTTTTATTAATTTATAATTTACTGGCATATAACCACTTCCTTACATAATATTATATCAAAGAAAAAATAGTATCTTAACTATTTTTTACAATTTCAATATATACTTCATGACCATTTAAGTCAGAAATATCATTATTTTTCTTTTCTTTAACAATATCTATAGCTAAAGTTTCTTTCTTAATATATTCTGTAAACTTACCAACAACATTATCAATTATTTCATCTCCGCTATAATAAAGTGTTATTCTATCTTCGACATTAAAGTCTTTCATTTTACGTAAGTTTTGCACTTTAGATACCATTTCCCTAGCGATACCTTCTAAAATCAAATCATCTGTTAGAGTTGTATCTAGAATAATGAAGTTATTATTTTCCATTCCAACATTAAATCCAACTTTTGAAGATATTCTAATTTCCACCATATCACTAGTTATTGTTTTATCTTCCCCACCTATATTCAAAGTAATAGGATTACCTTTTTGTAATTCAGAAATTTTATCAATACTTAAGTTTTCTAACAAACTCGCAAATTCTTTAATAAGTGGTCCAAAGACTTTACCAACTTCTTTAAAATTCGGTTTTAAAGTAATATTCATATATTCATTTAAGTCATTAACAAAAATTACTTCTTTAATATTTAATTCTTCCTTAATTAAAGGAACTAAATCTTTAATTAATTCTTCATTTTTGCCATCTAAATAGCACTTCGATAGTGGCTGGCGCACCTTTATTTTTGTTTCTTCTCTAACATATCGACCAATCGAAATTAAATTTCTTACCAAATCCATTTTTTCTTCAATAGGATCATTGATTAATGTTTCTTCACATACTGGATAATCTTCTAAATGAACTGATTCTTTATTCGTTAAATTACGATACAATTCTTCCGAGATAAATGGAGTTATTGGAGCGATTAACTTCGAAATTCCCACTAAAACTTCATAAGTAGTAATATAAACACTTTTCTTCGAATTATCTAACTCACTTCCCCAAAAACGATTTCTATTTCTTCTAATATACCAATTAGATAAGTCTTCAGATACAAAAGTAGATAGATAATGAACGGCTTTATTTAAGTCGTATTCATCGAAAGATGCACGAACATCTCTAACTAATTTATTATATTTTGATAATAACCATAAATCAATTTCTTCTCGATTTTCATAAGATACCTCACAATTATCAGTATCAATATTATCAATATTGGCGTACATCGCAAAAAATGAGTATGTATTCTTTAAAGGATTAAAGAATTTAGAATAAACTTCTTTTAGACCATCCAAAGAAAACTTAAGTGGTGTCCATACAGGTGAAACATAAGGAAGATAAAATCTAACTGTATCAGCACCATACTCTTTCATTGTTGTAAAAGGTTCCACAATATTACCACGACTCTTACTCATTTTTTTACCTTCACCATCTAGTAATAAGTCATTAACTAAAACATTTTTAAATGGTGAACAACCTTTAACAAAAGTTGAGATAACCATTAAAGTATAGAACCACCCTCTTGTTTGGTCAATTCCTTCACAAATGAAGTCGGCTGGGAATTGACTTTCCCATAACTCTTTATTTTCAAATGGATAGTGATATTGAGCGAAAGGCATTGAACCAGAATCAAACCAACAATCTAAAACATCAGGTATTCGTGTCATCTCTTTACCACATTTTGGACATTTTAGGTGAACTTCATCAATATATGGTTTATGTAAATCAAGATTATCATCAAGTTTAGTAGTAGCCATACTTCTTAATTCCTCAATACTTCCCACCATATGGTTGTATCCGCATTCACATTTAAAGTATGGTATTGGACTACCCCAATAACGGCTTCTTGAAACGTTCCAATCTCTTGCATTAGCAAGCCAGTTAGCAAATCTTTTTTCGCCGACATATGCTGGATACCAATTAACTTGTTCATTAGCTTTAACTAAATCACTAGTCATCGCACTAACTTTAACATAATAACTAGGCATTGAGTAATATAAAAGTGGTGTATCACATCGCCAGCAATGCGGATATTCATGAGCAAGTTTTTGTTTTTTAAATAGTTTATCATTTTCTTTTAAATATAAAACAACTTCTTCATTAACATCGTGAACGAATTTTTTATCCCATAAGCCTCCAACATAACAGCCATCTTTACCTACTGGGTTTAGATAAGGTAAGTCATACTTTTTCCCAACATTCGCGTCATCTTCACCAAATGCAGGAGCAATATGGACAATACCTGTTCCATCTTCCATTGTGACATAATCATCTACTGTCACATAAAATGCTTTCTTATCTACCTCAAATGAAGGTATTAATTGTTCATACTCCATATATTCTAAATCTTTTCCTTGGTAAGTTTTCAATGTTGTAACTTCTTCACCTAAGACAGCATTTACTAATTTACTAGCTAGGATAAATTTTGTTCCTTTAGATTCAACTAAAGAGTATTCTTCTGTAGGGTTAACACATAGCGCAACATTCGCAATTAATGTCCAAGGAGTTGTTGTCCAAACTAAAAAGTAAACATCTTCATCTTTTTTCTTAAATGGTACATAAACAGTAATTGCTGTATCAGTTTGATAGTTTTGAGCAACCTCGTGAGTAGCAAGACCTGTTCCACAATGTGGGCAGTAAGGTACTACTCTTGTTCCTTCATAGAACATATCTTTTTCATACATCTGTTTTAAAATCCACCATTCAGTTTCAATATATTCATTTTTATATGTTAGGTAAGGATTTTCTACATCAAAGAACTGTCCCATTTTTGCTGTTAAATCAGTAAAAGCAGATTCATTTTCTCGGACACTTTTACGGCATTCTTCGTTAAACTTGGCTACTCCTAATTCTTCAATCTCTTTTTTTGAAGTTATTCCAAGTTTCTTTTCCACATGATTTTCAATTGGAAGTCCATGAGTATCCCAACCTATTTTACGAATTACTTTTTCACCATTCATTACATGATACTTTGTTACTGTATCTTTTAAGTTTTTGGCAACCATATGATGAAGTCCTGGAAAACCATTAGCAAATGCTGGGCCATCATAAAAGACAAATGTGTTACCATTACTCCTTAGCTTAACTTGTTTATCATGCATAACATTAATACTTTTCCAAGAAGCTAATATTGATTCTTCCACCTCACTTACTGGTCTTTTGTCTAATTCTTTAAAATTTTTCATCTATTTTTCCTCCATTTCAAAATTTAAATCGTGCATTGCGTCATAGCCATATTTATTATAGATACTTGACACATCTAATGTTACTATTTTATCTTTTTCAATTCCTAACTTTTCTAAAGTTTTATAAACAGATTCTTCATCTTTTCCTTCTATTTCCATATATTCAGGTATTAAAGGCCATTTATCTAAATCTATTTCTACTCCATCAAGAATGTATTGCGTTCTTTTATTTTCTTGATAGCCTCTATTTTTATAACCTAATTTTTCTAAGATTAAATTAGTCTTATCAAAGTCATCAACTACTATTTCTAATTCTTTAGTTCCATCAACTGTTTTTGCTTCAATATCTTTAATTGTTAAAGTTGTCTCTTTTCCGTTACTTCTTAGCCTTATCCAACTACTTTCTTTAACGGGAATAAAATCATAAACGTACCTTCTTTGTAAAGCAGAAAACTTTTTTAAAGCTTTTAAACCTTCCAGTTTTTTAACCATCTCATCATGATCAATTTCTAATATTCTCACTTCATATTCAGTATGCATAACACTCCTTCTTTCTAATAAAAAAGTCCATAAATCTAAGGACGAGCAAAGCACGTGGTACCACCTTAGTTTATGAACTATTCATACACTTTAATACTTATAACGTTAGTAATCCGTTTATTCCTACTAATTTCAAAATAACACATCAGAAGTGATTTGTAATACCTTTTCTTTGTTAGTTCGCACCTTCCACTAACTCTCTTTTAAATACTTAGGATATTACCGTCTTCCTCATTTGTTTTATATTTTTGATTATAGCTTTAAAATAATTCCTTGTCAACAAAAAAATCTCGCTTATCATTAAGAAAAAGCGAAATTAATTTACTTATTTAAAATTCAGGAGTTAAAGTCAAACTTTGTGTTTCTTCTTCTGTATTTTGTTGGTCAGCTTGTCTTTTTTCTTCTAAAGCAGCAGCAATTCTATCATCAAGTTCTTGTTCTACATAGTAAACTGAATCTTTATAACCATCTTCTTCAAATACGTAACGTTTTCCTTGAACCCAGCCTTCAGATAAAGCATAATCTAGGGCTTTTTTATCTTCTGCTAAAGCAAGGACATTTGAGTTAAAATTATCAAGATGTGCATATTCTATAGGAGTCAGCATAACCTCATATCCCATTCCATTATCAATAAATGTATAGAAATAATCATTATCTGGATAATTTAGTTTTCTAACAATATAGCTTTGGCTTTGCTCTTCTACTGGTGGTACGTCCTCAACTGGAGGTTCTTCAGGTAGTGGTGGTTCTCCAACACTAGGTTGTTCTGGCTCTTGTGGAGTTTCAGGTTGTGAAGGATTAACATAATCTTGTGATGGAGTAACAACATAACTTCCATTAGGTGAATAAGTAACACTTTCTCCTGGCATCAAATCTGGAGCAGGTATATTTTCTTCAGGAATTTCAACAGTATTTCCTTGCGGAGTAGTTGGGTTAGTTGATGTAGTAGGAACACTAGTGTTATTATTTACTACATTATTAGTAGTATTTGTCTTTTGACTACTGCTTCGAGTATTTGAAGAACTTTTTTTATTACTTGCTGTATTTTCTTTTTGAGTGCCTTCAACTACTGCTTCTAAATCACTAGCTTTAGCAATATATAATTCTTTATTATGATTATCAACAATACTTCCTCCTAAAGGACGATCTCTATATTTAGGTGTAGCATCCTCGTAAGTCTCAAGAGTTACATTACTTTCTGTTTGTACTCTTTCTTCTTTTTTACCGCAAGCTGTTATAGCTAACATTGAAGAAAGCGATAATACTAGAGCTAATTTTCTTGGTCCAAATTTGCGAACCACATTTCTAGCTCCGACAACTAAATTTAATTCATTTTCTTGTTTTACAACTTTATTCATGGAAAATTTCCCCTTTCATAAATACTATGCTAGTATACCATTTTTTTTCGTTTTGTCAAGTAGGAAAAAATACCATAAAAAAAGCATTATTATGCTATTTTTACGATTTTTACATTATATGAGCCATTAGGACTAGTAACTGCAATGACATCTCCCACTTTTGCTCCAATAATAGCTTGTCCAATTGGTGATTCATTAGAAATCTTATTCTCAAAAGGGTCCGCTTCTAAGCCACCAACAATTTTATATTCCACTTCTTCGTTATCATCAACATATAAAACTGTAACAGTTGAACCAACAGCAACTTTGTCTTTGCCTCCATCACTAATCGTTGCATGTTCAAGCTTATATTCCAATTCCTGAATACGAGCTTCTAACTGTGCTTGTTCATCTCTTGCAGCATCATATTCCGAATTTTCAGACAAGTCACCATGACTTCTTGCTTCTTTAATAGCTTCAACTACTTCTGTTCTTTTATTTAGTTTTAAATCTTTAAGTTCTTCTTCAAGTTCTTTGTATCCAGCACTTGTTAAAACTATTTCTTTATTTTTTTCCATTAAAATCACCTCTATAAAAATATCTTCTCAAGAATACTACAAATATGATGAAATGTCAAATACTTTTATTCTTAACATATCAAATTTATTTAAAGGCACAGAAACAGGCATAAAAATACGCATTCTAGGGTGTCTTGCAACTTCAATACTTTCCATATTCTCATCAAAGATTTCTTTTATAATATATGTAAATGCCTCCCTATTAGGACCAAAAAATTCTATTTTATCACCTATTTTAAAATAATTTCTTTGTTCAATGGTCGCCATTTTAGTATTTTCATCATAGTCTAATACTATACCTAAAAAATCTTGATTACTTACTTCCTCGCGACCTAGAAAGTATTGTTCTTTATTAGTTGGTAACTGATGAAAAAATTGAGGAGCCGAATCTCTATTCGCACATCTATTTAAAACGTCTAAATAATATTTCAGCTCTCCTTCTTTTAAAGTTTTAGCTAAAATGCCATCAATAATCCTTCGATAACAATAAATAACTGTAGCAATATAGTAAATAGAGCGCATACGACCTTCTACTTTAAAGGAATTAACTCTTAAATTAATCATTTCTTCAATAAATTCAAGCATATTTAAGTCTTTAGGAGTCATACTAAAAGGTTTAGTTGTTCCTTCACTATCAAAGATGAAGCGACAAATTTGAGCACAACCACCACGATTAGAATCACGATTAGTCACATAATTTGATAAAACACAACGTCCACTAATACTTGTACACATTGCTCCATGAATAAAGCACTCTAATTCAAGCCCAGTTTCTTCCTTAATTCTTTTAATATCTTCTCTACTTGCTTCTCTTGCTAATACTACTCTTGTTGCCCCTATTTCTTTGTAAAAATTTACTGTTTCATAGTTTAGACTACTAGCTTGGGTACTAATATGGAGCTCAAAATGATACTTGTTTTTATTATACAAATCAAAGACAATCGCATCACTGGCAATTATTGCATCTATCCCTAACTCATCTAATTTACCTAAATACTCTTCTAAGCCTTTAATATCTTTATCATGAAAAACAATATTAACTGTTACATAAATCTTTTTCTTTAATTCATGAGCATATTTAGTTGCAATACACAAGTCTTCTAAACTAAAATTTAAAGCATTAGCTCGTAAACTAAAGTCTTTACCTCCAACATAAACAGCATCCGCCCCATATAATAAGGCAATTTTTAATCTTTCTAAGTCGCCTGCAGGAGATAGGAGTTCTATCTTTTTCATTTTGCCTCCTCCTTTAATTTATAAATTGTTTCTTTTCCCAAAAAACCATTATCCGTATTTAATTCTGTCTTTGTTTTCCTAATAGTATTAATTATCTCTTCCAAAGGAATAAATGTCGTATTAATATAAAAATATTTGACGTTAGATAAAGTTAAAAGCTCTAAGCCATTAAATATTTTCCCACTATATAAAACAGTTCCATACTCGTTTTCGATTGCTTTAAAGCTAATTTTACTTACTCTTTCTACTAAAGTATTTGGGTTATGTAAAGGTAGCACAAACTCTCTACTAAAATTAGTTAAAAGTTTTCTTCTTGAGTACATCGCCTGATTATGCCCAAAAACTTGGACTACTACTTCTTTATTTGCTTTTTCTGTAATATCCTTAACTTCCTCCTTCGTAAGTTCATTGGCAATAAAAACACTATCGACACGACTTAAAAAGAAATTCACAGTCCTAACATTTGTATTAAAATGATTAGGAAAATAGATTAATTCAACATTTAAATTTAGTTTTTTAGCTATATTGTAAACCGCAATATCTTCAAAGACTATTCCTTTAATATTTTTTAAATCTTTTAAAATAACATATAATTGGTCAACAGCAGCACAATCTAGTACTCGATTAATTAAAAGATACTTATTTTCTTCCTTAATATTTTCTATTTCTTTTAAAGAAAACTCCCTTTCATACCCTACACAAAAAGAGCTAAGCGGAAAAAGGAAAGTAGCAACTCCCACTTTCTTATATTCTTCTATCTCCTCAATTTTTCTAATGTTAACTAAAAATTTATTTTCCATCTTTTAAAACACTTACTGATAAACCATCTCCGACATCTAAAAATGTCGTCTCAAATTCTTCATTATTTTTTAAAAATTCAATATAGTTTTCTAATTTTCCTACTAATTGTTTTAGATTTTTGCTTGTTATTTTATCTTTATTGGCAACATGACCATGAAATTTAATATTATCACTAATAATAACTCCTTTTTCTGTCAAAAAATGTTTATACTTTTCAAAGAATTTCGTATATTGTCCTTTAGCTGCATCAATAAAGATTAAATCATAAGAAACATCTGTTAAGTTAAGTTCTAAAGCATCTTGACAAACAACATTAATTCTCTTTTCTAATTCACAAGCTTTAACATTTTTTAGACATTCCATATATCTATTTTGGTCTCTTTCAATCGTTGTCACTTTAACGTCTTCGGAAGCAGAGGCCATTAAAATAGAAGAATACCCAATAGCACTACCTATTTCTAAAATATTTTTGATATTATTTTCTTTAATAAATTGCATTATATATGAAATGGAAGCTTTTTCAATAATTGGTACATTATAATCTTTCGCATATTTTTCCATTTCTAATATTTTATCTTTCATAAATCTCGCCTTCTTTTTTAATTTAATTCGCAAATACTAGATAATTCTTTTCCTTTAGCAATATGTTCTTCAATCGTATTTGTAAAGAACACTTCTCCTGTACAAACGTTAGCAATGAAGTAGTAATAGTCGGTAAGAGCCTTATTTAAAGCGGCATCAATACTAGTAACAGTCGGATTAGTTATTGGCCCAACAGGTAATTTACCATTCATACTTCCATCAGTAACTCTTGTATTATAAGCATTACTTTCTCCTAATTCGCTCCACGATAATTCTTCACTCATACTTTTTTTAGCACCATAATAAGTTGTAACATCACTTCCTAAAGTATCGTTACTATCAAGTCTTTTATAAAGAACTTGACTAACTTTTTTTCGATCTTCTTCTTTGTTTGCCTCTAATTCAATAATAGAAGCCATTGTCATATACTCATGAATGCTATACTTATCACTACTAGTTAGTAATGCTTTATATGGCTCTAATTTTGCATTAGTATTATCAAGTATTTTTTCAATTATTTCTTTTATAGTAGCTTCTTTACTAAAAATATAAGTATCTGGATATAAATATCCTTCTAAAGGATAATAAATGCTTTCATTTAAAATATCTTCCGTTAAAAACCAATACTTATCAATTAGCTCTTTTAAATAAGCTACATCGGATATTATATCATAAATCTCGCTTTCTTGGTAGCCAAAACCTTCACTTATTAAAGATACATATTTAGGAACCCATTTTCCTTCTTTAAAAGTAATTTGGACTACTTCATTGATTGTGTCCCCACTACTGATTTTTTTTAAAATATTTTCAACATCCATTGTTCTATTTAACATGTAGTTTCCTGCTTGTAAATTTAGATTGCCTTTCATTTTATAGTAGAAATAAACAGGATATTTATTTTTAATTAAATTAGCTTCGTATAACTGATTAATTATTTCTTTAGCACTCGTTCCTTCTTTAATCTCAATAATTACTGATGTTTCATCATCACTAACAGCTCCTAGGGAATATTCATAATAAAACATTACACCACCTAAAAGAAGAGCCATAATACCTAATATTAAAAGGATAATAATTTTCTTATTCATTTTATTTACCTTCAGACTCACCATTTTTTTCTTGAATCGAAGCTAAAATATTTTCAATTACTAACCATTCTTTTTCCGTTTCAACAGGTAAAAGTGCACTACTTGCTCCAGTAGGGTCAAAAACAGAGGCATAAACTTTTATGTTTCCTACTTCATCTTTTGTGTTATCAGTATAAACTATATAACTTTTTTTTGTTTCATCAGAATCAAATGTAAACAATACTTCACATTCAATTTCTTTTCCTTCATCATTAACAATTGTAAAAATCCCTTTGGTATTCTTTTCTTGCATAATTAATCACCTTTCATTTTTAAGAAAGTATCAAGGATTATACTTGCTGCAACCCCATCAACTACTTTTTTTCTCTTTTTTCTACTTACATCTTGCTCTAATAAATAATTAGTAGCTTCGACAGTAGTAAGTCGCTCATCAACCAAATTCACTTTTACCCCAATAATATTTTCTTCAAAAATTTTTTTAAACTTTAGGGAACGTTCGACGGCAAAGCCACAAGAATTATCCATGTTTTTAGGTAATCCTAAAGCTACTTCCGTAATTTTTTCTTCTACAATAATTTCTTTTAATGGTAAAATTAACTCCATCATATCTTCATTATATTTTAGAACCTTGTAAAACGTTGCAATAGTATTAGTTTTATCACTTATTGCAATTCCTAAAGTTTTTGTACCTAAATCAAGTCCTAAATATCTCATTTATCTTTTAAATAATCCTTTAAAAGAACAGATACTATTTCACTACGCTCTAAAGAAAGTATCTTACTTCTTGCTCCCTTATGACTAGAAATATATCCTGGGTCGCCACTAATTAAGTAACCGACCATTTGATTAATCGGATTATACCCTTTCTCTTGTAATGCTTCATAGACTTCATTAAGTGTTTGTGTAATATCAGCAACTTTAAACTCATTTACATCAAATAGACTTGTTTTATCTAACATATATACACCTCTTTGGTACAATTTTATTTTAACATTAATTAGAAGAAATTAAAAGAAAAAAAGAGATAAGTTCTCTTTTAAAAGTTATTTTCTTAAAATGTTATTGAAATCATTAATTGTTTCTTCACAGCCACTTACTTCATTTGTAGAAATATTTCTTATTAAAAAAGCGGATAAATTTTCATAAAATTTATAGTCAAGAGGAAAGCCTTTAAAATTTGTTAAATAAGCATTGTTCATTATCCAATAAGGAAAATGAAAATTCAAATATTTGAGAAGACAAATTATTAACTCTTCTTTTTTCTCTTTTGGATATTTGGATATCCAAACATTAAAAATTCTTTCAAAAATATTTTTGATAAAAACTGTTTCTAATTCTTCGTTATATTCCTTTAACATATCATTTTCATTAAATAGATTGTATTCTATTTCTAATGGATTTATCGTATTATCTATGTGATCTAAATTGCCAAAAATTAAATCTTTAGCCAAACTATTTTTAGCAGCTCTTTGCGTATAAATTGCTTTATTATTACAACCAACATATCTTTTCTTAGCTAAATCATAGTAATTAAAAGCTAAATCTTCGTTGGCTTTTAATCCAAAATCTAACAACTCTAAATTCTTTCTTTCATAAATTTTACTATTTACTCCTACCCAAAATGTTGGTAAATAATGTTTGGCTTCTAATAAATCCATAAAACTAGGATACTTATTGTATAAAAGATGTAATGGTCCCATTATTTGATATCTTCTAGCTAATGCTACAGGTGTTTTAGTTTCTTCTAAAGTACTTACTAAGGAAGAAACGTAATTTTTATTTATTAAGTCATCACTATCTAGAAATACTACATATTCTCCATTAGCATGTTTTAATCCCTCCATTCTTGCTTTAGCAACACCTTGATTTTCTTGATTAATTAATAAAATATTTGAATATTGTTCTTGTAAGCTTTCGACATTTTCTTTCGTATTATCTTTAGAACCATCATTTATGGCAACTATTTCGATATTTTGATAATCTTGTTTTAAAGAGCTATTAATGGCTTCGATAACCATTTTTTCCCTATTATAAACAGGAATTATTATACTTACTAATTTCATTTTCATCTAACTTCCTTCCTAATACTATATTAACAGCATTTTCAATTTCACAAGGATCTATTATTTTAACTTCTTGATCTCTACTATTTTCATATAAATATTCAGTTAATCCCATTTGGTAATTAACAACATAAATATAGTTTTTATTTGAAATACATTCTTTTATTTTAGAAAGATATTCATTTACAACATCATCTTGCATAAAAATTGTTCCCGTAAAATATTTCATTAATAACTCAGTAAACTTAATTTCATCAAAGAAAGATGAATATTTTCGATCTATTGTACTTTCTTTTAAAAGTATTTGTGTTTTAATTGCAAGTAAACGGGTGATAAAATAAATTTTATCTAAACTATTGTTATCTCTTTCTTGATACTCATTTAATAAAGATTTTAACCCATTTATTTCATCTTCTAAAGGAGTTGTTGTTTTACTATAAGCAAGTTCTAGTATACTTTTAAGACATTTTGTAAAAGGATCGTAAAAAGACATTATATTATTTAAAATAGTTCTTCTTTGTATATAATCATAAGAAATATGATATTTCTCTTCTAAATCATTTTGAAATTCTAAAAGTTTTTCAGAAGATGTTTTGAGCCATATCTTATTTCCTATATAAACACCTCCAATATAGGAAACAAAATAACTAAAGATATCAAAGAAGTTATTAGGAGCTTTTAATATTTTTCCTGCCAATATTAAACTAATAGTCAAAGAAACACCCATTATAGATATTAGTTTCAAAGGATGTAATGATCGATACTCTTTATCAAATTCTTGACAACAAGTAATTAAATTATTATGAATAATCTCTTCTAGGATTATAGCTTCTTCTTGTGTAATAGTAAAATTCTTTTTTTCATTTAGATAAGTAATAACGCTATTTTTAAATATTTTTTTATTTTCTTCTTGTTTTTTAATCGCTTCTATTTCTTTAGCTAATAAATCCTTATTAATTTCAAATGTTTTAATAATTGAAATTAAAATATCTTTAAATTTTTCGTCTTCTAACAACTCATAAGAAATTACTATTTTGTAATAATCACTAATATCATCCAAATTATAACATTCTACTTTTAAAGAATTACCTTCTAATTTTAAACTCTTAACATATTTTTTGTTATTTAAAGTTTCATAGTGCGCCAGAAACTTATCAGCAAATTCTTCTAAAGAACAATCTTTAGTTTCATTTTCAAACATCGCTTTCAAAGAAATTTGATTAGAAATATCATTTGGAGTTAACAAATTTTGAAAATATTTAGCAAATTCTTGATAGTGATATTCTTCTTTAGTGTCTTTTAAGGTATTATAAACAGAAATCCTAGAAACAGCAATTTTTTTTATAATAAAATGATAAACCTTCTCCATAAATTTAACCAATCCCCCAATTTCGCAATACTATACCATAAAATTATCTTTTCGTAAACTCTTTTTTATAATATTCTCCTTCACTTAATGGTATTTCATAAAATTCGTATTGAACATTAATTTTTTCTAAAATAAAATTAAACTGTTCTTCTTTAAATGTCACATCTAAAAGATTTCTAAAAGAACAATCACTATTAGGTAGCAATTCATACAACTTATTCCTCTTAAAATAATTAGAAGAATCTTTAAAAAATTCATCTAATAAATGATTAACACAAAAAATTGCATTAGAATATTCTCGAAAAACATTAATTTCATCGAAAAGTTCTTTAACACGATATAATTTAGCCAACAAATAATCAACTTCAGATATTTTTTTATTACTATCTTCACTCTTAAATTCAGCAATTAGATGTTTTAACTTATCATCAAAATATTTCATCAATATAATTTATTTTTTGATCAATATTTTCTAATCTTTGATTATTTAAATTTCTTCCTATGTCTAATTCATAATATCCTTCAGTTCTTAATCCCATTTTAACTCATTCTAAATCACAATCATTAGTTGCATCACGATAAAACTCCTATTATCAAGTTTAAACATATTATATTTATGAGCTTGTCCGCAAATATCTACTTCAAAATTCAAAAGTTCTAGAGCCATTATTTTAAAAGCAGACTTTGAATAATTAGTACAAACTACTTGAAAATCTTCCACTTCTCTTAAATCAATTTATTTTAAAACTTTTTCCTCTACTTTTTCAGGATATAATTTTAAAAATAATCTTTATCTTGAATCATAAGAAAACAACTCGCAAATTCTAATATATAAGTATCTTACTTTTTCTTCTAAACTCCAATTATTTTTATCCTTTAATTCATTATCTAATAGCTGTAAAACATCCATCAAAAACACCCATAAATTTCATTATATCCTATCATGTTTGAAATAATTTAACAATTATTCACTTCTTAAATAGTTTAATGCTTTGTCAGGATTGTTTTTTACTTTCAAATCAAGCAATATTATAATTAAATATAACAAATATTTTCAAAATAACGATAAAATTTTCCTTTTATCTTTACTTATTTACATATTGCTAATATTGCTAAAAAATTTTAGGTTATATTCTGCCTTAGATCTACTTATTATATTTACTAGACAAATAATTGCTAAAAATATCAATTATTTTTCAATTTTTTCTTTTGCTTTAAAATTTTTAAATTTCTTTTTTCTTAAAATAGACTTAACTGATTACTTTCTGGTAAGTTATCTAAACAACCTAAAGCTCTTAACTTATCAATAGCAGTATTATTTATTTTGCCTCTTTCTCTTAAATCTTCAATCGAAATAAAAGCTCCACCACTTCTTGCTTTAACAATTGCCTCTGCAACGTTATCTCCAAGACCATCTAAAGCTCTAAAAGGAATTAGTAAACCTTTTTGGTCATCTGTAATCACAAACTTTTTACCATCACTTAAAGATACATCAATGTTTTTAAAATAGAAACCTCGACAAACCATTTCTAGACATATACATAAAGTTTCACGAGTGTCAATTTCTTTATTAGAAGCAGCATCGCCTTTTTCATCAATTTCATCTATTTTGGCTCTAATTGCATCTTCTCCTTTAATCATTGATTCAATATCAAATTGGTCTCTTCGAATAGATAAATAAGCACAATAATACCAAATTGGATGATGAACTTTAAACCATGCTATACGAAACGCACTAGTTACATAAGCTGTCGCATGAGCTTTGGGAAACATGTATTTAATCTTCCGACATGACTCGATGTACCAATCAGGTATTCCTGCCTCCTTCATAGTTTTAGCGTGTTCTTTCCATGTTTCTGGATCTTTACTAGCTTTACCTTTACGAACAAATTCCATTATTTTAAAAGCTTTAGCTGGTTTCATTCCCCATTGAATTAAGTTAACCATAATATCATCACGACATCCAATAACATTTTTGAAAGGTACTTGGATTATACCATTTTTATCAGGAATACATAAATCCCTTGCATTACCTAACCAAACATCAGTACCATGAGATAAACCAGATATTTTAATAAGTTCGGCAAAAGTTGTTGGCTTTGTTTCTTCAAGCATTCCAAGGAGGAATGATGTACCAAATTCAGGTACACCCAAAGTACCAGTTGGGCAATATTTTCGACCACTTTTATCTACTAAACCTCTTAGTTTATACCTATCAACTCCTAAGATTTCAGGACCCGTAAATATTTTCATCGTATCAGGGTCTCCTAAATCAATTTTCGTCACATCTATTCCTGATAAATCTTGGAGCATTCTAAGAACGGTTGGGTCATCGTGACCAAGTATATCTAGTTTTAATAAATCCGCATCAATAGCATGATAATCAAAGTGAGTTGTTCGCCATGCACTATTTGGGTCATCAGCGGGATATTGGAAAGGTGTAAAATCAAAAATCTTTTTATATCCTGGGACAACAACTATTCCCCCTGGGTGTTGTCCAGTTGTTCGTTTAACCCCTGTACAACCAATACTAATTCGTTCGATTTCACAATTTCTGACAAATGGTTTTAATGTTCCACTTTTCTTTAAATCATCTTTACTAGCAATATTTATTTGATAGCTATTAGCTTCTTCTTTTAAAATATTATAAAAACTCTCTTCATAGAAACATTTCGTATAACCTATTGCTGTTTTATCGGCAACTGTACCAATAGTACCAGCTCGATAAACATTATCTGTTCCAAATAACACTTTGGTATACTCATGAGCTGATGCTTGGTTATCACCTGAGAAATTTAGGTCGATATCAGGTACTTTATCTGCATTAAATCCTAAGAATGTTGCAAATGGCATGTCATTACCTTCATGTATCATAATAGTGCTACATTTAGGACACTTTTTCTCTGGTAAATCAAAACCACTTGGATAATTAACAGAGTAATCTTCTCCCTCTTCATTTTGAAATTCGGAGTGCTGACAATTTGGGCAATAATAGTGAGCAGGGAGTCCATTACATTCGGTAATTCCCATCATACTTGCTACAAAAGATGAACCAACGGAACCACGACTTCCAACTAAGTAACCATCATCATTTGAGTGTTTAACTAACTTTTGGGCAATAAGATAGATAACATCAAATCCTCCTCCAATAATTCCTCCTAAAGATGCTTTGGCTTCCTTAATAGCATCTTCATCACTTAAACTACTATCATCTCTTTTTAACTTCTCACTAGTAAGCTTTACTACTCCATCATATCCAGACATAATAACATCATGAACTACTTGTGGTAACATCTTATCTTGCTCTTCCGCACTTAAATTAGGGTAATCTATAGTAATCTTTTCTTTAACTAGAGGAAGAATTTTATCTCCATAAAACTCCTGGGCTATACGTTCCTCAATATTTCTTGGTAGAGGATTGCCATACATTGAATGCGCTTTATCAAATACTAAATCACGACATGTCTCTTGGGAATGCTCGATAATTGGTGAATATGGTTTATCAGGATAATCAATTACTTCGATTGGTTCTATTTCATTCATTAAAATATTAGGATTAGTAACAACTATTTCTTTAACTAACTCTTCATCTTCTAAAAAGGCAAACTCCTTTATCATTTCATCTGTTGTTCTAAAGTATTGATTAGGAATATGACCATTAGTTACTAGTTTTGATTCATTATAATAACCATTTAAAGAAATAACATGTTCTTTTTTACTAATAATTCCTGCTGCTTCTAGTTTTCTCACACTTCTTTCTACAGCTTCTAATTTTTCTTCTTCTGTTGTAAAGTTTTCTTTCAAAGCTTCTTGTTTACTACTAGCATAAAGATTAATAATATTTTCTAAAGTAAGACTAATTTTTTTCGTATTTGTAAGAATAAAGATATATTTTAAAACTTTTAAATCAATTTCATTTAAAGGTGTTCCCTTTTCCCGACAAACATCAATTATTTTTTTAATATTTTCTTCATTATTATTATAGTATTTTTTCGAAGAATTTAAATACTTAGCTAGAGGATGTCTACCTTTACCTGGAACATTTTGATTAACGATAATCTCTCTATATAAAACATCTTCTTTATTAATATTGTGAACGTCTCCAGTCGCCAAAACTAACTTATTTACTTTTTTAGCACATTTAATAATCTTCTTTAAACATAAGTGTAACTCATCTAAGTTATTAATATCATGTCCTCTTAAAAGATGAGTATAATTATCTGGTGGTTGAACTTCAATGTAATCATAAAATTCCATTGCATGACATAAATCTTCTTCACTTCTTGTTAAAGCCATATTAAAGATTTCCCCATTTAAGCAAGCACTACCAATTAGTAACCCCTCACGATTTTCTTCTAATAATTTTCTTGGAATTCTTGCATTTCTTTGTAAAAAGTTTGTATTAGCATAACTAATAATCTTAAAGAGATTTTTAAGTCCTTCTTGATTCTTGGCCACAATCGTTATATGTCTTCCAAAGTCATAAATATTAGCTGTATGTTCCGTATAAGTTTTTCCGGGGATATTTTCATACATGGCTAAATAATCATCATGACACCAAGGATATTTAAAACGATACTCCTTATTACCAAAGTACTCAAAAGGATAACCTAATTCATCACTAACTTCTTCATCTTCACTTGGTTTAAAAATATAATTTTTATAAGTTACTAATTCCCCAATTTTTTCAAGTTTTTTATGGTCATTTTGAAAAGCAATTTTTTCTAAGAGCCCTAAATCATTTAAATCAGATATTTTTTCTATTCCCTTAATTTGAGTTAACATCTTATTAAAGATATAACCTGTGTTTTCCGAGTCGACATCAGCTCCATGGTGTTGTCCAACATAAATCGTAATAGGAAGTATTTTTTCGCCAAAAACATCATTATATTTAATTTCAATAATGTTTTCTGCTGGGTGTAATTTAACTTTTGACTCAAAATCTCTTAAAGTAACATCGGGAGCTACTTCTACTTCAATTGTAACTTCTTCTGTTTTGGCTTTTTTTCGAAGAAGATTCAAGTGATAAATATTACGATATTTTCTAACTCTTTCATCAGTTGTAACATCAATATCATAGTATTCTTCTTTTGTAGTTGTTAAAACATCTTCGCCATCAATTTTAATACTCTTAAAATTTTGCCCAACTTCACTATCTAAAATACTACTTGTTGTCCCATTTTCATTAACTGTTTCTTCGTCATCATCTTCTTCTCCAGTATCAATACCATAAAATTTTCCTAAAGCTTTTAAACTATGTTTTTTAATTTCTCTATTTATTACTCTTGATAACATTAAAGTATCGATAATCGGGTTTTCTAAAGCACCTAAATCATATTTATAATAAGCCATATCAAGCATGTTTTTATCAAATGTTGCGTTATGAGCTACAAGTGGTAGAACACCTATCCACTCTTTAAATCTCTTAACTACGTTTTCTTCCGTATCCGCATCTTTAACATCATCATCAGAAATATCGGTAACTCTCGTTATAGCATCATCAATATGAACTCCTGGATTAATTAACTCATCAAATCTATCTACTACTTCCCCATTATGAATTTTTACCCCACCAAGTTCGATTAGGGAGTTTCCTACTCCCGGATTAAACCCTGTTGTTTCAGTATCGAAAACAACAAAGGTATTACCTTCTATTTCTTCATCGTTTGGATTATAAACTACGTTTAAGCTTGATTCACACATTTCAAGTTCTGTCCCATAACCAGCTTTAAAAAGTTTTAAATTATCTTTTTCCTCTTCGGCAGTTTTTAACATTTTTTCAAGTTCTTCTAAGCCTTCGACATTTCCACTATCTTTAATCTCTTCAATGCTTGTCTTTATCTCATCAATTTTCGCTCCAGCTTTTTTCTTTAATCCTTTATTAAAAGATGTGACCTCACCAAATACATGCGGAAAAGACTGACAACAATCGTGGTCAGTAATAACAATACCAGCATGTCCCCATTCCATAGCTTGTTTAACGAGTTTTACTTCATCACATACCCCATCCATCTGGCTCATCATTGTATGAGCATGAAATTCAAGTCTTTTCTCTAAGGCTTTATCTTCTCGCTTGAAATTAGGTGGATTATCCATTTTTTTATACCATCTTAAAGTAAATACTAAATCATCAGCATAAGAGTCATATCTAACTTGTCCTTTGAGAGTATACCACTTACCTTTCTCAAGTTCCTTACTCTTTTCAAGCATCGCTTTTTCATCTTTACAAAAACTTTTGGCAATAATAGAAGATGTATTATCAGTAACTGTTAGAGTAACAAGAAAAAACTCGCGACCATCTTTCGTTTTAATAACAGATGTTTCATTACTTACAATCATTGCTTCTAAATGAACGGCATTTTCTTCTTGTTTAATGCTATCAATTGTGACAACACCTTCCCTATGAAATTCAACTTTTTTTCTTGGTTTCCACCCTTTATTATCGCTCCTCTCACTACCCCATTCACTATCAGGATACTCATCTATACTAACTTCTTTTGTTCTTTCTGTCTCTAATAAATCTTGCATTTCTTTTTCATTTCTTTCGTTTACAACAACTTCCACTTCCATTTCATAAAAACCTAAAGCAATAAGTTGTTTAACAAGATATGGTATTTCTTCTTCAAACATATCAAATTCTTCAAATTTACTATCAACTTCAATCGTTATTTTGTCATCAAGAATAGTTATATTACCGTTTAATAAAGATACTAAAGAAACTCTTTCTTTGGTTAGTTCTTTAACTAAATATTTAAAACACTCTAAAATATCATCATCTGTTAAGTTTTCATAGGAAAAGATAATGTTACATTTATTCTTCCCATTAATACCATTTTTACTAGCTTCTAAAAGGGATAAAGCAACATTTGGAAGTAGAGGTTTTTCACTACCTAAAAAAACCGTAAATTCTTCTTTTTCTTTATTAACAACTACTTTTTTTATTTGAATGCTACTTAACTCTTCACTATAAACAAATCCGATACTTGTCAAAAATTTTTCTAACATATCATTCATACTGCATACTCCTTCTAAATATTTGTAACGCTTGAAATAACTATTTGGTATTTATCCATCCTTCTTGTTACTTGCCCAGTAATTTCATATAATTTATTTTTTTCTAATAAAGATAAAAACTGTTTTCTTTTTGGGAAAATGACATAAGTCATACTACCTGTTTCATCACTTGCTTCAACAAAAGCCATTTCTTCCCCATTTTTGGTTTTAATCTTATAAATACTATTTATTATAACAATAGTTTTAATATATTTGTCAAAAAATTTTGTGGCATTTTCTAGTTTTATAATATCATTACCACTATACTTACTAGCAGGATGATTACTAACATAGAAACCATAAGAATCTAGCTCATTAGTCATTAAAATACTTTCTTCTTCCTCTTCATGATATTCCATTGTTGGTTTCATGATTAAAGACTCATCTAAGTTTTCTCTTAACTCAGCATAGTTAATAGCACTATCAATATTAGCTTTTAATGTCGCATGGTTTTCTTTAAAAGAGGTAAATACGGAGGCATCAATTAAATATTCTAGGGTTCTTCTATTAATACATTTACCATAAGTTCTCGCTACAAAATCAAAGAAGTCTTTATATTCCCCATTCTCTTCTCTTTCTTTGATAATCCCATCAGCTGCTACTGTCCCAACATTTTTTATAATAGATAAAGGCAATAATAAATTGTTATCTTTAATTAAATATTTATTAATACTTTTATTAATATCTGGTTTATAAATACGAATATTATTCTTTCTTGCCTCTTTAATATAATCTCTTGTCTTAATTTCTGAACCGATATTCATATTAAGAAGATTAGCCACAAAATAGATAGGATAATGACTCTTTAAATATCCCATTTGATAACCGATTAAGGCATATGAAACGGAATGAGCTTTATTAAAGCCAAAGTCGGCAAATTTCAAAACTAAGTCATAAACTTCTTCAGCTTTAACTTTTTCATAACCTTTATTTATAGCTCGAGAAACAAACTTTTCTCTCTCACCTTCCATGACTTCTTTTTTCTTCTTACTCATTGCTCGTCTTATATTATCAGCTTCGGCAAAAGAATAATCACCCATTACAACTAGAACTTCCATAATTTGTTCTTGATAAATCATAATTCCATACGTATCTTTTAAAATACTTTCTAATTCTTTAACAGGATAAGTTATTTTTTGTCTTCCAACTTTCCTTGCAATAAAGTTATCAATATTGGACATTGGACCAGGTCGAAATAAAGCTACTGCAGCTACTAAATCGCTAAATTTCTGGACTTTTAATTTTCTTAAAAAGTTTTTCATTCCTTTACTTTCATATTGAAAAATTCCTTCTGTATCAACTCTATTAAATAAAGCTAGAGTCTTTTTATCATCTAAAGGAATGGTATTAAGGTCGATTTCATCCTTAGTATTCTCTTTAATTAATTCTAAAACTTCTTTAATAATTGTTAGATTTTTTAAAGCTAAGAAGTCCATTTTCAAAAGTCCAAGAGTTTCTAAATAATCCATAACAATACCAGTCTCTATATTTCCTTCATTAATACTTATAGGAATAATTTCATCTAAATCTAAAGAAGAGATAACCACACCTGCAGCATGAGTACTTGTCTGTCTTTTTAAGCCCTCTAGTTTTAAACTTACTTTATAGACTTTTTGAAGTTCCCTGCTATGAGAAAGAAGTTCTTTAACTTTTGGTAATAAGTAATTAGTCTTTAAATCATCTTTGGCAACAAAGAAAGATGCTAATCTATCTGTTAAAGTGGGATTTACTCCTAAAACTTTGCCAACATCTTTAACTACTTGTCTGCTACTTAAATTACTAAATGTTAAAATATTTGCAACTCTTCTTTTGCCATATCTATTTCGGACATAGTCAATTACTTCTTCTCTTCTTGTAAACTCAAAATCTAAATCTATATCAGGCATCGTAATTCGCTCAGGATTTAAGAAACGTTCAAATAACAAATCATATTTTAAAGGGTCGATATTCGTAATTCCTAAAACGTAACTAACAAGCGATCCCGCAGCACTACCTCTTCCCGGTCCTACAACTATCCCATTTTTCTTGGCAAATTTCACATAGTCGTAAACAATTAAGAAGTAATCAACAAAACCCATATTTTTAATCACTGATAGTTCATATTTTAATCTTGTAACATATTCCTCTTTTAAATTATTATTTAATCTTTTTACTAGTCCTTTTTTAGCAAGAGTTACTAAATAATTATAGGAGTCTTCTATTTTAGCATCATAATGTGGAATAAATCTTTCATTAGTTGGTATTTCAACATTTAAAAGTTTAACTACTTCTTCCACTGTTTTAGCATCATTTTCTAAAACATTAAGATAGTAATTTTTTTCATAGTTACCTAATGGACACTCTAAATTATCTATACGATGTAAGTAATCAATGTATTTAGTATCCTCACTTGTAAAACTAAGAATTATATTAATAAAAACTAAATTTTTTGTAATAACTTGGGCATTATTTTTTTCAAAATCACTATTATATCCAAGATAAACGTCCCCAAAAATATTTTTTATTTCCTCATAAAAAATATAGGATTCAAAAGGAAGAATACATAAAATTTCGCTATTATGTTCTTTTAAATCCATAATAGTTAATCCTCTTTCTTCTATGACACTATTTATTTTTAATAAGCTTTTGTAGCCTTCATAATTTTTCGCATATAAGTAAAGATGTTTTTGATTTATAAGAACATCAAGTCCAATAATGGGTTTTATATCATTATCTTTACAATTAAAGTAAAAATCCATTACGCCATATAAGCGGTTATCTAAAATGCCACAAGCAGTAATTTTATGTTCTTTCAAAAAAGGAATTAAATCTTTAACTTTGATTAAACTTTGGAGTAGAGAATTATCCGTTTTAATACCTAATGGAATATACATAACATCACCACCCTTAATAATTAAATTATAGCACGTTTTAGTGATATTTAGTGCATTTTATTTGACTTTGCGACTATAATATGATAAAGTCATTAAAGAAGTTTACAAAGAGGAGGCAAAAATAATGGCAAAAAAAGTTACAACAAAAAAACCTTTACACGGAAATAGAAGAAGTCATGCCCTTAATGCTACAAAACATGCGCAAAAACCAAATTTACAAAAGAAAACTATTGATGGAGTAAAAGTGGTTATTAGTGCTAGAGAAGCTAGGACAATGGCTAAAGAAGCTAAATAGTTAAATTTACTACTTATTAGTAGTTTTTTTGTTATTAAATTTTAAAGAACCTATTTTTTTCAAATCAAAAATTAAAGTCATTTATTTTTTGAATCTAAATAAATGACTTTCTTCTCATATTTTTTTATTAAATTTAGCTTTTTTTCTTCTTTTTTAAAATATGAATTAGCAATTTTAAAGAAATCAAAGAGTTGTGCATAAGTAGGAGGATAATTATAACTTTCAATTCCTCTTCGTTGATTTAGCCATCGCTTAATAATTCTTTTAATTATTTGAAATTTAGAAAATTTTAAATAATATATTTTATCGCTTAACTCCAGACCTCTTATAAATTTAGAACGACCAACATCTTCAATTATCCAGTCATCTTTAATTAAAATATTGTTAAAATCACTTAATATATCATTGTCAGAATTTCGTTGGTGATTATTTTTGTCATCAAAAACTAATAAATCCAACTCAAAGTATTCAATATTATATTTTTCACTTAATTTTTTTGCTAATGTTGTTTTTCCCGATGCTGGAGGACCAATTATATATATTTTCATTGTTTTCCCTACTTTATTTTTTATTTATAAAATTGTTTTAAGCAAAAAAAGACTTTTTAAGCCTATGATTATTTTTTTATTAGTTGCATAGGTATATCATAACTACTTATTTCTTCTTCGGAAGGTAGTTTCTCGCCATTAAAGCCAAAGTCTTTAATTTCAACTTGTCTAATTGAATATTCATCTTCAGTATTCTCAATACTTAAAGAGAATGTAGCTTCTTCTCTATTTTGTCTATATAGAATTTTACTAAAACTAACACTAAACAATTTATCTTCCAATTCTTCTTCAAAAACTTCAACGATTTTATTATCCGTATATTTTTTTTGAATTCTAATTATTTGTCCATCTTTGTTTCGATAAACTCCACAATAATTTTCATAATCAAAAAAATCAACAAATGCTATATCTGAGACTTTTAAATCTTCTAACCTTCTTGCATTTTCCAAATACAAATCTATAAGAGCATTATTTTCTTGTAAACTAGTTAATTCTGTTAAAACATTTTTATCTGTAAAACGAAGTCTTCTCATATCTTTTTTATGTTCTCTTATGTATTTAACTATGTCTCTATTTCTTCTATTTATTTTGATTAAATCATTTCTTCCCAAAAATATTGAGTTCCTTAATAAAGTATTTTTATCAGAATAAAAATCATCAATATCTTTAAAAAATTCTAAAGCAGGTTCGACTCCTTCCTTTTTAACATATTCAAATAAGCATCTATAAGCTGAACTTTCTAATTCTGGATTTGTTTTTAATTCCATTTTCCTAAACCTCCTAAATCAATAATAGCAAATTTTTAAAATATGTACAATGTTTTAAAATTAATTGTTCGCTTGTTTTCATAATTAAGATATGCAAGTATTTCTATAGGAATACTTAGTTATTTTAGGTACTATTCTCCTTTACTTTTAAAAGTGGAAGGAGGTGATTTTATGAGAAATAGAGAAAGAACTCTTTATACTATCATAATACTCCTTATTATTGTGATTTTAATCATTCTAATAAAAATAGTACCAACTATATAAGTCGGTACTAGACAAAATTATTTTGGAATAGTACCTAACTCGCAAAAACTAGGTATTCCTTTTTTATTGTATTCAAGTTTCCTTGACATATTCAATATATCACAAAAAAAGGCTTTTTACAAGGCCCTTTTATTCAGCACTATTGCTTTATAACAATTAGACCTTTTTCTAATTCTTCTAATGCTCTTCCTATCTCTTTTTTATTATTGTATTCTTCTTCTTTTAATTGATAATGTTTATTCTCAAGCATTCCTTTACTTCTTCTTGAAGCAATATGAACTAGCTTATACTTAGAATCAACAATATTTAAAAGTTTATCAATTGATGGAAATAACATATTAATCACGTCCTTACAATAATAATATACTATATATTTACTATATTTATAAAGGCTTTACTGTTATTTTGACACCAATTTGACAATTTATTGATTGATTATCTCTGCTGTTATTTCTTCTCCATACATTATTTTTATATTAACATCTTTCATACTAACACCTGTACGAACATCTAAGTAATCGACGTTTTTGTCATCTCCAGTATTAGACATTAAGTAACCTTTGTCTATTAGGTCATAAACCGAAATAATTTTTTCTTGTTCTTCAGGAGTTCTTTCTAAAACTTTACCATATTCAATAGCTTGACGTAATATTATTGCCTCTTGATTTTCTTCATATATTTCGGAAGTATTATCTTTAAAAGCATAGGTAGTATTACTTATAACAACAAAAGCAACTATACCTAAGACTCCAATAACAACTAATAATTCAATTAAAGTATATCCATTTTTTTTCATGTTACCACCTATAAGAATTATAGCATAAGAATTATAATATTGTTAAAAAATTTACTAATCTTCAACAATTTTCTTTATATCAATAGAGCAATATAATTCTATATACTTTTTTCTTTCTTTATCATTTAAAAAATGACTATTACTTTTAAACATATTTCTTAATTTCTCATAATTACCATTAATACTATCATGACTAGCTATAATCATATCTTTTTTAGAGACACTCGTTAAATCTAAATAAACACCATTTATTTTAGCTAACATTTCTATAAATACTCTTTGACTACGACCATTACCTTCACGAAAAGGATGTAGTGCATTAATATCAGCAAATAATTCTACTAGTTTTTCTAAGGTAGTTTCATTATCATATTCTATAAAATATTTTTCTTCTTTTAATTTATAAAATATTTCTTTAGCATAATTTTCAATATAATCACTTAAACAAAATAAATCTTGCTTGGAAATATTACAATTTCTTATATCTCCAGCCCATATATAAATATCTTGAAACAAATATTTATGAATAGATTTTAAATATTCAAAATCAAAATTTCCCTTTAAAGGATTATCATTAAAAGCAGCAATTCTTAATGAAACTAAAAATCTTTCAGCATTAAATAAATCTTCAACATTTGGAATATTAAGTTTATTAATAAGTACATCTGTGCCTTTGTAACAATAATTAGCAGTTTTTTCATAGTTATATTTATCCATAAATTTTCCTATATTTTTCTAATATTTTTTCTCTTTCTTTTTCATAAGTAGTTTTTCCAGTTATGCAATCATATAAAGTTTTTTTTATTTCATCAGTTAATGGCATTCCTTCCTGAGACATAGCACCATTAACTTGTCTAATTTTTTCTTGGATTTCTTCTTCAGTTAATTTTTGATTTTTATTCATAAAATCACTTTCTTTCTAAAGTTTCGTTACATTTATTTTACCACTAAACCCACTTTTAATCACTATTTAAAAGCATATTTTTGCCACCAAATTTAAAAAATCTCATCCGAGATTTTTATAAACAACATTTATTGTCATATACATTTGATATTTCAGTTTCTTCACAAGCTGTGAAGCAAGGACTATAAGTATGATGATAAATTTGATGATTAATTATTCTAGTATTAACTGGAACAATATGAGGTACTTCTATAACTGTTTGTCTATGACATACTCTCTCTTGAGGACATTCATAAACTGGAGGACATGCTGCTGCTTGTGCAGGGCAACACATGTTCATATCAGCCTCACCCATTGGCATTACACCTGGCATTGCACTTTCCATACTCATAGAAGTAGTTTGTTCATAATTCATACTTGGTCTTTCATAACATCTATTGTTTCTTAATAACATAAATAAATTACTCCCTTTCTTAATTTATTGTATGTTACTTGGAAAATCTTGTTTAGGCGCTTTAAATTATTTATTGTCTGTTAAGATTAAAGCCCTTGGTATTTCATAACTTTCCAACTCTTCTTTAGTTGGCAATTTACTACCATCAAAGCCAAAGTCAATAATTTCTATTTTTCTATCTCGATAATAATTTATAGGATTACTCGTCTTCAAAACAAAGCTTGCTTTACCTGAAAAAGTAAATAAAATATTGTTAAAATTTCGAGTATTTCTTCTTATCAATGGTCTTGGAATAACATCAGCATCTGTATAATATTTTGTAATAAATTGCAAATTTTTACCATTATTATCTGTTCTAAATTTACAATAATATTTATCTCCATTAGAATCAAAGCTTTTTAAACTATCAACAAATTCAATTGTTCCAACTTGCAAATATTCTAACTCTTTAGCATTAGCTAAATATAAATCTAATAAAGAAATATCTTTTAATAACTTTACTATAGTATTATAAATATTCCTATTTCTATAATTTAATGGTGACAATTCACTTTTATCATTTAAACTTTTCAAAATATCTTTATTCTTGTTTGCAAGTAATGCAAGTGAATTTTCTTCTCTTTTTATTACTTGACTAATTAAATTTTCATAACTAGGCAAGTTTTGAATATCTTGAAATAAATTAAAAATTGGTTCTATTCCTTCTTGTTTAACACATTCAAATAAACACCTATAAGTTGTACTTTCTAAATTTTCATTATTATTCGCTTTACCCATTTTCAAAACTCCCTATATTTTTACATAGGCATCTTAAAATTACCATTAGAAACCATCTTCATCATTTGTTTCATACTTTCAAATTGTTTAAGAAGACGATTAACTTCTTCCACACTTCTTCCACTACCTTTAGCAATTCGCTGTTTACGACTAGCTTTTAAAACTTCTGGATGTCTTCGCTCATAAGGTGTCATTGATAATATAATTGCTTCCACATGAGCCATATCTTTAGGATTTATTGACACATTATTAAGTCCCATTTTTCTTGCTTGTGGTAACATCTTTAAAATATTTTCTAATGGTCCTAACTTTTTAATTTGTTTCATATTAGTTAAAAAGTCTTCTAAGTCATAAGTACCTTTTTTCATTTTTTTAGCTTGTTCTTTCGCCTCATCCTCAGAAATAACATTTTCTACTTTTTCGGCAATTGATAAAACATCCCCCATATCAAGGATACGTTCTGCCATACGTTCTGGATAGAACTCACTTAATCCATCCATTTTTTCTGAGTCCCCAACAAACTTAATCGGAACGTTCGTTAAATGTCTTACAGATAAGGCAACACCACCTTTGGTATCACCATCTAATTTCGTTAAAATACAACCAGTTAAAGATAACTTATCATTAAATCCTTTAATAACATTTATTGCATCTTGTCCCATCATGGCATCAATCACAAGTAATATTTCATGAGGATTAACTAAATTGACAATACCATCTAACTCTCCCATTAAATCTTCATCAATATGTAATCTTCCTGCTGTATCAATAATTATATAATCATTTTTATTTTCTTTCGCATAAGAAAGGGCATTACTAACAATTGTATTTACATCTTTTTTGCCTTCATTATACACTTCGATATTTAGCTCTTTACCAATCGTTTGCAATTGTTCGATGGCCGCAGGGCGATAAATATCGCAAGCAACAAGTAATGGATTTTTACTATGCTTCTTTCTTAAGTAGTTGGCTAATTTACCTGCTGTTGTTGTTTTACCACTACCTTGTAACCCAACTAACATCAATATAGTTGGCTTTTGACCTACTTCTAAAGGAGCAGCTTCCCCACCTAATAAACTTACCAACTCATCTTTAACAATTTTAATAAAAAGTTCATCAGGTTTTAAACTTTTGGCTACTTCTTGCCCTAAAGCTTTCTCTTTAACACTTGCGACAAATTCTTTTACTACTTGATAGTTAACATCTGCTTCCAAAAGAGCCATTCTAATTTCTCTAATAGCTTCCCCTATATTTTCTTCAGTAATTTTACCCATTCCACGAATATTTTTAATCGCATTAGATAATCTATCTCCCATATATTCAAACATTTATTATCACCTACTCAATTATATCAAACTTAACTAACAATGCCAAGAACTGCTATATAAATGATTTTTAATATAAAACAATTCCTTCTTTGCATAATTTTTAGAACAATCTAAATAATATATTTCTTCTAAAGTCTCTAATTGCTCTTTTGTAGCACTTTGCCCATAGTATTCAGGATTAGGAATAATTGATTCATCATAAAATACTTGTTCTCTTCCTAACTTGCTATCAACATCTTCCTTCATAGCATATAAAACATATCCATAATAGTGAATTAAAATACTTCTTATCCGTTGTAGTTCTGCTTTCCACATAACTATTTCCTGTCTACGCTTTATATCACGTTCCAAAGAACCTTCATAAAAATCCATTGAATACTCATTTTCATACTTTAATGATTCAAACCTAATATATTGCTTAAGGATTTTTTCTTTTTCTTCTTCCGTATAAGTAATTAAAGATGGATCAATATTTTGATAATTTTCTTTATATTTTTCAATAAAATCGTACCCTATATCTTGTCTACCTATTTGCAAAGCTGAACTATCTAATTGATGAGATGGATTACATCCTGTATAACCTTTTGCAAGATAAAAAGTCCCATCTCTTCTTATAAAAGCATTGTGTTTCTTTATAACTTCCCCTTTTTCTTTTATATCTTCTTTTGTATAAACTTGTAATTTTTTACTCATCCAAAACCACCATTTTTCTATAAATCTTTAACTATATTATATACTTCTTCGTGAATATCCATAATATCTCTTAATTTATTGTCTTTTAAGACACAATCTATCTTTTTATAATTATGTAACTCGGCTAATTCCAAATAAGCTGCTTCTGCATTTTTAAGATGAATGCTACTAGTTTCGTGTTGGTCACCAGGTTCACTACGACCACTTTTAAGTTCTATAGTTTTCTTATATGGCATATATAAGAAAATAGTAATATCTGGTCTAGGTAATTCTAAGAACCCATACTCTAAGTTAGCTAAATCTTCGTAAAGTTTTAATCTTTCTTCCTTATCAAATATTTTTCCGCCTTGATGGCCCATATTACTTTCAACATACCTATCAATTACAACTGTATAGCCTTTATTTACTAAATCAATAATTTTATCCCGATTATATCTTCTATCAGCTGCATAATATAAACTAGCTACTTTCGGGTCAACGTTAGCAGCCCCTTCAGGAAAATATCCTTCTCCAATATACGACTTTCCTAAGTAAGCACCACCTACTATTTTTCCTGTTGGTGTATCATAGGAAGGAAAACTAACTCTTTCTATTTTCTTTCCTTCTTTACTTAGTCTTTGGCCCAAAAGCGATGTTTGCGTTTCTTTCCCTGAACAATCAGTACCTTCGATAACAATAATTTTTCCTTTCATAACTTTCACTACCTTTCAAGAATTTCTGTAATTCTTTTATTTTTTTCTTCTAAATTATTTACAATTAAGCAATCTTGTAAATCTTTCTTTATTTCATATAAATGTAAAATACTCTCGTAATTTTCTAACTTTTCAATAACTGTTTTCACAGTTTTGTGAACTGCGGAACGACTTACAGCATTATTTTCAGCAATCTCTTTTAAAGATAAGTCTTCGCTGTAATAACTTTTAAAGCACTCTTTCTCATTATCCGTTAATAAATCGCCATAACAATCAAATAAATTATTATAATATATATGTTCTTCCAACTATAACACATCCTTAAATAAGCCATAAATGTAGTTTTCAATATCAAATGTTTTCAAGTCTTCCATCTTTTCCCCTAAGCCAATAAACTTAACAGGGATATTAACTTCTTCTTTAATTGCTAGAACTATACCACCTTTAGCGGTCCCGTCTAACTTTGTTAAAACAATTCCTGTAATATTAGTAATTTCTTTAAAAGATGAAGCTTGACTAATTCCGTTTTGACCAGTAGTTGCATCAATAACTAAAAGCGTTTCATGAGGAGCATTAGGTATATGAGTTCCAATAACTTTATTAATCTTTTCTAGTTCCTTCATTAAATTAACTTTGTTTTGCAGTCTTCCTGCTGTATCAATTAAAACAATATCAACTTTTTCTTCTTTCGCTTTAACAAGTCCATCATAAATAACACCTGCTGGATCAATATTTTCTTTGCCATAAAAGATACTATCTGTTTTTGTGGCCCATTCACTAAGTTGCTCCACCGCACCTGCTCGAAAAGTATCTCCAGCTATTAGCATAACTTTTTTACCTTCATTTTTATAGCGATAAGCAAGTTTTCCAATAGTAGTAGTTTTCCCGACTCCATTAACACCAACAAATAAAAGGACAGTTGGACCAACATTCTGCATATTAATTTTATCCGATAAAGACTCTTTATTAACATAAATAATCAAAAGTTCATCAACAATTACTTCATTTAAGTAAGCTGTATCAGTAATTTTCTCTTCTTTAACTCTTTTCCTTAACCTTTCCATAAAAGAGAAAACTGTATTAACACCAATATCAGCATTAATTAATAATTCCTCTAACTCATCAAAATATTCTTCATCAATCTTTGTATATTTAATACCTAAAAGACTAAGTTTGGAAACAAATTCTTTTCTTGTTTTTTCTAATCCTTTATCGTAAGTTTTTACTTCTTCATCTTTTATTTCTTCTTTTTTCGAAATAATTTTTTTAAATTTATCAAATAATCCCATAATGTATCACCATCTACATTGTATCAAATTTCTAAAAAAAAATCTTTAATTATACTTAATTTTATTTTAACTACTTTGACTTTCTAAAAAATTATAATTGAACTCTATATTAAAACATGTTATTAACTAAATATGAAGACGCAAACAATTGCTCCATGCCTTTTTATGGACTACCGCTACAACTTAATGTATCGGTTTTTATTATCTAGCTATTAACAAATATGCTAGCAACAATAACAACATTTCTATGAGTCTAATTAACTTTACGTTTATCTTCTTTATATTGATGCCTCCTTTAAAATTTTTTACACCCCCGAAAAGAGCAACATATTAAAAAAGTCTTGTAAAATCACAATTTTTGGATTATTGCAACATAAAAAAGACAATAATTAGATTATTGCATAGCAGTAATTAAATTATTGTTTTAATATTTTGAAGATAATCGAAAGGGTGTGTAAAATCATAAAAAGTTATTTTTTATGTCCAAAAGTGTAAATATAATTTGATTAATCAACGTAACATACATCATCTGGAACAAACGCTCTTAACTCAACTATATCGTTACCATTACTCGTATTAGTATAATAATAAACTAATATTTCTTTTGACTTATCACAAGTATCTGCTTCATCTCTAAATGTTCCATCATCAATCAATTCTTGAACCGTAACTTTCTTCGTACATCCTGCTACATCTTTCGAATTAACACTAGTTGGTTCAAAACCACTACGACATTTTTTAAAAAAAGAATTAGAATAATAACTTATAGCACTATCTTTTAATTCTTTAATTGTTTCTTCTGATAATTTTTCTCCTTGCTTATTTAACATATTTAAAACATTAGGAGCAGCTATTATTATTAATAAAGCAAGTACTGCTATAACTGCTAATAATTCTGTTAATGTAAAACCATTCTTTTTCATATCATCACCATATATTTAGTATAACATGTAAATAAAAAATAATTGTTAAAAAATATGCTAGTTTACATTTTAACTATTTTATTGTATAATCTTAAGTATGAAATAAACTTTTATTTTTTTTATTTGTATTTGAAAGGAAGAATTAAAAATGAAAAGTAAACAAGGTGTGACTTCCGTAATAGCCCTTGGCGGTTTAGGTGAAGTTGGAAAAAATATGTATGTTTTTTCGCATGAAAGTGAAATTTATATTATTGATGCAGGAGTTATGTTTCCCGAAAATGAGCTTTTAGGTATTGATTACGTTATTCAAGATGTATCATACTTAAAACAAAATCAAAAACGAATAAAAGGATTAATCATCACTCATGGACATGAAGACCATATTGGAGGAATTTCTTTTTTGTTACAAAATGTCGAAATACCTGTTATTTATGCTTCAAAAATTGCTACTGATTTAATCAATAAAAAATTAACTGATAAAAATATTAATTATAAAAATATTGAAGTAATTAATAGTGATAGTCGTATTAAATCAAAATATTTTGATATTGAGTTTATTGCTACTACTCACTCTATTCCTGATAGTTATGCAGTAGCTTTGCACACTCCAAATGGGACGATTGTTTCAACAGGTGACTTTAAATTTGACTTAACACCTATTGGTCCAATGGCTGATATTCATAAAATGGCTAGGATTGGCAAAGAAGGAGTTAAACTATTATTAAGTGATAGTACTAATGCTTTATCTGAAGGATTTTCTAAAAGTGAAAGTTCTGTTGATGAAACTTTAAACGATATGATATCTACTCATAATGGACGTGTTATAATTGCAACATTCGCATCAAATATTTATCGTATTAAACATATTGTTGAAACATGTCGCGAAAATGGAAGAAAAATAATTATCTTTGGTCGTAGTATGGAAACAGCTATTGAAATAGCTTTAAATAATGAACTTATCAAAGATCGCTCAACATTTATTGATGCTAATCAAGCTAAGAGCTTAAAGAAAACAGAAATTTGTATTTTATGTACAGGAAGTCAAGGAGAACCATTAGCAGCACTTTCGAGAATTGCTAATGGCGTTCATAAACAGATATCTCTACTACCCGATGACTTAGTTATCTTCTCTTCTAGTCCAATACCAGGAAACGCAGCAAGTATCAATAGAATAATTAATAAACTTTATTTAAAAGGAGTTAAAGTTTATACGAATACTGAGTTTAGTGATGTTCATACATCAGGACATGCGAAAATGGAAGAATTAAAATTAATGCTTCGTATAATTAAACCAGAATATTTTATGCCAATGCATGGAGAATACAGAATGTTAAAAAGCCATGCTAACTTAGGAGTTCTATGCGGTATACCTGAAGAAAATACTTTTGTTATGAAAAATGGGGATAGTCTGGAAATTGATGCAAGTGGAGTTCATAGAGGACCTACTTATACAGCTGGAGATGTTTATGTTGATGGCTCTCGTATCGGCGACGTTGGTAACGTTGTTATCAAAGACCGTAAGTTAATGAGTAAAGATGGTATTTTAGTTACTATTTTAAATATTAACCCTTTAACTAGAACCCTTCTTATTAAACCAAATGTTACAACAAGAGGATTTGTTATGGTTAATGAAAATCAAGACTTAATTACCCAAATAGAAAGAAAAATTAGTGAAATTGTTAATAGTTTCTTAGAAAAGAATACTTATAGTTACACTGATTTAAGAAATACTATTATTTTAGAATTACATCCTTTTATTAATGAACTTACTGGTAGAAGACCAATAATTCTTCCTGTAATTATGGAAGTTAGAGAAAGAAATAATAAATAAAATTGTTTTTAATTAATTTAGAAAGAAATTATCACTCTTCTTTCTAATATGAAAAAGAAATATAAATATATTTTAGGACATAAAAAGAGATATATTTGATATCGTTCGTTAGACGTTTCTCAAATCCACTTTTTAGGAAATAAGATAACACCTATTCATTGTTGAGTAGGTGTTTTCAATTGCTAATATCCGTTCCTAGAATACCCCTTCCATTCATGGCATATATTTTTTTTAAGTAATGAACTGAGATCAAAACGAGTAACCATAAAACATGTCTTAACATAAATTGGAGTTAGAATAGAAAGATATAAATACATCAAAGTTAAAAAGACTTCCTCCAGACATACCATGACTCCATATTTTAACATTCACATTCCTAAGAGCTGACAAATAAGATCCCTTTCACTGCATAAAGATAATAAGTTCCTTGCTCCCTCGGCGACTCCGCCATTCCTTTTTATCTCAATTTTAGATCCGTCTTGTTTCAAGGCGGTACCCTCCCAAAGCACTCCCCCCGATCCCATACTTCCTAATTCAAAATGTACGGAGAATCTTCCGTTCCTGATCCACTTAATTTCCTACTTTCGGACTTCAGAGTGACGATAGGACGGACCGCGTAAACTCGCAGACCGCTATCACCACTGGGGGAGACCAACAAACCGTACGTCACAGTTCCACTAATGTCCACCAAGCGATTCATATAGATGTCGTTGCTATAATAACGCGAAGCGAGGAAGTACCCTTGCACCGATCCACTCGAGGACGAAGCTACTAAATCACCAACTGCTGATTTTACTAAATCAGTATCTGTTTGATATCCTGTATCTGTTCCGCAAGCACTAGATGATAATGTTGTACATTTCTCTGTTTGATTACTATAACCCATATGGCGTGTACTTTGTACATGTTTTCCATCTGTATATTGTGCTGCGATTGTATTTAATCCTCCTACTAGATTCCTATAGCCAGCTGATCCTCTAAAAAAAACATTTGTACTTGATACCTTATCACTGACCATCTCTACTGTTCCATCACTATTTACTTTGATTACTCTCCATAGATTTAGTTCACTTGGATTTATCGTATTCTGTATGCATGTACTAGATATTCCAGTACATCCTGATAAACTATTTGGTAATGTATAACTAGTTGCTGTTGGTGTCATCGTAACATACTTTCCTACATCACTTTCTGTAAATGGAGTAGTATTTGGTTTAGTCTTGATGTTTCCATCCTTACATACTTCTCCTTTACCATTCTTTGCACACACTTGATAATAATATGTTGTATTATCTGTTAAATTCTCAATATTACAATCTGTTATTGTGGCATTATCTACAGCATTCACATATGTCCCTTCTGTTGTTCCCCATTTACATGTAGTACTATCACCATTTGCATTATAAGTTATATTTATCGAATTTATTGTACTTGTAGCATTTATATTCTCTATTACTGGATCATCAATGTCTTCATTTGCATTTACGACTATTTTACTAGCAAATATTTTATTTTGTTCTTCTATTGTTACTGATTCATCTATCCATAATCTTAAATTATATGTGACACTTTCCCCACTTTCTAATCTTCCGCTTATCAATCTTCTTGATTCTACAGATGTATTATAATATTTATCTACTTCTTCATATTCACTATATAATTTATGAGTACTATCTAATGCTACTCTTACACTTGTATTTTTAATAGTTGTACCTTCTAATGTTTCTAAATTAACGTTATATGCAGCTCTTTCTTCACATGTACTAGTTATAGTAAAAGTATAAGGAGTAGTTTTCATTCCGTCTTCAGTTGTAATTGGAAATGAGTTTGATAAATTAATGGGATTATTCCCTTTAAAAGTAACTCCAAAACAACCACTAGCTATATAGTTGGTTCCTTCTTGGACTTTTGATTGTTGCCATAAGGCATAACTGATTCCTATTACTAGTAATAGCGCCATAATTATTACAACTGTAATAATT
>CAOJRP010000002.1 GCA_948442015.1 uncultured Erysipelotrichaceae bacterium
GGGATATCCAAATCAAAATTTATATTGAAACGGGATATCGTTATCAAAATAAACACTATAACATATTTTTTCCTAAAATGCAAATATCGTGTTATAATTATTGACAGGTGATAACATATGAAGCAAGAAAACATTAGAAATTTCTCGATAATAGCTCATATTGATCATGGGAAAAGTACTCTAGCAGATCGTATTTTAGAAATCACTGGTGGTGTATCAAAGCATGAAATGAAAGACCAATTACTTGATAGTATGGATTTAGAAAGAGAGCGAGGAATAACAATTAAATTAAATGCTGTAAAGCTTAATTATAAATATCAAAATGAGGATTATATCTTACATTTAATTGATACCCCAGGACATGTCGATTTTAGCTACGAAGTATCAAGAAGTTTAGCTGCTTGTGAAGGAGCCATACTAGTTGTTGATGCCGCCCAAGGAATTGAAGCTCAAACATTAGCTAATCTTTATTTAGCGATGGAAAATAATTTAAAGATTATTCCAGTTATTAATAAAATTGATTTACCGAATGCCGATATTCCGAAAGTAAAAAGGGAACTAAAAAGTGTTTTAGGTTTTAATGATGATGAAATTATTTTATGTAGTGGTAAAACGGGAGTTGGAGTTAAAGAATTACTTGATGCAGTAGTAGAGCGTATTCCTGCTCCTAAAATAAACAATGAAGGAAAAACAAGAGCTTTAATTTTTGATAGTCGTTTTGATGCTTATCGTGGAGTTATTGCTTTAGTTCGTGTTGTTGATGGCGAGATTAAAGTTAAAGATAAAATTAAGATGATGGCAACTAATGCTACTTTTGAAGTGGTAGAACTTGGTGTTAATACACCAAAAGAAGTAAAAAAAGATTCTTTAAAAAGTGGGGAAGTTGGGTGGATTACAGCGAGTATCAAAGATATTTCCCAAGTCCATGTTGGGGATACAGTAACTTTAGATAAAATGCCAGCTAGTACTCCACTAGGAGGTTATCAACCAATGAAACCAATGGTTTATAGTGGATTGTTTCCCATTGAACCGAATAAATTTCCCGCTCTAAGAGATGCTTTAGAGAAACTAAAACTAAATGATGCAGCCCTAACTTTTGAGCCAGAAACTTCTGATGCCTTAGGCTTTGGCTTTCGAACAGGTTTTTTAGGCCTTTTACATATGGAAATTATTATGACAAGAATTGAGCGAGAATTTGATATCGCTTTAATTGCTACTAGTCCTTCTGTAATTTATGAGGTGACTAAAACAAATGGCGAGATTGAAGTTATTGATTCTCCTAATAAAATGCCTGATCGGGCTTTAATTAAAGATATTAAAGAGCCATATATTAAAACTAATATTTTTGTTCCTAGTGAATATATTGGTCCAATAATGGAGTTATGCCAAGATAAAAGGGGTAATTACATCGCCATGGACTATATTGATGAGGCAAGAGTCAATATTCATTATGAATTACCTTTATCAGAAATAGTTTATGATTTCTTTGATAAGTTAAAAAGTACTACAAAAGGATATGCCTCTTTTGATTATGAACCATGTGGCTATAAAACTAGTGACTTAGTTAAAATGAGTATTTTAATTAATGGAGAACCAGTTGATGCCCTAAGTACCATTGTTCATAAAGATTTTGCTTATAATAGAGGAAAACAAATTGTTGAAAATTTAAAAGAATTAATTCCTCGTCAATTATTTCAAGTGCCCATTCAAGCAAGTATTGGTGCTAAAATAATTGCAAGAGAAAATATAAGTGCTATGAAGAAAAATGTTTTAGCAAAATGTTATGGTGGCGATATAACAAGAAAAAGAAAATTGTTAGAAAAGCAAAAAGAAGGTAAAAAAAGAATGAAAATGGTTGGTAGTGTGGAAATACCGCAAGAAGCTTTTTTAGCAGTCTTAAAAGGAGATAACAAGTAGGAGAGATTTCCATGATAGATTTAGATTATAAGAATATTAGTAATGATTATATAATTGATATTTTTTATGGCTATGAAAATGATTTTTACATTGGAATAAAATATAAAGATGGTGAGATAAGTAAAGTTCCTTTTACTATTCATAACTATAATACAATTTGTTCAAAATTAGAAAAACAATACTATAAGTTTTTTTCAAGTTACTCGAGTTATAAAATATCAGAAATTTTAAAATTAGCATTTAAATGTTTTTATGATTTGTTATGCTTTTTTATGATTAATGGTGTTTTATATAGCGATAATAAAATTTTCAATGATATTTTACTAATAATTAGTGGAATTATATTGCTATCATCAGTATTTAAAAAAGGACGTAAATTGCAATTGAAATTTAATGATGATTCAACAATGGGTCCGATTATAGAGAAATATTTAAATAATAAAGAAAACTTTCTGATCGAGTTACCAAATGGAGAATTTACATATGCCTTAAATATTGCTAATATAAGTGGTAATGAAATGCCTTATGTTCATAATAAAGAAATTAAAGGGCAAATTAAGATGTTAAGATATATATCAGAAAAAGAAAATAGCAGGGATGATTAAATGGTTGATTTAACAAAAAATAAAAAAGAGAGAAATAATTATATTATTGATATAGATGAAAATCCTTATGTCTATTTAGTAAAATATGCTAGTGGTAAAAGAAAATCTTTTCCCAAAACAGAAGCGATAAGAGCAGAATTACTAGAAAAATTAGAAAAACAATTTTGGAGTTTTAGCAAAGAATATAAAATATATACTAAAAATTCTAAAAGAATTAATACAATAGAAAATATTTTTCTTTTTGGAGTAGTAGAATTAGTTTTATTTATAATACATTATAATGTACCTTCTAATATTTTAAATGATCTTTTTACGAATTTTATAACTTCTTTTTCTAGTATCTTTTATCTTTTATGGACAATTTGGGAAAATGGAGTAATAACAGAAAAGTTAAATAAGGTTCATATAATAGAAGTATTTTTAAAACATAAAGAAGATTTTGAAGTTCTTTTGTATAAGTTTAATAATGGTGATGAAATCAAGTATTCTCCCGTTGATTTAATGAACATAGATAATTTTAATTCTTTAGAAGAAATATGTGATTTTGTTGATGAGGCAGAAAAAGAAATAAAATTAGAAAAAATATATTAGTAGAAAAAAAGTTGGGAGTTTAGTATAATTTAGGAGGTGGTAGTATGAAAACAGAATGTCTTACAAAAACAGATTATTTTAAACAGGAACTTGAATATATAAAAGATAATGATATAAAAGAAAGTTTATGTATTATGATTAATAAAATACCAGATTATTTTTTTAAGATTGAAGCTGCTAGTACTGGGAAATATCATCCTAGCTATGCATGTGGGGAAGGTGGTCTTTTAAGACATACAAAAGCAGTAGTTAGAATTGCTTATGAATTATTTGGTATCTATAAATTTGATGAGAGAAAGAAAGACTTAATAATATTTTCATGTCTTATGCATGATTCTTTAAAAAAAGGCTTAAATGAATCAACTTACACTTTATGGGAACATCCATTAATTGCAGCTAATTTTATTAAGAGTAATCGTAATAGTTTAAAACTTAGTGATGAAGATATAACTTTCATTTGCGCTTGTATATCTAGTCATATGGGAAAGTTTAATGTTAGTAAATATAGTGATATAGTTTTACCTCTTCCTTGTACTCCTGAACAGAAATTTGTTCATATGTGTGATTATTTAGCTAGTAGGAAAGTAATTGAAATAAAATTTGATGAGAATAGCAATATTGTGTTATAATTCTATTAGATACGGAGGTTTTGTAAATGGAAAGAGTGTTAATAACAGGTGGAACAGGTCAATTAGGATATGATGTTTATAAGGAAGTAGAAAAAAGGTATCCTAATGCTAAAATATTATTGCCAAATAGAGATTATTTGGATTTAACTAACTATACTTTGGTTGATGCTATAATTGAAAATTTTAAACCAGATGTTGTGTTTCATTGTGCTGCTTATACAGCTGTTGATAAAGCAGAAAGTGAAAAAGATTTATGTTTAGAAACAAATGTAAGAGGAACTTATAATATAGCTAGTGCTTGTTCTAGAGTTGAAGCTAAATTAGTTTATATAAGTACTGATTATGTTTTTGATGGGACAAAAGGTGAACCTTATGTGGAAGAAGATAAACCAAATCCTTTAAATGAATATGGAAAATCAAAATTTTACGGCGAAAAACAAGCTTTGTCATATTCTAAAAGCTTTGTCGTTAGAACTAGTTGGGTATTTGGACTTAATGGTAAGAACTTTATTAAAACAATAATCAATGCTGCAAAAACAAAAAAAGAATTAACTGTTGTTGCTGATCAAGTTGGAAGTCCAACTTATACGAAAGATTTAGCTAAGTTTTTAGTAAGTTTAGCTGAAACAGATAAATATGGTATTTATCATGCTCATAATGAAGGATATACTTCATGGTATGGCCTAGCTAAATATGCTTTAGAATTATATGGATCAAAGACACCTGTTAAAGAAATTGCTACAAAAGATTATCCTCAAGCAGCAAAAAGACCACTTTATAATGTTTTGAGTACTGATAAGTTAAAAGAAAATGGTTTTGAACCATTACAAGATTGGCATAAGGCCGTAGAACAATATGTCTATGAATTAATGTATGAAGAAGAAAAAAATAAACAAATAGAGGAAGCTTATGGAGTAAATGGAGAAATTATTTTTCCTAATGGAACAAGAGCTATTCCTACAAATTTAGTTGATTGCTATATTATTGAACCGAGAGTCTTCGGTGATGATCGTGGTTATTACTCGCCAGATTATCAAGATGATTATATGAAGAGTTTAGGATTTGCTAGGGTAATTCAAGATAGCGAAAGCTTAAGTAAAAGAGGAGTTTTAAGAGGAATTCATTTTCAAAAATATCCTTTTGATCAAGCTAAAATAGTTCGTGTTGTAAGTGGAGCTGTAGTTGATGTTGTAGTTGATTTAAGAGTAGACTCTCCTACATTTTTACAATATACTTCTGTTCTATTAACACCTTACGATAAAGATTTACCACAAAGTGGAAGACAATTATATGTTCCAAGAGGATTTGGGCATGGATTCCTTTGTTTAGAAGATAATACCTTATTTAAATATTTTATAGATAATTATTATAAACCAAGTATGGAAAGTGGACTAGCTTGGAATGATCCATTAATTAATATTAATTGGGATGAAATATTTGCAACATATTGCATTTCTAAAGATGAGATTACTTTATCTGAAAAAGATGAAAAAAGACCATTCTTAGAGAGTAGTCCAGAATACTTTAATTATAAAAAATTAGAAATGAAAAAATAATAACTGTAAAATTGTGTAAATAGCACAATTTTTTTAGTGGTTTAATATTTACAATATATAAGGAATGAAGTAATATAATGTTAACCAGTGGTACATTGTGGTGGAAAGTGGGGGATTAAAATGTTCATGGGAGAATACCATCATACTATCGATGAAAAAGGACGTTTAATCTTACCTGCTAAGTTTCGTGCAGAGTTAGGAGAAAAGTTTATAATCACTCGTGGTTTAGACGCCGAAAAATGTCTTTATGTTTATAGTATGAATGATTGGAACCGTATAGTTAGCAAATTAAACACTCTACCTTTTACAAAAAAAGATGCCAGAATTTTTGTAAGAACTTTCTTCTCAGGTGCCGCTGAATGTGAGTTCGACCGACAAGGGCGAATAAACATTACCTCCCCATTGGTTAGTTACGCCGATTTGCAAAAAGATTGTGTTGTAATCGGCGCAAATGACCGAATAGAAATTTGGTCAAAAGAAAGATGGGATAATTTCTTTAATACTAATAGTGAAATGGTTGAAGAAATAGCAGAACACTTATTTGAAGGGAATGACTTTTAATGCATTATAGCGTTCTCTTAAAGGAAGCAATCGAAGGATTAGATATTAAAGAAGATGGCTTGTATGTCGATTGTACACTTGGATATGCAGGTCATAGTAGTGAAATACTAAAAAGATTAAAAACGGGAAAATTATTCGCCTTTGATAGTGATAGCGAAGCAATTACTTATTCTAATCAAAAACTGAAAAATATTAATTCTAATTATGAAATTATTCATAGTAACTTCGTTAATTTAAAACAAGAATTAGAAAAAAGGAATATTTCTAAAGTAGATGGAATCTTATTTGATTTAGGAGTTTCAAGTCCGCAAATTGATAATGCAAAAAGAGGTTTCTCATTTATGAACGATGGTCCTTTAGATATGCGAATGAACAAAGATTCTTTAAAAAGTGCTAAAGATGTTGTGAATTTCTATTCCAAAGAAGAACTTGCTAATATCTTTTTTACTTACGGAGAAGAAAAAATGTCTAACGTTATAGCTAAAAAAATTGTAGAAGTTCGTTCTACAAAAGAAATAGTAACGACAAAAGAACTAGTTGAAGTGATTCTTGAAAGTGTGGGAGCTAAGTACTTTAATAAAGAACATCCTGAAAGAAAAATATTTCAAGCTATTAGAATTGAAGTTAATGATGAGTTAAAAGTATTAGAGAGTGCTTTAAATGATGCTATCGAGTTACTTAATGAAAAAGGAAGAATAGCAGTAATTACATTTCATTCAAAAGAAGATAGAATAGTAAAACATATATTTAAAAAGCAAAGTGAAGTTGATGAGCTTGTCAAAGGTTTACCAAAAATACCCGATGAATATAAACCAAAAATTAAATTAATAAATAAAAAACCAATTATACCTAGTGATAATGAAATAAAAGAAAATAGTCGAAGTAAAAGTGCTAAACTTCGAATAATTGAAAGGATATAAAATATGCAAAAAACAAAAAAATACAAAGTATTAAAAGGAGAAAAGTTAGCTTGGTTAGTTTTAGTAATCATGATTTTAATTATTCCAATAGCTAGTGTTTATACAAAAGCTGTCTTATCAGAATCAAATATTAAAGTTGAAAAAGTTAGAACTTCTATCTCTAAACAACAAAGTATTAATGAATCACTAGGAATGAAAATTAGCGAATTAGCTTCTTTAGATAAAATACAAGAAGTTGCAACTAATTCTGGTTTAGAATATAATAATGATAATATTAAAGTTATTGCTAAAAAATAAAGGAGCTTTTAAATGAAAAGAAGAAAGAAGAATACTGTTACAATTAATAAGTTTATCATACTATGTGTTGTTCTTTCTTTTTTTGCGGCCATAGTAAAAGTTTGTATTGTTTCTCTAAGTAAAGAAGTTGATGGTCTTAATTTAACAGAGTTTGCTGACTCAAGAAATACCGAAAAAGAAGTTTTATATGCTAAGAGAGGTTCAATCTATGATGTTAATGGGGAAAAATTAGCTGAAAGTGTTAATTCTTATACTGTTATTGGTTATATTTCAAAAAAAAGAACAACAGACGAAGAGAATCCCCAACATGTAGTTGATAAAGAAAGAACAGCGAAAGAGTTAGCGCCTCTTTTAAATGTGTCAGAAGAACAAATTATTAATTTATTAAGTAAAGATTTATATCAAATAGATTTAAAAAGAGGAGTAAGTGAACTTACTAAAAGTAAAATAGAAACTTTAGATTTACCAGGAATTGATTTTGTGGAAAATTCTAAAAGATGGTATAAAATGGGTAATTTTGCTTCTTATATCATTGGCTATGCGCAAAGAGATGATGATGGTAAGATTATTGGAAAAATGGGAATCGAAGCTAAGTATGATGATGTCTTAACAGGAACAGATGGATATACAGAATATCAAAAAGATGCTTATGGCTATAAAATGCCTCAAACAACACCTATTGTAGTAGATGCTAAAAGTGGTAATGATGTCTATTTAACAATTGATAATAATATTCAAATGTTTGTTGAAAATGGGATTAAAGAAGTAACTAATAAAGTTGATATGGATTGGTTAGTTTTTGAAGTTATGGATGCGAAAACAGGAGCGATAGTAGCATCAGGGTCAAGCCCAAATTTTAACTTAAATACTTTAGATAATATTGAAAGCTATTTGAATCCTTTAACATCTTATGAGTATGAGCCAGGTTCAACAATGAAAATATTTTCTTTTATGAGTGCTATGGAAAATGGCAAATATGATGGTAATGCCAAATATCAATCTGGTACTATTAAAGTAGAAGATTCCACAATTAAAGACTTTAATGGTGTTGGTTGGGGTGTAATAACTTTTGACCAAGGCTTTGCTCATTCATCGAATGTTGCAGCAACCCACTTAGCCCAAAGTTTGGGAAGAGATAAATTAAAAGATACTTATCAAAAATTAGGATTTGGTAGTAAAACAGGTATTGAGTTACCAGGAGAAAATGCTGGCGATATTAATTTTTATTATAATACAGAAGTAGCTACAGCATCTTTTGGGCAAGGTATAACAACGACTCCAATTCAAAATTTACAAGCATTATCTAGTTTAACTAATGAAGGTAATGTCTTAAAACCGTTTGTAGTTTCGAAAATTGTAGATGCAGATGGCAATATAGTTTTTGAAGCTGAAAAAACGGTGGTAAATAAAGTTGCATCGAAAGAAACAGCAGAAAAACTTTTGTCTTTAATGTATGATACAGTTTATAATGGTCCAACTGATGCGAAATTTTTTAAAGCTGATAATGTCACAATCGTTGGTAAAACAGGTACTGCCCAAATAGCTGCTCCTACTGGTGGGTATATGACAGGAGATTATGATTATATCAAGAGTTTTGCAGGAGTATTTCCTTATGAAAATCCTGAGTATATTGTTTATGTTTCAACTAAAAGACTTAAAGGTTCATTTAGAGAAGTAGCTAATATAACGAAAAAAATAATCGAAGAAATAGCTAAGTATAAAAATATTACTGATACTATAGAACATATTGATAAAACGAAAATAGTTACATTAGATAATTTAATTAGTACAAATATAGCTGATACAGAAGAAAAGTTGAAAAAACTTAATTTACAACCAATTATAATTGGTGATGGTAAGTATGTTATTAATCAGTATCCCTTAAAAAATAAAAAAGTTGAAAAAAGTAGCAAAGTTTTCTTACTAACTAATTCTAACAATTATATAATGCCTGATGTAACTAATTGGACAAGTAGTGAAATAATTAGTTTTTGTAATATCATTGGCTTAAAATATGAAATAAATGGTTATGGTAAAGTGGAAAGTACTAGTTTAGAACCAGGTAGTGTAATTGATTTGAATAATAAGTTGACTATTAATTTAGTTTCAAAGAAAAACTAATACTTTACACTATTTACAATAAAGGACATAACGTTGTTCTTTTATTATGGACATTTTTCTAGTTGTTATAAAATTATTGTATATATTTTTTCCCAAAAATTTCAAAAAAAATACTTGACCATATCAAACGTTTGTATTATCATTAAGGTAGGAGATGTTGGTTGATGAAAAATAATTTAATTATTCAAAAAGAAATAACATTTGATGATATTAAACATGTTGATGAATTTGGAGTGGAATATTGGAGTGCAAGAGAATTAATGTCTTTATTAGAATATAGTAAATGGGAAAATTTTATAAAGTAATTAAAAGTGCGATGATTGCTTGTCAGAATAGTAACAATGACATTAATGACCATTTTCCTGAGGTCAGGAAAATGGTTGATATAGGTTCAAAAACAAAAAGAGAAACTATAGACTACCATTTAACTCGTTATGCCTGCTATATTATTGCTCAAAATGGAGATTCAAGAAAGAAAGTTATAGCTCTTGCCCAAACTTACTTTGCTGTTCAAACAAGAAAACAAGAACTTAGTGAATTAGAATATTCAAAGTTAACAGAAGATGAAAAGAGGTTTTATCAAAGAAATTTAACAAGAAAAGGTAATTATTCCTTAAACCAAACAGCTAAAAAAGTAGGAGTTAAAAACTTTGATAAGTTCCATAACGCTGGATATAAAGGATTATACAATGATGAAACAGCAGATGATATTGCAAAAAGAAAAGGTTTGAGATATCGAGAAGATATACTTGATAATATGGATAGTGTTGAATTGGCAGCTAATTTATTTAGAATATCTAAAACAGAGCAAAAGTTAAAAAAAGAAAATGTTAAAGGCGAAAATAAAGCAAATGAAGTTCACTATGAAGTTGGTAGTAAAGTAAGAAATACAATAAAAGAGTTAGGTGGAACTATGCCAGAAGATTTACCAACACCTAAGAAAAGTTTGAAAGATTTAGAAAAAGAAAAGATAGCTAAAATAAAAAATTACTAAGTCTTTCTATATTAATTCTTGAAAGAGTTCTGATGAAAGAATAATAGCAAGAGTATGAATTGGTATCATAAAAATAAAAAGATAGTAAAGCTTATTAAAAAATTAGCACTCATATATTGACAAGTGCTAAGCATAATATTATAATGATATTAGCACTTGAAGAAAAATAGTGCTAATAGGTGGTGATACTATGGACGAAAGACAGAAAGAACTACTTAAAGAAATAGTTGAGAGTTACATCAAAACCGTAAGACCTATTGGAAGTAAAGCTCTATGTAAAAAATTTAAACTATCATCGGCTACAATCAGAAATGAAATGGCTGTGTTAGAGAAATTAGGTTACTTAGAGAAAAATCATGTTTCATCTGGCCGTGTACCTAGTGAACTAGGGTACAAATACTATGTTGAAAACTTGATGAAGCCAAAAGAACTTACTGGGGACGATGTTTTAAAACTCCAAACAATCTTCAAAAATAATGAACTTGCTATTAGTGATACAATCAATAAATGTGTCGAAATAATTAGCGAGATTACGCATTATACAACAGTAGTCTTAGGTAAGAGTTCTGTGGAGAACACCCTTCAAAAAGTAAGTATAATTCCAATTGAAAACGATAAAATCGTTGCTCTGGTTTGTACTAACAAAGGTATCGTTGAAAACAAACAATTTAGTCTTGAAGAAAGTATTTCGGTTGATGAACTAGTTAAGACAAGTGAAATAATAAATAAAATGCTGGTTGGAGTTCCAATAACAGAAGTAAGTCAGAGACTAGAATACGAAATTAAACCAATTATTGCTGCAAGAATCAAGCAATATGAAACTGTTTTCAACATTTTCTATGATGCATTTAATGATTTTAGTAAGAAAAATGAAGAACATGTATTCTTCAGTGGTAAATCTAATTTATTAAATCAACCAGAATATAATGATGTAACAGAAATTAAAAAAATCGTTAACAAGTTTGAAGATGAATCTTTGGTTAGAAAAATCGAAGAAAAAGAGCAAGGAATTAATATCTACATTGGAGAAGAAAATGAATTTGATGATAGTGTCACAGTTATTAAGAGTAAATATAATATTAAAGGACAAGAAGGAACTATTGCGATTATCGGCCCTAAGAGAATGGAGTACGATAAAGTAGTAGCATTCCTAGACTACCTTAATAAGAATTTGAATGATGATGACAAATAATTTATGTAAGTAATTTTGGACTTACTATAAATAGTTATAAAACTCTTAGAAAAGAAAAGAGATGAATTATGGACGAAGAAAAAATTGAAATACTAGATGAAGAATTAAAACAAGAAGAACAAAAAGAAGAAGTAAAAAAAGAAAAGAAAAAAAAGGGAAAGTTAGATAAAGAATTAGAGAGTTTAAAAAGTGAAAATGCTTTGTTAAACGATAAAATTCTAAGAATTAGTGCTGAATTACAAAACACGAAAAGAAGAGCCGAAGAACAAGTAAGTTATATGGCTAAGTATGAAGGCGAAAGTCTAATTAAAGAATTACTAGCTGTTATCGATAACTTTGAGCGAGCTATAAATATGGATGATACTAACTTAGAAGATGAAGTATCCAAATTCTTAAGTGGTTTTAAGATGATTTACGCTAGTTTTAGTACGATTTTAACCAATTATGAAGTAAAAGAAATCGATTGTTTAAATAAGGAATTTGACCCAAATACAATGGAAGCTGTGTTAACAGAAAAAGTTGATGGAGTAAGTACAAATACTGTTATCGATGTCTTACAAAAAGGTTATACATATCGTGGCAAAGTTATAAGACACGCTATGGTTAAGGTAGCCGAATAATGGATAAAAATTACTTTATAGATAATGAAACATTTGCAATTTATAAGGAAATTCCTAATGGCTTTATTTGCGATAAAAGACTTGCTAGTGCTTTGTCTAATTTAAATAAATTAGGTTACTTCACCAAATCAAGTTGTGAAGGACAAAGTGAAATAAAGTTTCATGAAGATACTGCTAGTCTAGATCGTTTAGAAGAAGCCAAAAATGAGCCAAGTATTATTATTCGTCAAATAAATGAAGATAATTTTGTTTATTGGAGTGAAATAACTGGAACATCAACTTATATTATGTTTCAAGAAAAATATGATTTTCCAACTATTCCTCTAGGATTTACGTGGGAAGAAGATGGAACAATAAGACGTCTTATATATTTCTATAATGATAACGTGCGAAAAACGCAAAAAGAAATAAATGAAGAAATCGAGCAAAATTGTAATATACTCAATGAATGGACAAAAAATTTGTCTAAAGAAAAGAAAGGAAAGATGAAAAATGAGTAAAATTATAGGTATAGATTTAGGAACAACAAACTCTTGTGTTGCTGTTTTAGAAGGTGGGGAACCACATGTTATAGCAAACTCTGAAGGTAATAGAACAACTCCTTCTGTAGTTGCATTTAAAGGAGAAGAAGAATTAGTTGGAGAAACTGCTAAAAGACAAGCAGTTACTAATGTTAATAATACTATTTCTTCAATTAAAAGAAAAATGGGTACTAAGGAGAAAGTTGAAGCTAATGGTAAGAAATGGACTCCTGAAGAAATTAGTGCCAAAATATTAAGTAAACTTAAAAAAGATGCTGAGAGTTATTTAGGAGAAAAAGTAACAAAAGCTGTTATTACAGTTCCAGCATACTTTAATGATGCGGAAAGACAAGCCACTAAAAATGCTGGTAAGATTGCTGGACTTGAAGTTGAAAGAATTATCAATGAACCAACTGCTGCAGCGCTTGCTTACGGAATTGATAAACAAGATGATACGCATACTGTCTTAGTTTACGACTTAGGTGGTGGAACATTCGATGTTTCAATCCTTGAATTAGGGGACGGAGTATTCGAAGTTAAATCAACTGCTGGTAATAATCGTTTAGGTGGCGATGACTTCGATAAAAGAATAATGGACTATTTAGTAGATGAGTTCAAAAAAGACAATGGTGTTGACTTATCGAAAGATAAAATGGCCATGCAAAGAATTAAAGATGCTGCTGAAAAAGCTAAAAAAGATTTATCTGGTATGACTAGTACGCAAATTAGTATTCCATTTATTACTCAAAATGATGATGGACCTCTACATTTAGATATTAACTTAACGAAAGCTAAGTTTGAAGAACTTAATATGGATTTATTTGAAAGTACTCTAGAACCAGTTAAGAAAGCATTAAAAGATGCTAAGTTAAAAGCTACTGATATTAATAAAGTTATCTTAGTTGGTGGTTCAACTAGAATTCCATATATTCAAGAATTAGTTAAGAAAGAATTAGGACAAGAACCTAGTAAAGGTGTTAACCCAGATGAAGTTGTTGCAATGGGTGCTGCTATTCAAGGTGGTGTTTTAACTGGCGAAGTTGAAGACTTAGTACTACTTGATGTTACACCTTTATCTTTAGGTATTGAAACATTAGGTAATGTTATGACAGTATTAATTCCAAGAAATACAACTATTCCAACAAGTAAGAGTCAAGTATTTAGTACAGCTGCTGATAATCAACCTGCTGTTGATATTCATATCTTACAAGGTGAGCGACCTATGGTTAGTGATAACAAAACTTTAGGAAGATTCCAATTAGGAGATATTCCACCAGCACCAAGAGGTGTTCCACAAATTGAAGTTAAATTTGATATTGATGCTAATGGTATTGTTAATGTTTCAGCTAAAGACTTAGGAACAAATAAAGAACAAAGTATTACAATTACTTCTAGTACTAATTTAACTGATGAAGAAATTGATAAGATGATGAAAGAAGCTGAAGCTAATAAAGAAGCTGATGAAAAGAGAAAAGAAGAAGCAGATGTAAGAAATGATGCTGATTCACTAATCTTCCAAACTGAAAAGGCTATTAAAGATTTAGGCGACAAGATTGATGAAAACGACAAAAAAGAAGCCGAAGAGAAGATGGAAGAACTTAAGAAAGCTCTAGAAGGTGAAGACTTAGAAGAAATTAAGACTAAGAAAGATGCTTTATCTGAAAAAGCTATGGCTTTAGCAACAAAAGTTTATGAAGAAGCTGCCAAGGCTTCTCAAGAAGCAAATAACAACGAAGAAACTGATGCTACAGAAGATAAAAAAAGTAAGAAAGATGATGTTCAAGAAGCATCTTATGAAGAAAAATAAGAGAGAATTAATCTCTCTTTATCATAGTTATAGGAGGTAACTTATGGCTGATAAAAAAGATTACTATGAAGTGTTAGGAGTTAGTAAAACTGCTACTGAGGCGGAAATTAAGTCTGCTTTTCGAAAACTTGCTAAGAAATATCATCCTGATGTCAATAAAACACCAGAAGCTGAAGCTAAATTCAAAGAAATTGGTGAAGCCTATGCGGTTTTAAGTGATGAAAATAAAAGAAAACAATATGACCAATTTGGCCATGCAGCGTTCCAAAATGGTGGCGGTGGAGCTGGCTTTGAGGGATTTAGCGGATTCCAAGGTTTTGAAGATATCGATTTAAGTAGTATTTTTGATGACTTATTTGGCGGTTCAATGTTTGGTGGAAGACGTGGTAGTAAAAGAGCTACAAAAGGAGAAGATTCCCTTTTACGTGTCAATTTAACTTTTGAAGAAGCTGTCTTTGGTTGTGAAAAAACTATTTCCCTAAATTTACTTGAAACTTGCGATGAGTGTTCTGGCAAAGGTGGGTTTGATGAAAAATCTTGCCCAACATGTGGTGGAGCTGGAAGAGTAATTCAAGAGCAAAGAACAATGTTTGGAACATTTCAATCGCAAACTACTTGCCCTAATTGTGGTGGTAAAGGTAAAACTTTTGCAAGAAAATGTAATAAGTGTTCTGGTAGGGGGCAAGTTAATTCGAAAAAAGAGATTGTTGTAACAATTCCTGAAGGCGTTGATACTGGACATCAATTAAGAATAAGTGGCAAAGGAAGTGCAGGACGTAATGGCGGACCAAATGGGGATATTTACTTAGAGTTTAATGTTAAAGAACATCCTTTATTTAAGCGCGATGAAAGTGATATTATTGTTGAAGTACCTATTACTGTTGCAGAAGCAGTATTAGGATGTAAAAAAGAAGTTCCAACAATAAACGGAACAGTTGTTTTAGAAATCGATGCTGGAACTCAATCAAAAGATAAATTACGATTAAAAGGAAAAGGAGTAAAAAATCCTAATACAAATAAATATGGCGATATGTATGTTATTATTAATGTTGTCATTCCAACGAAATTAGATCGTAAACAAAAAGAACTATTTAAAGATTTAGATAAAACAAATTTAGAAAATAGTGAAGAATTCAAAAATTATAATAAATACTTATAGAAGATGGGTGACCATCTTTTTATTTTTGCAATAATTCGATTTTTGCAAAAATTTAGTTAAAAACATAACTTTTTTCAAAAAAATTCACGAAAAAAAGAGGAAATTACTAAAAAAGCTAGAATGTATATAGTGAAAGGTAATTTAACAAAGGAGGTTTTATAATGAAGAAAATGTTTAAATTATTTTTTATATTTGCAATTATATTTTCATATAAAATGATTGTTAGTGCTAAAGAATTAGTTTTATCTTATGCACCATTTTATTATGAAAGAAGTGAAGAGGGAGGTGAATATAAATCCTGGAAATTTCCTAAATATGATATTGATGGCGAAACAGCTTATTGTATTCAATTTGAAATTCAGCAAGGAACTACTTATGAAGAAGTGGACTGGCAAGAAATGGGGATTGACGAAAGTAAAAAAGAAAGATTATTACTTATAGCTTATTATGGCTATGATTATAAAGGGCATGACAATGACTATTATAGGGCAGCAACACAAGGTCTTTTGTGGGAGTTAACAGCTCATAACAATGCAACTGTTAATTTTACAACAGAAAGATATGGAAAAGGAGATTTAGTTGATGTAAGTCGGGAAAGAGAAGAAATAGAAAATTTAGTTCTTCATCATTATGATAAACCTGATTTTAAAACAAATTATCAAGTTAATTTGGATGAAAAACTGGAATTAAATAGTTCATTACTAAAAGATTATGACATAGTAGATAATAATGGCTTAAAAGTAGAAAAAAGTGATCATAGATTAGTTATTGAGCCAGATAAGGTTGGTAATTACTCTTTAAAACTACGAAAGAAACAAGTATACCATCATGATTATCATTTTTTAGCTTCTACAGGTTATCAAAACATGGTATCAGCAGGTAATGTCCCTAATGTTGATTTTGATATAAACATCGAAGTTTTAGGAGGAAAAATAAAGTTAGAAAAGAAAGACTTTGATACAAAAGAAAATATTTTAAAAGAGGGAATTAAGTTTAAAATAAAAAATCTCGATAATAATGAAGAAGTATGCTTTAATTCTTCTTGTATATTTGAAACAGATGAAAAAGGATCATTTACAACAGATGAGTTAAAATATGGAACATATGAAATTACTGAAATATGTGAAAATATTTATGGATATCAATGTAACAAGGAACCAATTAAAGTTGTTTTAAATGAAAAGACAATTATTAATAATGTTGTTTTAGTAAATTTTTACAATAAGAGATCTTTAGGAAGTGTTAATATTCATAAAGAAAACGAGTTTAATGAGTCTTTAAATAAAATAGAATTTAATTTAGAAGCCTTAGAAAATATTAAATTTAATAATGAAATAATTTATAAAAAAGGAGATACTATATCAAAGTTAATTACTGATGAATTTGGTAATGCTAGTATAGATAATTTGCCGCTTGGTAAGTACTTATTATATGAAGTAAAAACAAAAGAAGGATATATTTTAGATAATGCAAAGTATGAAATAGACTTAACTTATAAAGATGCTTATACTACTCCAACTTATGAAAAAACTTTCATTAATTATGAAGAAGGTGGAGGTAATACAGAGATTCCAGAAATACCTAGCGAGGAAGTAGTAATTCCTCCAGTAATCGAAATAGATGTTCCTGATACAATGTCCTTGAATTATTTGTATTATTTATTTAATCTTTATGCCTTTCTAAAATCTAGAAGAAGATAAATTTTGTATTATCTTTCTTTTTTTGGGTAGAATAATAATGGTGATGTTATGGCAAAAGTTTTAATAATAGTTGGATCAAGAAGAGAAGGAAACAGTTTTCATCTTGCTAAAAAATTAAAAGAAGGGTTATTAGGTAGAAGAATTTCTTGTGATATAATTACTCCTGGCAATCAGAAAATATATTTATGTACGGGATGTATGGATTGTGATACAAATGGTATTTGTGATTTTAAAGATGATATGGAAAGTAATATCAACAAAGTCTTAGATAGTGATTATTTAATATTTATAACTCCTACAAGATGGAATACTTTATCAGGCGATTTGAAAATTTTTATGGATCGCTTAAATCCTTTATATAGTGGTAGAAAGCTCGAAAACAAGAAAATGATTGCTTTGGTGGTTGGGTCAAAGCCTAAAAGCGCTTATTCAACAGATGGTGCATTAACTTCTTTAGGAAGTTTTGGAGAGGCCGCAAAAATGAATTTGGTTTATAAATATGAATTTAATGATTGTTTGAAATTTCAAGATATTTTAGAACAAGAAGAAAACATTAAAACAGTAATAGAAGAGATTATTTCTTTAATAGGGTAGTCTTTTTTATTGTCTTTTGAAAAAATTTACTATATAATAAAAAAAGAAATAGGGAAGTATGGGGTGTTTTGTATGGATGACCAAGAAAAGCCAAAAGCAATAATAAAAAGGCCTATTAAAGGTTCTGCAAGTTATGTTAAAACTAATTTTAAATTAGTTGATGGCAAAATGGTTTATGATAGAAGTTTTAAATCGTTTGAACAAGAAGAAAATGAAAAAATTATGGGTGCATATCAAAAAAGAAATGGTAAACCTCTTAAAGAAGATGCGACGAAGATAAGAGAAGAAAACGAAAGAAGAAGAGAAGAAAGTATAAAAAGAAGAAAAGAAGATGCCAGAAAGACGAAAATAATTGTTGATAAATTACAAGAAAAAGAAACATTAACTAAAAAAACAGTTATAAGTAAAACAAATAATACGAATACACAAGTAAAAAATGTAAATTTATTTGCTGAGTTAAAAATTGGCGAAGATGATAAAAGTATTCTTTTAGATGTTATTAAATATTCTCTAAGTGCAAGAGAAATAACTATTTTAAAAGATTTTTATGGTTCTAAATATGATGGGTTAAATCGAAAGACTAATAGTAAAGAAACTAAAAGTAATGCTAGAATAGTCATAAGTAAAATTAAACCAAAATTAAAAGAAACTTTAAAAATTAAAAATGATAAACTAAAGTATCGTTACTATTTACTTAGTTTTAAAAATGAAGTAGAGTATATTTCCCAAAATATCTTTAAAGATATTCCAAAAAGTACTTTGGAAAATGCTTATAAAAAATTAACTGTAGAAGAAGAAGGTATTGCCAAAAAATATTTTGACTCTTTAAAAGGAGAAAAATTAACAGACGAAGAATTGATTGTTTTTTCAAATGTTATTTTTCCTAAATTAAATGTATATGTTTTTAGTCCTAAAGGAATAGATGCTTATTTTAAAGTTTATACGACAGATGAACAAAAAGTATTAAGAGATATTGTAAAATTTCTTCCTAAAAGTTATTTAGAAATAATTAAGAAAAAATTTGGTGAGAATCTTAATGGTCAAAATACAGAGAAACTATCAAAAAGTGAAGTTTGGAATTTTAATAAAACTATCACTCCTAAAATAGAGAAAAAATGTAAAGAATTAAGTGAACAAAAAGGAACTTGTGATTATTATATATCTTTAATTAAAGGTTTTTCTTCTCTAAATATCGAAGCAAAATGCCATGTAAAAGATGAAATTGATAAGAAAATTCTTCTTAGTCTATTAGAAAAACTTAATGAAAGAGATTTAAATATTCTATTCACGACAGAAGAATTGTCTAATATAACTAGAAATGAGTTATCATCCAAAAGATACAGGATAACTAATTATCTTAAAAAGAGTATTATAGAATTAAGAAAAGTTTATGATGATCAAGAATCATATAAAATCCTTTTAGAACAACTATTAAATGGTAATCCAATAAATGAAGCAAGAGAAAAACAAACAGTTAACAAGCAAGCAGATAAAATAGATTTTACAATATCTTTTGCCCATTATCTTGAAAAAGTTTCTTTAAATATTTTAGCAGATGTTATTAATTATGCTTTAAAAGATGACGAAAAAGAATTTATTTATACTTTATTTGCTGGTGATTACGAAAAAAGTGTGGTTACTAAGTTAAAAAATAAAGTTAAGAGATTTAATAAAATAAATATTAAAATAAACTCTTTTGTTAATTATATAGTAGATTTTCTTGAAGAATATGAAGAATTTCTTGATAGATTAAAAGCTTTTCCTAAAGATGAGGATTACAATTTGTATCAAATTAAAGATCTAAAAACTTTCTTAGATATTCCTTATGATGCAAATTTAAAGTTTATTCTTAAAAATAGTTTAGATAAAGAAGAAAAGTTGTTGCTTCAAAAAAGATTTGGTTTAGCTTATGAAGGATTTTTAGCTAGAAAAATTGATAGTAAGGAAAAATATTCTTTAATGCTTATTAAAGATAAAATTATAAAACAATATTCTTTAATAAAAGATAATAATTTAAGTGATATTGAAAAATTAAAATTCCTAAAGGAAGAAGAAAGTATAAGAAAAAAAGGTCCTTCTTTAATTGAATATCTAAATATGAAAGAAGATGAAAAAGAAAATTTAGATCTTGCTCTTGTAACACTTATTCCTAAATATATAGATATTCTCAAGAAAAAATTTGGCCCTCTTTATGATGGTATAAATAGAGAAAAGTTAAACTCTAATGAAAATAACTGTTTTTTTGAGTTGATAATGCCTAAACTTAGGGAAGCTTTTAGAATTATTAATGAAAGTGAGGAAGTGGAAAAAGAATTAAATAAATTAACAAGTAAAAATAAATTTGGTTATCGTTATTTGTCATTATATGAATTCTTTGAATTGCAAGAAGATGAGAAAGATACTCTTCTAACGATAGTTAATGATACTTTTACTACTGATGAGATTTCTTTACTTCAAAAAAGATTTGGTCCATTATATGATGGTGTAAATATTGAAGAGATAACGGATGAAGAAAAAAAATATATTCGTATTTCTTTACTTCCAAGATTAAAAGATGCTCTTAATTCCCAAGATTTACCGCTTTGTAAGAAAAATAAGGTTTCATTACAAGAATATTTAGGTCTAGATGATGAAGAAATTAAATATTTATCTTTAGCTATTACTACATTAAAAGAAGAACATATTTTACTTTTACAAAAGAATTTTGGTTCATTATACGTTGGAGTTAATACTAAAGAACTAACTCGAAATGAAAAAAGTCAACTAGCTCAAACAATTAAACCAAAATTAAAAGAAGTTATCCGTTTATTAAATGAGGTAAGAGAAGAACAATTAGAAGAGGAATTAGATAAATTAACAAGTAAAAATAAATTTGGTTATCGAAATTTATCATTATATGAACTTCTAGGTTTATCACTTAGTGATAAAAATGTCCTTATTAATAGTATTAATAAAATATTTGATAATAACGAAATTTCTTTACTCCAAAAAAGATTTGGTCCATTATATGATGGGGTTGGTATTAAAGGAGTAACTGAGGAAGAAAATAAAATTATTATTCAAGTTTTAATTCCTAAATTAAAATGGAAAATAGATAAAAAATTAGGAAAAGAGAAAAAAGTAAGTAAGAACTATCGAATAAAGTCTTTATTTACATATTTAAATATACATGAAGAACAAAAATACATTCTTTTAGATGTTATTAATATTTTTTCTTTAGAAGATAAAAAAATGTTACAAAAAAGATTTGGCTCGTCATATGATGGAGCTGATGTAGAAGAAATTACCAAAAAAGAAAAAAGTCGTCTTACTTCTACAATAATTCCCAAAGTTAAAAAAATGTTTGAAATATTAAGTAGTGTATCAAAGGAAGAATATAAAGAAACTTTAAGAAATTTAGCTAAAACTTATCAAAAGAAAAGTTATAATAATACTTTGACTAGAAAAATGACTATTGAAGAATATGAGCATGAACAAAGAAGAAATCTGACGAAAGTAGTTGCTATCGAAGAAGTAGAAATAAAAGAAGGGAAAAAAGAAAGCTATGAAAATGAAAATATTGCTTATCTTAAAGATTTAGTCAAAATATTAGAAGAAGAGAAAAAAAAGATATTTAAAAATTATAAAAAAGAATTATGCGCTAATAAATATAATTTATCGTTATTTAATAGTAAACTAAAAATATATGCTTTAAATTTAGTTTCCTATGGTTTTACTAAAGAAGAAGCGATGTTTATCCTTTTACTTACAACAGAGGAATTAAATATATCTAAAGCAAAATTATTATCTTTATTAGGAATAGAGGAAGAAATTTTAAGCGAAATTTATCTAAATAGTATTAACAAAATAAAGAATCTATTAAGTAACGAATTAGATAATTATCTTTCACTATTAAAAGGAAAGAGGGATAGCTATGAATGATAAAGAACAAAATTATATTATAGAAACTTTATTAAAGTCATATTCTAATTCTAGCCTTATAAATGAAGAATATATAACTAATCTTTTAGAAAAATTAGAAGAAAAAGATTCTTCTCAAACGATATTTACTTGTAAAAATATAATTAATAATTATTTAGCCAACCAAGCAAAAGTTGATGAGAATATTTTATTTGAGTTAACAATTGATATGGTTTCTGTTAAAGAAAGAATTTGTCTTAAATTAAAATTAGATGTTAATAATCCAATATATGATGATTATTTAATGGAAGGGATCTTGAGCTATGATGGGAGTAAAAGCCTTGATTTATATTTAAGTAGTTTCCTAATGCAAAAAATAAAAATAAAATATGTTCCTCTAAAATCTAGTAAAATACTGGAATATAAAGATCATAAAACTAATAAGGATAAAGAGTTAATAAGTGGCAGTGAACCTGAAAAAATAGTAGAAGTTCCTCCTGTTATTACCTTAGAAGAAAAATCTCCAATTAGAGAAGAAGATTTAAAGATAGAATCATCAGCTCTAGAACAAGAACAAGAAGTTTCTTTTTCAAAAGAAGATAAAATAGAGGAAGTAGCTAAAGAAGAGGTAGTTTCTACAAGTCCGCTTACTGTAAAAGATAGTTCTCTTTCATTAACGAAAAGAAGGTTAAAGAATCAAAGAAGAAGAGAAGCGAAAAAAGAACAACCACAAGCCTTAAATGAAGAGATTTCATTTGAAGTTCCCATAGAAGAATTAGAAGATTTATTAGTTTTAGATAGTGATGAAACGGAAATAATAGAAGATGTTACAAAAGATTTATGTGAACCTTTAGAGCAACATGAAGAAATAAATGGTAAAGAATTAGCTGATAGAATTTCTGAGGTTATTAATAATATTCCACCACTGGAAGAAGACAATATAGTGACAAAATTATATAAATTACTTGGTGTAAAAATAAATATAGAAGATAACATTTTTTATTATTACTATACTTGTTTGAGATTTGGAACAAAAGATAAAACTTATTCTTTAGAAATAATAGCTACAACACTTGGACTGTCCCTCGAAGAAGTTATTGCTTTTGAAGAATATACAATTAATCAAATAAAAGAATTATTAAATACTGTCGATAAAAATATTTCTTTAACTTTTAATTAGGTACTTTAAAAAGTATCTTTTTTTTGTTATGATTATCTAGGATAAGGTAGGTTTAAATATGGACAATAATTTAAATAATGTCGAATTTATAAATAAAAAAAACAATATGCAAAGAAGTACTATTTCAATAACTGTTTTATTAGGGATTATTTTATTTCTTTTACTAATAATAGGCTATTTAATTTATACAAATTTAAAAAAACCTGATGAAATAATTGTTGATAATTGTAAAAATACGACTAATATAGAGGAAAATAAAAGTGAGGAACAAGAAGTTAAAGAAGAGGAAGAAAAAATTACAATTAATGAAGAAGTATTTAGCGAAATGTTAAAATTACTACCAACTCTTAAAGGAACAGATTATCTTGATTATCATCTTTTTCAAAAGAAAATGTTATCGAAAGAAGAGATCTCATCTTTTAATACTAGTTTAGAACCAACAAATTTTAAAGAAGTATTTTATGTGCCATATCAAGTAGAGATAACTTCTAAGAATACTTTCTTATATCTTTATATTGTGATACATGATAAAGCAACTGATTCCTATTATGAAAGCTCTTTAGATAATGACAATCCTTTAGAAATTTCCTTATTTGATAAAAGAGATAAAGAGATATTTCAAAAATATGGTGGCAGATACAAAATAACTTACGTCAATGGAGCTTTTGGCTATTTATTAGATAAACTCGAATATATAAGTGGAAAGAGGTAGAAAAGTGCGATATTTTAAATTTAAAGGTGTTAATGGGGAAGATAGAATAATAAGAGAACAAGATTCTTTAACTGATACTTTTATTAGTGGTAGATGGATGAGAGAGCCAAGTTTAATTGCCAAAATTAATGGGACAGATCACGATGAGACAGTAATGGAAATAAGTGAGAAAGAAGCTATGACTATTATAGGAGTTCCACAAACAAGTAAAACAAGGGGACTTATAACTTATATTGTGCCAGTTATTTTAGTTATCTTATTGGTAATTGTTGGGAGTATGGCAATAAAAAGATTCAAAGATAATAGTAAAGAGAAAAATGCTATTTATGAGAAATCTTTAAATGAAAGAATAAATGAAGTAATTAATGTCAAAGATAGTGAAGAAGATATAACAAAAGATACTTCGGAAGATTTAAAAAAAGATTTATATAATTTGATACCTTTTTCAGCAAGTTCACTAAAAAATGCTTATCAAAGTGATAGTACAAATATAAATATGATTGATTCTGTAAATCTTTATGCGACAGCTATTACTCATTGCAATATCAAAAATGATTGTTTAGTAAGTGGCGAAGGAAGTTATAGTATTGAAGATATAAAAACAGCTATATCTCATATTTTTAATGGCTATAGTGGTTATAATGTTTTAAGCATTCCAGAATCTTTTGTATCACTAGATAATAAGTTAAAATGTGATTTAGAAGAAAATAAAACTAGTTATTATTGCCATAAAAATGCTAGTTTAGAAAACACTTATCGTGATTATGATATTGTAAAAATAACTAAAGAAGCTGATGATATCATTCTTTATGAGTCAAGTGTTTTAGTTTATAAAGAATATGAATTTGAAAATGTTAACTATTACACTGTTTATCGTTATAGTAATGCGACAGGGCCTATCTTAAGTTGTAATATTGAAAATCCTTGTGAAAAACTTAAAAATCCTTATGCAACTTATGGAAAAAGTTCGATTATTTATAAACATAGCTTCAAAAAAGATGCAAGTGGTAACTATTATTGGTATAACACAGAAGTAAATGGGGTATTATAGTAAAAAATTACTATGTACATTAAATGTTAAAAATGTTATAATCTTAAATACTTGATATATTTTTGAAAAAGAGTGAGGGGGAGTTTAAATGGATCATAACGATGTTCTAAAAAACTCTAATGCAATAGGGATTCCATTCTCGATAAATGAAAAAAAGAGGTTTTATTTTTTCATTAAAAGAATATTTGATATTATAGTAGGAATAATTGGTAGTGTCTTAATTCTTCCTTTAGCTATCATTATAAAAATAGCTTATTTATGTCATAAAGATTATGCCCCAATTATTTTTCGTCAAGAACGGATTGGTCAAAATGGTAAAATAATTAAAATATATAAATTTCGTTCGATGGTACCTAATGCTGAAAAAGTATTGGAAGATTTAATGAAAAATGATCCAAAAATAAGAAAAGAATATTTAAATAATAAAAAATTAGAACATGATCCAAGGTTAACTAAAGTTGGTGAGGTAATTAGAAGAACTTCAATCGATGAATTTCCCCAATTTTTCAATGTCTTAAAAGGAGAGATGTCTTTAATTGGACCAAGACCTTATCTTTTACGTGAAAAAGATGATATGGAAATGTACTATAATGAAATAGTAGCTTGTCGCCCTGGTATTACAGGTTTATGGCAAGTAAGTGGAAGAAGTGATTTATCTTTTAACTATCGCCTTAAATTAGATCGTATTTATTACTTACAAAGGACACTTAGATTTGATTTGATAATTGCTTATAAAACTTTTGGGGCAGTATTTAAGAAAAATGGAGCTAAATAAAATGAAAAAGAAAGAGAAAAAAAATTTTGATGTCATTAAATTTGCTAATATATTTAGTAAAATTTTATTTGGAGTAGTAACAATCTTTTTATTGTTGTTTCTTATAATGGTTATTTTTACTAATATCTTACCATTTAAATATCTAATAGTTTTAATTATATTTTCTATACTTATTGAAGTGGTTTTTGCTTATTTCTTAATAAAGAAAGACACTCTTTGGTTTAAAATTACAATATCTTTTTTGGCTATTTTAATGTGTTTTTTAACTAGTATTGGAACAATATATTTAAATAATACATATAATTTTTTTAAAAATATAGTTTCTTCAGAATATGAAGGAATCAATTATAATGTTGTTGTATTAAACGATAGTAAATATTCGAATATTAAAAGTTTAAATAATGAAGTTTTAGGATTTTTAGACGAAAATAGTAATGATGTCAAAAAAGCTTTAGAAAAAGAACTTTCTTTTCAAAATAAAATTTATGATAATGTTGGCGAATTAAAAAAAGAATTAATTGCTGAAACTATTACTGCAATTGTTATTGATGATTCAATGTTAACAATATTAAAAGAAGAAGATGAAACTTTTGAGAAAATGATTAAAGTCATTTATAATTTTTCTGTGGAAACTAAAGTTAGCAATAATCCTACTTCTAATATAACTATTTCTAAAGATTCGTTTGCTCTTTATATTAGTGGAATTGATCAGTGGGGAAGTGTTAGTACAGTAAGAGGTAGAAGTGATGTTAATATTGTTGCAATAGTTAATCCAAAAATACATAAAGTACTACTGATTAATACACCAAGAGATTATTATGTACAGTTACATGGTAAAACAGGGTTAAAAGATAAATTAACTCATGCTGGGGTTTATGGTATTGATATGAGTTTAAATACCTTAGAAGATTTATATGATATTAATATTGATTATTATTTAAGAGTTAATTTTGATACATTAGTAAAATTAGTTGATGTTATAGGTGGTATTGAAGTTTATAGTGACACAACATTTAATTCATCTCATAATAAAGGATGGCAAATTAAAGAAGGTATAAATAAGATGGATGGAAAACAAGCCTTAGCTTATTCAAGGGAAAGATATGCTTATAAAGAAGGTGATCGACATCGTGGTAAAAACCAACAAGATGTTATTACAGCCATTATTAAAAAAGCTTCGTCAAGCAAAGTTATTCTTACTAAATATAATTCTATTTTAGATACTTTAGAAGGATCTTTTCAAACTAATATAAGTACAGATATGATTACAGGATTTATTAAAGAGCAAATTGATAAAATGCCAAAATGGGAAGTGGAACAGATTGCTGTATCAGGAAGTGATGCTCATGAATATACTTATTCTTATGGTACTAATCAAAAATTATATGTAATGATCCCTTTCGAAAAAGATATCGAAAATGCAAAGAAAAGAATTGATGATGTTTATGAAAAATAAGAAAAAATATTTTTTGTATCTATTGCTTGTTATTTGGTTAGGCATTATTTTCTTTTTTTCTAGTCAATCTGGAGAAGTGTCTTTAAAGCAAAGTGATACAATTATTTATAAGATAACTGATATAGTAAGTAAAAAAGATGTGGAGACAAAAAAGCATCTTTCAATAAAATGGACATTCTTAGTAAGAAAAACAGCTCATTTTTTAGAGTATTTTGTTTTAGGATTAATTATTTATTTAGTCCTCGATATAAGAGGAATAAAGTATTTGCAAATAACAGCAATTATATTAGCAATTCTCTTTGCTTCCTTAGATGAAATACATCAGTTGTTTGTTGTTGGTAGAACAGCTAAAGTATTTGATGTTTTTATTGATTCTGTAGGAGCGACTATTGCTATATTTGGAGCAAATTTTATTAAAAGAAAAAGTAAATAAGCATATATTATCTTAGGTGATATAATGCTTATTTTTTTATTACTAATTTTATTATTTTTAATCTTTTTAATGTGGTGTAGTTGTAAAGTATCTAGTTATTTTGATGATTAATGTAATAGTTCAAACTATAATATTCAAATTTTCCGTAAATAATATTTCGTTATTAAATAGTTCTGCAAGAAACTCTACTAATGAGGATGGTGAACCAGGTATACCTCTTTATACATCAGTAGAAGTTGGACGACCTGTAAGACCTATATTAACTTTGAAAAAAGATATAAAACTAACAAGCAGAGATTAAAAGAGTTAGAAAAGGAAAAGAAAGTTAAAATAAAAAATAAGAAGTAATTTTGAATAGAGTTAATCTAAGTAGATAATGCCTTACTTTCTCCTTGTCAAAGTATTCTTAAAATGCTAAGATATTAAACGATTGGAGAGGTAAAAATGAATGAAACAGAATTTATGTATGCAATATATGATGTGCTTGGAACATTAAAAGTGGGTATTTTAGAATTAACATTGGAAAATTCAAATGAAGCAGATACACTAGAAAATATAAGAAAGAAACTTAAAAGTAATATAATTAAATTAAATCCATTAGAACTAGAAAAAATGGTTACTTATTTTGATAAAATGTCTAAAAATTTAAAATCTATTGTAAATAGTTATGGAGAACTTGGGATAAAAATAACAAAGGAAGATGAAGTGACAAATGAATTTAATGAATTTCAATTACTTGTGAGTTTTATAATAAATACCTATATGCCAAATTTAACTCCAGATTTTAAAATTATTAATGCTGCAATAAAGACTATTAATATTGCTATAGAAGAGATAGCATTATTATTGCCACCAGTACTTGATAGTGCTGATGGAGTAGTACTTCGGAAGGTTACTAATGAATTATCCGAATAGTTAGGATTTTTTGACATAAAATTTGACAGAGCCATAAATTTTTAGTATAATTTTAAATGTTTTGAAGGCGATTCATCAAAACCGCACTGAAAAGGTTATAAGTTTTTTCTAAAACACCTTAAAGGCGTGACTTAAAATTATAAGGAGGTAGAAAGATGAAAGCTATATTTGTTACTGGTGGTAAACAATACTATGTTTCTGAAGGTGATGTAATTTACGTTGAAAAACTAGATGCTGAAGCAGGAAAAGACGTTACTTTTGATGAAGTGTTATTTGTTGATGGTAAAGTTGGTACTCCAACTGTTGCTGGTGCAAAAGTTATTTGTACAGTAGAAAAACACGGAAAACAAAAGAAGATTATTGTGTTTAAGTATAAACCTAAGAAGAAATATCGTAAAACACAAGGTCATAGACAACCATATACGAAGTTAGTTGTTAAAAAGATTGAAACTAAATAATGATTAAGGTTAAAATAGAAATTAAAAATAATAGTTTAAAAAAAATAATTATTAGTGGTCATGCTAATTATTCAGATTATGGTAAAGATATTGTTTGTGCATCATGTAGTTCTATATTGGTTACAACAGTAAATGCGATTGTAGAAATAGATGAAAGTGCAATCGAATACTTAGATAATGGAAATACTGTGACAATTAATATTTTAAAAGATAACGACATTGTAAATAAACTATTAAATAATATGTTAAGTCTTTTTAAAGAGTTAACTAAAGATTATAAAGATTATATAAAAATAATTAAGGAGGAAAGCTAATTATGTTAAGAATTGTTTTAAATATTCAAAGATTTGCCCATGTTAAAGCTCAAGGTTCTACTCATAATGGAAGAGATAGTGCTGGTCGTAGATTAGGTGCGAAAGCTGCTGATGGACAAACTATAAATGCTGGCTCAATTATCTATCGTCAAAGAGGGACTAAAATTTATCCTGGATTAAACGTTGGAATGGGTAAAGACCATACTTTATATGCAACAGTAACTGGTGTTGTTAGATACGAAAGAAAAGGTCGAGATAAAAAACAAGTTAGTGTTTATGAAGTTAAATAATATCATCATTGATGGTATTTTTTTTATATAATAGGAAAGTCATAAAAAAATATTTTTTACAAAATTTTGTTTGACGAACATATATTTCCTTGTTATAATGAATTTAGATTACAGGGGATGATGTAAATGCTAAGAAATAGAGCTTATAAATTTAGATTATATCCAACTAAAGAGCAAAGTATCTTAATAAATAAAACTTTCGGATGTACAAGACTTATTTATAATATGAGTCTTGCTAAAAAGAAAAATAATAGTGAGTTATCTTGTTATGATTTGATAAAAGAAATACCAAAGTTTTATCTAAAATACCCTTTTTTGAAAGAAGTAGATAGTTGTACTTTAAGATGTGCAATATTTAATTTAGATAATGCTTATAAAAGATATTATAAGAGATTAGGAGAATATCCTAATTTCAAGAAAAAAGAAAGTAAAGATAGTTATAGAACAAATAATATAACAAGTACATATAAAGGTAAAAAATATGAGAGTATAAAAATAGATTTAGAAAATAAAGTAATAACTCTTCCAAAATTAAAAGAAGTAAAAATAAGAGGATATCGAAACTTAAATAAGATAAATGGAAGAATAATAAATGCAACAGTTGAGAGAATAGGATATAGATATTATGTATCAGTAGTCGTAGAAGAAGCTGTAACATTACCAGATAAAAAAGAAGATAAAATAGTAGGAATAGATATCGGAGTAAAAGATTTAGTAGTAACAAGTGATGGAAATACTTATGGGAATCCTAGATATAATGAGAAATATGAAAAAAGAATAAAGAAGTTACAGAAAGATTTAACGAGAAAAGTAAAAGGAAGTAAGAATTACATAAAGAATAAAATAAAAATCCAAGAAGTATATCGAAAATTAGCTAATGCAAGAAAAAAGATGACAGAAGAAATAGTTAATAAAATAACCAAATATAACGATATAATAATAACAGAAAAATTAAGAGTAAAAGAAATGCTTATAAAGAAAGAAAAAATATCTCAGACTAAAACCTTAAGAAAAAATATAACAAATGCTACATTTGGACAAATAATAAGAAAACTAGAAGAGAAATGTAAGATGTTAAATAAAAGTTTTGTTCAAGTAGATGAATATTATGCAAGTAGTCAGATATGTAGCAGATGTAATAGTAAGAATAAAGAAATGAAAGATATAAAAATAAGAAAGTATAAATGTAGCGAATGTAAATTAGAGATAGATCGAGATGTAAATGCAAGTATAAATATCGAATATGAGGGGTTAATAAAATATTTTAAGAATAAATATGCAAATTAGAAATAAATAATAAAATAAATAGTACGGGAGCGACTCTCGGAATTTAAGTCTGTGGAGAAGGTAGGTAACGAGCTCTGTGAAGCAGAAAAAACTAATCGTGAGGTTAGTTAGTGAAAATTTATTTTCATATTTGTTCAACTATGTTAAAATTTAAAAAGAGGTGTTACTATGCGTTATAATGTTGTAAAAAATGCTCAAAATATTATAGAGAGTAGTTCATATTTAGTTAAAAATCCTAAATATTATAAAGGTAATTGGAAAAGTTTATTTAAGAATAACAATCCTATTTGTTTAGAATTAGGTATGGGACGTGGTAGTTTTATTATTGAAATGGCTAAAAAACATAAAAATATTAATTTTATTGGTTTAGAACTAGATGAGGGACAAATAGCAACTGCCCTAAAAAATGTAGCTAATGAAAATTTAAGTAATTTAGTAATGATAAATGCTAATGCGAGTGACTTGGTAGAGTTTTTTGGTCGTGAAATTGATACCATCTATCTTACTTTTTCTGAACCATGGCCGAAAAGACAAGATGAAAAGAAAAGGTTTACAAATATTTTTTACTTGAAAATATATGATAGGATATTTAAAAAAGATAAGCACATTATATTAAAGACAGATAATAAAATTTTATTTGCCTCTAGTCTAGAGAGTTTAAGTGCTTATTGGTATGTCTTTGATAAAGTAAGTCTTGATTTACATCACGATGAACGAGGAATTGAAAACGTTATGACAGACTTTGAGCGTCAATACTTTAAAGAAGGTCGTCCAATTTATTATATTGATGCTTCGTTTAAAAATTAAAGGATGTGTTAAAAAATGTTTATAGATAATATTGTTGTTAAGTTAATTGCGGGAAAAGGAGGAGATGGTTGTACAAGTTTCCGAAGAGAAAAATGTGAACCACTTGGAGGACCAAATGGAGGAAATGGTGGACGTGGTGCGAATATTATTTTTGAAGTTGATAAGGGTTTAAAAACTTTAATTGATTTACGTTATATGAAGAAAGTTATTGGAAAAAAGGGTGTCAATGGTAAAGGAAGTAACCGAAATGGTGCTAATGCCGAAGATATAGTTATTAAAGTACCTCAAGGTACAACTTTAATTGATTATGATACTAATCTAGTTATTGCCGATTTAGTAAGTGTTGATGACTCGTTTATTGTTTGTCATGGTGGAAGAGGAGGAAGAGGTAATAAAGCTTTTGCTACGCAAAGTAATCCTGCTCCAAAGACGAGTGAATATGGGGAACCTGGAGAAGAGAGAGTTGTTAGATGCGAACTAAAAGTTTTAGCAGATGTTGGATTAATTGGTATGCCTTCTGTCGGGAAAAGTACTTTTTTAAGTATGGTAACAGCTTCAAAACCAAAAATCGCTAGTTATCACTTTACAACTTTAAGTCCTAATTTAGGAGTTGTTAAATTAAAAGATGGACGTAATTTTGTTTTAGCTGATTTACCAGGTTTAATTGAAGGAGCTAGTGAAGGCGTAGGATTAGGTCATCAATTTTTAAGACATGCTATGCGAACAAAAATCCTTGCTCATATTTTAGATATGGGGGCAGAAGAAGGAAGAAATCCAATAGATGATTATAAAGTGATTAGAAAAGAAATTGAAAAATATAGTAAAAAATTAGCTAACAAAAAAGAAATTATTATTGCTAATAAAATGGATTTACCATCATTTAATGACAATTTAGATAAGTTTAAAAAAGAATTTCCTAATTTAGAAGTTATACCTATTAGTGCTATCAATAATGAAAATATAAGTGAAGTGCTTTTAAAACTTGCTGATATCTTAGAAATGACTGAAGAAACACCACTATATGATGAAGAAGAACTAGAAAGTCATATTATCTATAAGTTTCAAAATGAATTACCTTATACAATTACTAAAGAAGATGGTGTTTTTGTCATAAGGGGAGAGGAAATAGAAAAATTATTTAAAATGACAAAGTTTACAGAGGAAGAATCTGTGATGCGTTTTGCAAGAAAATTAAAAGGAATTGGTGTTGAAGAAGAACTAGAAAAAATGGGCGCTCAAAGAGGAGATGACGTTCAAATATTAGAATACATGTTTCAATTTAAAGAGTAAATGTCAATAGAATGTATTTTCTTCTTTAATTCAAAATATTTTTATGCTATAATCAATTTAGAATATGTTAGGTGATCTTATGAATAAAAAATATCGAATATCTTTAATAGTTATAACTTTGATGTTAGTTTGTACAATTTTTGTGGCAACATCTTATGCTTTATGGAGTGTTACAGTAGTTCAAAACGACACCAATATTGTTGCAACTGGATGTTTTAATGCCTCTCTTACTAATGATAATCCAATTGCCCTTGCTAATGCTTATCCCATAACAGAATCCGCTGGATTAGAAACAACTCCTTATGCTTTTACAATTAAGAATACATGTAGTATAGCTGCTTCTTATGAAATTAGTTTAGAATCTTTATCAGCTACAACTTTAGGAGAAGAATACTTAAGAGTTTCTTTAGATAAGCAAATAAGTTCTTTATACTCTTCTTTAGAAAATGCTACAACATATTTTGATAGTTCAAAGTCAGCTAAGCAATTAGTTAAAGGAAAATTAGGAGCAGGAGAAACTGTTACATATAATTTAAGATTATGGCTAGATTATGATGCTACTCAAGATACTACAGCTAATAAAACTTTTGAAGCAAAAATAATTGTCATAAATACAGCTACTAGTTATGAAACGTTGGCAGAGAAAGTTGAATTAGGAGACTATATCAATTTGTCGCCTGTAGCAACATCATACCAAATCCCAACATCTTTAACAGGATATAGTAGTGTTCAAACAATCAATCCAAGAGAATTAAGTCTATGGCGAGTAATAAGAAAGAATGCTAATGGTTCTATAGATGTCGTTTCAGAATATGTTTCTAATGTTGATGTCCATTTCTATGGCAAAGAAGGATATAAAAAACTTGCTGGTAGTTTAAACGAAATAGTTTCGTCCTATACTAATCCTAAATATGTAACAGCAACAAGACATATAGGTTATAATGGACAAACGGTAAATTTAACTGATGAAACCGTCTTTAATGCTACTACTTCTCCTTTTGCAGGAACAACACAAGATAATACTAACGAAATTCATGGTGGTGGTGATATGCTTTACTTAGATGATTATGTTGCTTTACAACAAGCATTAAATACAAGAGCAACGACAAAACAAAATGGTACAGCTTCAGCTTATTATTTAGCATCTAGAAATTTTAATAGCAGTACTAATTCTTGGAATTTTGCTAGTAAAGTGATGAATACTTCTGGTGAAATAGAAAATGCTCCATTATATAGTTACAATGGAACATATAGTGATAGTGATATTGCCTATTCTATAAGACCAGTTTTAACTCTAAGATCAAGCTTAGAACCAAATGGTGGTACAGGAGAAAGTGCTCTTACTGCGTATACTTTTGAATAAAATTGTGATTAACACAATTTTTTTTATGAAAAGTTTAGAAGTTATGCTATAATTAATAATAGATAAGAGAATACAAAAGGGATAGTGATAGTATGGCTAGAAAACAAGGAAAAACTATTTGTGTTTTTTCAGGTAAAGGTGGAGTTGGAAAAACAACAACAACTCTTAATTTAGCAGGGTTATATAAAACTTTAAATAAAAAAGTATTAATTATTGATTTTGATTTATATAGCGGAGGAGTAGCACTCGCCCTTAATAAAGAACCACGTAAAAGCGTTTTTGATTTATCTTTTGATTTAGAAAATAAAAAATATAAAGATTTTAGTGACTATACAGAAACCTATTCCGAATATATTGATTTCTTAGCAGCTCCAAAAGACCCTCGTAATGCCAATAGAGTTAATCCTTCGTTAGTTTCCTTAATCATATCTAATGCAACTTATCTTTATGATATCATTTTAATAGATACAAATTCCGTTTTAAATGAACTTAATTTATTAACTTTAGATGTAGTTGATAAGATTCTTTTTGTAGTTACTAATGATCCTTTTGATATCAAAAATATGAAAACCCTTCTTGCGATATTTAAGGAACTAGAAATTGATAAATATAAGTTACTCTTAAATAATAGTCGTGATCCATTTAAAGATTATTTTTCAATATATGATTTAAGAAGTATATTAAATACTAATATTGATTATACAATAAGCCAAAACATGTATTTAAAAGATATGGAAAATTATGTTATGAATGGTAAAATTTTGACTTTAGAACCAAAAGCAGCTAGTGTTTTTTCGAAAGATTTTAACACCCTTATGACAGCTGCACTAGATTTGATGGGAAGTGTGGAAGATGGACAAGGCTAGTTTAGTAAAAGCTTTTAATATTAAAGAAAAAATAGATAATACGAAATATTTTAAAGACTATGAAATATTTGAAAATAAAGATTTACTATCCAATTTAAGAGATAAGATCATTGAAAATTTAAGTAAAAAAGTATTTCAAAAAGAGGAAAATATTAGTGAATATATAAATAAAGCAATTGATAGTGCTACGTTAGGATGTACTTTATCTAATCTGGAAAGAGGACACTTGTACAACTTAATAGATAATGAAATAAATGGTTTTGGACCTTTAACAGAAGTTTTAGAAGATCCATCTATTAGTAAAATAATGGTTAATGGAGCAGATGATATTTACATTGAAGTAGATGGGATAATTAGTAAGGATGAGAGTATTTCTTTTATTGACAATAATCATATTTTAAGAGTTATGGAAAAACTATTAAATACAGTTTCTAAAAGTATTGATGAGAGAGATCCAATAATAGATATAAGATTAACTGATGGATCAAGACTTAATGCTATAATTCCACCAGTTTCAGCTACAGGACCTGTTATGACAATTCATAAATTTGTTAAGAACTTGAATACAATTGATGATATGATTCGAATTGGAAGTTGTACTCCTTATATGGCGAGATTCCTAGAAGCTTGTGTTGTAGCCAAATTAAATATATTAGTTGTCGGAAATACTGGTAGTGGTAAAACAACTCTTTTAAATATATTAGGAAACTTTATTAAAGAAGAAGAACGAATAGTTACAATAGAAGATATTAAAGAAATAGAATTAAATACTAATAATGTCATTTCTTTAGAAACAGTTAATTCTCATCACGAAAAATTAAATATTAAAGATTTGTTAAATGCATCTTTAAGAATGGCTCCTGAAAGAATTATAATTGGAGAATTAAATAGTTCAGAAACTTTTGATGTCTTGCAGGTAATGAATTCGGGACAAATTGGATTTTTAGTTACTATCCATTCTAATAACATAAATGATGCCTTAAAGAAACTTAAAACAATGGTCTTATTAACGGGAATAGATATTAAAGAAGAAATAATAGATGATTATATTAATAATGCTATAGATATTGTTGTTAATATTGAAAAGATGAGTGATGGCAAAAAGAAAATTACAAGTATCAGTGAATTAACTCTAAATAATAAGAAACTTGAAATTAATGAAATATTTGCTTTTAGAGAAAAGAGATTGTTAAATAGTACCGAAATAGATGGAGAATATATCCTTTATGACCAGGTTCCTAAAATATATGACAAGATGTTAAAAAGTGGGATAGAACCTTTAAATGATATGTTTTCTCATAAATCAAAGGAGAATAAAATAAAAAAGAAAAAATAGGTGGTGGTAAATATGCAAGATATTAGAAATTATATAGTTGTTTTTGTAACTATAAGTAGTTTTATAATTTTTTTCTATGTTCTTTTTCTAACAAAAAGAGAGAAAGAACTAGAAAGAAAGTTTAATAGCTTTGCACTATCAACTACAAAAAAATCTAATAATATTCTCGATTTTATTGCTTCTTTAATTTTAAAAATTATCAAAATATTTAGTAAATTGACTGCAAAAAGTAAGTTCTTTAATAAATTAAGTGAAAAATATGAAAAATTTATCTTACTAAGTACTTCTTTGGTTACTAAAATAGATATAATTACTTTAAAAAATATTTGTTTTTTGAGTTGTTTTATTGCTTCTTTCTTTTTAGAATATTTTAGTATTATTAATATTAGTTATATCTCGGTAATAATTCTTTCGTTACTGGCTTATATCCTTCCTGATATAGTATTATATATTAAATATCAAAATAAAAGAAAGAATATATCTTTAGAGATAATAGATGCCATGATTTTAATTAATGATAACTTAAAGAAAGGATCAAATATAATTAATGCAGTTGAAGAAACAAGTAAAGAAGTATCTGATATTTTAAAAAATTTATTTGCTAAATTAAAATTTGATTTAGAAAATGGAAACAATTTATCTTTAGCATTTAAAAACTTTGCTGATTTAATTTGTCTTGATTCTACTTCCTATATTAGTGAAATAATGACGGAGTTATCTTATTTAAATATAAGTGTAAATGAGACTTTTCTATATTTAGTAAAAAAGCTAAAAGAAAAGAAAAGAAAAGAAGAAAAAGGAATAGTTCATTTTTCTTCTATTAGATTAATATATAATATCGTAATATGCATACCTTTAATTATTGTTTTATTAATAATTATTTTTAAACCAAATTATTTTTCTTTGATATTTAATTCAATACCTGCTTTATTACTTTTTATAAGTCTTATTTTTATATATTTGTCTTATGTTATTATAATTGGAAGGATTGTAAAAAGAGGTGTAATTTATGAGTAATCATTTATATCAAAAAAAGACAATTAAAAGAATTGATAATAAGTTAAAGCTTTTAAAGAGTAAATATAGTACATTATTTATTTTAAACATAAGATTATTTGTCAGCTTGAGTGTTTTAGTTCTTCTAGTTTTATTCTTTGATATTGGCATAGTTCTAGGACCAATACTAGCAATCATTGTTTATTATTTATTTGAATATTTATTTCTGGATTTGAAAATTAGTAAAAGAATAAAAAAGCTAAATAAAGAGGCTTTATCTTTTTTTGAAATGCTTTTAATTGCTTTAAAAAAAGATAGTTTGTTACAAGCTCTAAATAATGTAGCAAGTAGTATGAACACTGAAATATCATTAAGTTTTCGTCAAGTAGTTAATGAAGTTTCTTTAGGAAATAGTTTAAATACCGCTTTAGATACTTTAAAAAGAAGTTTACCAAGTAAAGAAATTAGACTTTTAATTACAAGTTTACAAAATACTAATATGAGTGTCTTAATAGAAGAATTAGAAGATAGGATAGAAGTATTAAAAGAAAAAAATGCTTTAGATAATATGTATAATAATAGACTAACACTAATTAAAGGAAATATTGTAACGTTATTATTTATTATAGTTTTTGTATTAATTGTTCTTTATCAATTGATTATTCTAAATTTATTGGGATAAGAGTTATTTGTTTACATTCTTTGACACTAAATTAAAAAAATTGTTAATTTGTCAATTTTTGGATTACCATCAAAATATTAAAACAATAATTAAGTTATTGCTAAACAGTAATTTAATTATTGTTATTTTTATGTTGCAATAATCTAAAAATCGTGATTTTACAAGCTTTTTTTCATATGCTATAGTACCACCTAAGGCACGAGTTGATGTGTCGGTTTTGCCTTTTTTCTTATTTACTTTTTAAAGGGTTGATTGATTATCAATTACTTTAGGAAGTATGGAAGATTGAAGGAGGTATATTTATGAAGAAAATGAACAGAAGTTTATTAGTAATCATAGAAATATTATTGTTTATTATAATATGGCAAATGTTATTTAAATAAGAAAAACCGATACTTTTGTATCGGAGTACCCAAAAGGCTCCGAGCAATCGCTCGTGTCTTTATAACTAGATAATAACATGTTTTGATATAGAGTTCAATAATAAAATGTTTAAAATATGGTATTTATAGTATTTGTTTTTATAGCATTTTAAAAAGTTCCAAAATACTTAATTATTTTTGTAAAAAACATAATTGCTATTTTCTCTTATTTTTACTATAATTGAAATAGTAGAGGAGAATTATAATGAAAGAAAAAATAATTCTTATAACTGGTGGAGCAAGTGGAATAGGATTAGCTACTGCTAAAAAGGTTTCGATTGATAATAAAGTCATTATTGCTGATTGCCAAAATATTGATAAAAATTTTATTAAAAGTAACTTTGATAATTATGAAAATGTTTATTATTTTAAATGTGATATATCAAAAAAAGAAGAAATATTAAACTTGAAAAAATATATATTAGATAATTTTGGGAAATTAGATTGCTTAGTATGTGATGCTGGAATAATGCCTTTACCTTGTGGTATTGATGATATAACCGATGAAAACATAGATAGAACAATCGATGTTAATTTAAAAGGCACTTTTAAATGTTTAAATATTCTTGGTAATCTTATAAAAGAAACATCTAAAATTGGAAGTATTGTAAATATATCTTCTGTTGATGGAATAATAGGAGAACCTTATGGTATAATTTATTCAACAACAAAAGCAGGAATCATATCTCTAACTAAGTCTTTTGCTAGATATTTTAAAGGCGATATTCGAGTTAATTGTGTAGCACCAGGTCTTATTGATACACCTTTAACAGATAGTACAGGAGAAGATCCAAGTTGGACAACTGATTATTCGATAATTAAAAGAATTGGAAGACCTGAAGAAGTGGCAGATAGTATAATATATTTATTATCTAATCAATCATCATATATAACAGGCCAAGTTTTAGTTGTTGATGGGGGATTTACATTAAAATAGAAATAAGGAGAATAAAATTATGGAAGAAGAAAAAGAAACTCTAAAGGAATTAACAGAACAAATTAATAAAAATGAAATAGATAGGAAACTAAAAGAACAAGAAGATGCAAGGATTAAAGCAATTAATGAGGCGAATAAAAAAGAAATAGAAAAGAAAGATAATCAAGGACAGAATAAATATTTAATAATACTTGTTATAATTATTTTACTTGCTTTAGCTATTGTGGGTGGACTTTATTTACATTTTAATAAAAAAGAAGAAGCTCCATCAACTGACTCGCCTTTAGAAGAAAGAATTGTTTATGTTTTAAATAAAAGATATGGGGATGAATTTAAATTCATAGAAAATGGCGTTTATGAAGATAGTAAAGGAACAAAATTTGCAGTTACGACCAACGAGAAAACGACAAGTAAGTTAATTGTTTATGATGAATATTTAGATATTTTACAAATAGATAAAATTAGTTCCAAAATTTCTAATATTTTGACAACAAATGGCTTAAATAATGTTGCTGTTACTTTATCAGGAGAAAAAGATTGTCGTTTTGTTGGTGTTTGTGCATCTGACCAATATTACTATGATACATATAAAGATAATACAGATGAGACTTTACTTGAAAAAAGAAGTAATGAATTAGATCTATCAAAATATGTTTCGATGAGTAATAATACTTTTTTCAATGAATATGGATTAAAGATTAACATTACTATTAAAGGAGAATATGAAACTAGTGATATTTCTACTATCAAAAATGTTATTAGTGAGTTATTTAGAGAACTTAATGAAAGTGGTTATCAAAATAACTTGGGTTATGATATAGTTGTAAAAGCGAAAAATAATATTGAAGATATTTTAGTATTAGAAGGAGATAAAACTAGTGATAAAACCTTTGATTTGTACTTAGCAAAAGAAAGTTAAACTTTACCTATTTATGTTTCTTTGTTATAATAATCGCAGTTAGGAGAGTTACATATGGTATATAATGATACGTATAAATTTGTAGCAGTAGTTAATAAAAATTTAGAAATTGGCAAAGCTTTAAATGCCATAGCACATTCTTGCGCTGGATTAGTTGGAATAGCTCCTTCCGAATTAAAAGAGAAAATGAGTTTTATTGATTTTATTGATAAAGATAATTCTATACATAAAAGTATATCAGGACTATCTTTAATCGTTTTAAGAGGAAAAAATAGTGAAATAAAGAAATTAAGACAACAACTTATTGAAAATGATATTCTCTTTACTGATTTTGTTGAAACAATGACAGGGGATACTTATAAAGAACAATTAGAAAAAACAAGTGAAACATCCAATGAAGAGATGAATTATTTTTGTCTTACTGCTTTTGGAAAAAAAGAATTGCTAGATCCTTTAACGAGAAAATTTTCTTTGTGGCATTAAAAGCAATTTCAAACTAATTCTTTTTTTATGTAAAAATATTTAAAATAATTTTTTTCAAGTTGTATGCTATACTTAAAATGGGAGTGAAAACAAATGTATGCAGAAGTTTTAATAGAATATAATTCCAAAACAATTGATAAATCTTTTACTTATTTAATACCTGATAATTTAGATGGTGTTTTAAAGGTCGGAATGAAAGTAGTAGTTCCTTTTGGTAATAAACTAATAAATGGCTTTGTCACTAATATTGTTAGTGATTTTGAAGGGGACTATGAAGTAAAAAATATAATTGAGATAAAAGATCAAGAACTCATCTTAAATAAAGAGTTATTTGCTGTAGCAGAATATTTAAAAGAAGAAACTTTATGTACAAAAATTCAGGCTATTCAATCAATGCTTCCATCAGCTCTAAAAGTTAAAAATCAAAAAAATAATTATGAGAAACTAATAACTTACATTGAATTAAATGTTAATGAGAAAGAGATAAACAATTATATTAGTAATAATGGAAGAAGTATTAAACAAATAGAAATATTAAAAAGAGTTTTAGAAGATAAAAGAGTTTTAAAAAAAGAAATTATGAGTAGTAGTTTAAATACACTACTTGAAAAAGGGGTACTAAAAGAAACGAAAGAACAAGAATATCGTATTCAAAATACGGAAGAACAAGAAAATGACTTGAAGTTAACTCACGAGCAACAAAGAGTTGTTGATGCAATTGATTTAAATACTAATAATACATATTTAATTCATGGTGTAACAGGAAGTGGTAAAACAGAAGTTTATATCAAATTAATTAAGGAAGTTATAAAAACTGGTAAAACAGCTATACTATTAGTTCCTGAAATTACTTTAACTGCGCAAATAGTTGATAGATTTTATAAAAGATTTGGGAACGATGTCGCTATTTTCCATAGTGCTTTATCTGAAGGGGAAAAATATGATGAATATTTAAAAATATTAAGAAAAGAAATTCATATTGTCGTAGGAACAAGAAGTGCTATTTTTACACCTTTAGAAAATTTAGGGATTATTATTTTAGATGAAGAACATACCGAAAGTTATAAGCAAGATACTAATCCCAGGTATCATGCCAGAGATATTGCTAAGTTTCGTACAGAATATAATAATATTCCTTTTATTTTAGGAAGTGCCACCCCAACACTTGAAACAATGGCAAGAGCTTTAAAAGGAGTTTATAAGTATTTAGAATTGCCAAAAAGAGTTGGAGAGTCAAAACTTCCTAATATAGAAATTGTTGATATGACAGAAGAAATTAAACAAAGGAATTTTATTTTTAGTTCTTTATTAAAAGAAAAAATTCAAGATCGATTAGAAAAACAAGAACAAACTATTTTACTTCTTAATAGAAGAGGATTTTCAACAATAATTACTTGTTCTAATTGTGGTTATACATACAAGTGCCCATATTGTGATATTACTATGACTTATCATAAGAGTTCTAATAATTTAAGATGTCATTACTGTGGCTATACAGTTTTAAAAAGTGATAAGTGTCCCAAATGTCATGACGCTACTTTAAATTATTATGGACTAGGAACAGAAAAGTTAGAACTGGAATTAAAAAATATTTTTCCTCTTGCTAGAATAGTTAGAATGGATACTGATACAACAAGCAGAAAAGGAACACATGCTAAAATCATTAATGATTTCAAAGAACACAAATATGATATTTTATTAGGTACGCAAATGATTTCCAAAGGTCTTGATTTCCCTTTAGTTACTCTAGTTGGAGTTATTAATGCTGATACTACTTTAAATATTCCTGATTTTCGTTCGGGAGAAAAAACTTTCGCTTTGTTATCTCAAACAGCGGGAAGAGCAGGAAGAAGTGATTTAGAAGGAGAAGTAATATTACAAACATTTAATAAAGATAATTATATTTTAAATTGTGTTAAAGAAAATGATTATAAGAAATTTTATCAGTATGAAATGCATAATCGTCATAAATTAAATTATCCGCCTTATTATTATTTATGTAGTATTAAAATATCGAGTAAAGATTATGATTTAGCTAGTGGAGAAGCCAATAAAGTGAAAAAGTATTTGGAGAGTCATTTGAGTGATCAAACCATTATTTTAGGTCCTGCTACAGCATCTGTCTTTAAAATTAATAATGTTTATAATTTTCAAATAATTATTAAATATAAAAAAGATGATAAGCTTTATAAATCTTTAAAAGAACTTGATAATATTTTTGCTCTTAATAATAAAGTTAATATAAGTATTGATACTTCGCCGATGAGAATTTAGTTATTTGCAATTATTAATAAAACTTTTAACCCTAATATATTTTTTAAATTTATAATCTTTTCTAATAGTTTTAATTACTTTCTTCTTGATTAAGACTTAATTTCCTCATTTTTAATTTCAATCATAAATTTATCAAAATCAGACTCAAATAATCTATCTTGTTTAATTCTATATTTTTCAAATTCTGATAAAGCAAAACTTTCAGCTACTTTATGAGTTACTTTACCAGGATTATTTAAAACTTCTCTTTCATTAAATTGTAAAAATACATCTAATCTTTCTTTCCAATCTTCCATGCTCATCGGAATATGTCTTTCAGCTTGATCTTCTGCATAATCTAAGTACATTGTAACAATTCTTTCTAAAGATTTAAGTTCTTCTTTTGTTAAATAATTTTTAGCAATTACAACATCAGTTGCCATTATTTTGCCAGATGGAGCATTTTTCCACGTTGTGAGACCCATATACTCTTTTTCATGATTTGCTCTTTTTACTATAACTTCTGCAGCGGTGCTGCCATGTGTTGCATAGTGCATTTTGTTTTGTACAGTTTTAAAGAACTCTTTAGTTACAGGAGAATTTTTATCATAATCCAAACTAGTAGCATAAATATCAGTAATTTTTTGATAGAAATTTCTTTCACTAATTCTAATTTCTCTAATTTCTGCAAGTAACTCATCAAAGTAATTTTTATTCAAAAATGTTCCATTTTTAAGTCTTTCTTTATCTAGAACATATCCTTTAATAGAGTATTGTTTCAATATACTGATCGCCCATAATCTAAATTGTGTAGCTCTTTTACTATTAATTTTGAAACCGACTGCAATAATCGCATCTAAATTATAATATTTAGTCTTATAATTTTTTCCATCTTCAGCAGTATGTAAGGATTTCTTACATACTGAATTTCTATCTAGCTCGTACTCTAAAATATTATTTAAGTGCATTGTAACATTGTTTCTAGTTGTGCCAAAAAGTTCAGCCATTAGCTTTTGGCTTAACCAAACTGATTCATTATCTACTATTACTTCAATTGTTTTTTCTTTATTTTGATTGGTAAAAATTAAAAATTCTACTGTTGAATTTCTTATTTGTAAAGTTTGCATTTTATCACCTCTTGAATAAATTTTATATGCTAAAACTTCTATTTAGATTATAACTTAAATCATATATAATAACTATAGTTTTTTTAAAAATATAGTTATGTTTCGGAAATTTATATATAGAAATGTTAAATAAGTATTGAAAAAACACTTTTTTAGTTTTATATTTCTTAAAATAATAGTAAAATTAATGTATAATAGTACATTAAAAGAGGTGAGAACTATGTTTTCATATCAAGATATTAAAATCAATTATAAATTTATTAATAATAACTCGAAAGAGAGTTTAGTCTTTTTACATGGTTGGGGACAAAATATTGAAATGATGGATTTTATAGCAGAACCTTTTTATAAAGAATACAACGTTTTAATAATTGATTTACCAGGGCATGGTAAAAGTGAGGAGCCAAAAACTGTATGGTCACTTGAAGATTTTGCAATAATGGTCAATAATTTAGTTAAGTCGTTGAGTCTTAAACATATTACTTTAATAGGACACTCTTTTGGAGGAAAAATATCAATTATTTATGCTGCTAAATATGAAGTAGATAATTTAATTCTTCTTGCTAGTCCTTATAAAGTAGCTATTACAAAACTTTCTTTAAAAACTAAAATATTTAAGCGTATTTGTAAAATAAAATGTTTATCAAAGTATACAGAAAAACTTAAAAAGAAAGTTGGTTCGACAGATTACCGTAATGCAACCCCAATGATGCGAAATATTTTAGTAAAACATATTAATACGGATGTAACTGATTTTTGTAAGAAAATAACAGCTCCCACAATAATTATTTGGGGAACTAATGATACGACTATTGGGATTGAAAATGCTTATGAACTCGAAAAACTAATTAAGGATAGTGCAGTTATTCCATTTGTTGGTGGGACACACTTTGCTTATTTAGAAAATCGTGGAAAAACAATAGCGATAATTGATTCGTTATTAAGGAGGTAAATTATGAAAACGATTTTTTTAGCATCATTAGTTGTTTATTCTATCTACTTATATTCTAAGTTAACGACTAACTTGCATGCTTTACAACAAAATAGATATAACAGAGGAAATAAATACTTAAAATGGGTTAAAGATAATATTAATAAAAATTACTTAAATGTTGAACTATTAATAATTTTGATTCCTTTACTAATATTTATCGATTATAAATATGCTGCGATGTTATTTAATTCTCTCTACTTTATCATAGCTATGATTATTATCTTTAAAAATAACAAAAAGGTAACAAAAATACCTTTAAAGTATACAAGTCGAATTATAAGACTTTATGTAACATTTACTATAATTTATGCTGGACTAATTTCTTTAATAATGATTAATTTTAATAGTGCTTATTTAATAGCCTACTATATAATTCTTGCTCTTTTCTCTTATTTTAATAACTTAATAATGGTTTTAGTAAACTTAATTAATGCCCCAATTGAAAAAGTTATTGGTAATTATTATAAAAATATGGCTAAAAAGAAATTAGCTTCTTTAACTAATATGGATGTTATCGGCATAACGGGAAGTTATGGAAAAACAAGCAGTAAAAACATTTTATATACTGTGTTAAATTCTAAATATAATGCTTTTATGACTCCAAAAAATTACAATACACCATTTGGTCTTACTTTAACTATCAATAATGAATTAGACAAATTTAATGATTATTTTATAGCCGAGATGGGAGCTTGCAAAAAGGGTGAAATTAAAGAATTATGTCATCTTGTTAAGCCAAAATATGGAATTATCACGAAAATTGGTTTAGCCCACTTAGAAACTTTTAAAAGTGAAGAAAATATTATTAAAACCAAGTTTGAACTTATTGAATCATTACCACATGATGGTGTTGGGATATTAAATATGGATGATCCTAAACAAGTTAATTATCAAATAAAAAATGCTTGTAAGATTATTTGGGTCGGGATTAATAATAAGAAAGCTGATGTCTATGCAACAAATATCAAATTAGAAAATAATAAAACTACTTTTGATTGTATCTTTAAAGGGGATAAAAAGAAATATCAGTTTACAACTAATTTATTGGGGCAAGCAAATATATATAATATCTTAGCGAGCATCGCCTTAGGTTCTTACTTAGGAATATCGAAAAAAGAACTTCAAAATGCGGTTAAGCAAGTAAAACCAGTGGAACATCGTTTAGAGTTAAAAAAATATTATGATATGTATTTAATCGATGATGCTTATAATGCTAATATTGATGGAGCTAAAATGGCCCTAGATGTTTTAAAATTAACAAAAGGTAAAAAAATCGTGATATCTTCTGGTATAATAGAATTAGGTTCTAAAAGTTATGAAGTTAACAAAGAGCTAGGATACTATATGAAAGATACATGTGATGAAGCCATCTTAATTGGGCGTGAACAAACTAAACCAATCTATGATGGATTAATCGAAAAGAAATTTAATAAGAAAAATATTCATATACTTAATAATATAATGGATGCATTTCCATTATTGAATGAATTAAAGGATAAAGACACTTATGTATTGTTGCAAAGTGATTTACCAGATATATTTAATGAGAAATGAGGAGTGATTTTAAATGAAAATTAAAGTTGGTGTTATATTTGGAGGTAATTCTGTTGAACACGAGGTAAGTATTATTACTGCTGTGCAAGCTATGGAATTTATGGACAAAGAGAAATATGAGGTTATCCCAATATATATTTCAAAAGATAGAAAGTGGTATACTGGAGTTAATCTTTTTAAGATGGAAACATACAAGAATTTAAATAATATAGATGAAAAAACTTTATTAGTAAGTTTAGTTAAAAAAGATGATAACTTTGCTTTAGTCAAACTTAATGGACTTTTTAAAAGTGTAGTTGAGACGATTGACATTGCTTTTCCAATAGTTCATGGAAAAGGAGTTGAAGATGGTACTTTAGTCGGATACTTAGAAACATTAGGCATTCCATATGTTGGATGTGACGTCCTTGCATCTTCCCTAGGACAAGATAAAGTAGTTCAAAAACAAGTATTAAAAAGTGAGAATATTCCTGTGGCAGACTTTATTTGGTTTTATGAAAATGAATACTTAAGTGACAGTGACAAGATTTTAGCTGATATTAAGAAATTAGGATATCCAGTTATTGTTAAACCTGCTCGTCTTGGTAGTAGTATCGGTATTACTTTTGTAAATAGTGAAAAAAATATTGAAAATGCCATTAACGAAGCTATTAGCTATGACGAAAAAATTGTCGTTGAAAAAGTTATTCCTAATTTATTAGAAGTTGATTGTGCGGTAATAGGAAATCATGATAATGCTGAAACTAGTTTAATTGGTGAAATGTTAACAGATAATGAATTTTTAACTTTTGAAGATAAATATTTATCTGGTGGCGGTAAAAAAGGTGGTGCTAAGTCTACTATTAGTAGTGGTTTTAGAATACCTGCTAAATTAGATAAAGAAGTGGAAGAAAGAATTTATGATTTATCTTTAAAGGCATTTAGAGCTCTTAACTTAAAAGGTGTAACAAGATTTGACTTTTTAGTCAATAAAAAAACGAAAGAAGTTTATGTCAATGAACCAAATACTATTCCAGGTTCGCTTGCTTTCTTCTTCTTTACGAAAAAAGGTCTTGATTATAAAGATTTACTAGATAGATTAATTACTTTAGGAATCAAAGATTATAAAAATAATAGTCATAAAATAACTTCTTTTGAATCAAATGTTTTAGAAACATATAATGGTTCAAAAGGAGCGAAAGGAAAAATGGGAAATAAAGAATAACTCGACAACTTCGAGTTTTTTGATATAATAAAATAGGTGATATACAAATGAAGATGAAAGATTTAAAAGTTGTTTTTATGGGAACGCCAGATTTTGCTGTCCCTATTTTAGAAACATTAATTGAAAATACAAATGTCGTAATGGTTGTAAGTCAGCCAGATGCTTATGTGGGAAGAAAAAAAGAATTAACGGAAACTCCTGTAAAAAGAATAGCTAATAAACATAATATCGAAGTCTTTCAACCGAAAAAGTTAAGAGAAGATATTGCTCCAATTATAGAAAAAAAGCCAGATATCATTATTACTTGTGCTTATGGGCAAATACTTCCAGAAGAACTTCTTATTAGACCACTTTATGGGTGTATCAATGTTCATGCCTCTCTTCTTCCAGAATATCGAGGTGGTGCTCCCATTCATCATGCTATAATTAATGGTGAAAATAAAACTGGTGTTACAATCATGTATATGGATAAGAATATGGATACAGGTAATATCATTAATAGTGAAGAATGTCTTATTGAAGATGATGATAACGTTTTAACGCTTCATGAAAAATTAAGTCAAATAGGTGCTAAATTATTACTTAGAACTTTACCAAAAATAATTGATGGCACAAATTTTGATATCCCTCAAGATAATGAGATGGCAACATATGCTTATAATATTACGAGGAGTGATGAAAGACTAGATTTCAATAAAACAAGTAGAGAAGTTTTTAATAAAGTGCGAGGGCTTTATCCTTGGCCTTTAGCTAATACCATCATTAATGATGTAGAAGTTAAAATATTAAAGTGTCATATTTTAGAAGATAGTCGTAATTTATCACCGGGAACCATTGCTATTTTAAATAAGAAAGAATTAGGCATTAAAACGAAAGATGGAATTGTTTTAATAGATAGAGTTAAGCCATATGGAAAAAAAGAAATGGATGTTGTTGATTACATTAATGGTTTAGATAAAGAAAAAGTAATCAATTCAATAGTCAGATGAAAAATAAGTTATGGATTGTTTATGCTATAATTATTTTAGGGGCTTTAAGTTATATCTTGTTTTTTATGCCAATTAAGAAAGATGAGAACTTAGAGAAAAGTAATATTAGTGAAAAAAAAGTATATGGAAATCTTGAAGATATGTTTACAATGCTCTTAAAAGAAAATTATGAATATACTTACAATATCTTAATTGATACGGAAAAATATTTATATGTTGGTAAAAAAGATGGTAATAAAGAAACAGGAACATTTACAAGTAAAAATGAAAATCAATCATATAATAAGATTAATGATTTTATTAATAAGAATTTTATTACTCCATCATATATTTATAACTTAGTTAAAGATTTAGAATATACTAAAGATAAATATGATAATATAAGAGTTTTTAATTATAGAACAAAAATAAATAATCTAGAAACTGAAATCGCTATTTATACTGATTATACAAGTATTACAAAAATTACGATAACAAATATTAAAGAACAGTATATATTAAATTATAAGAATATTGGTTTTACAACTCTAGATTGACAAATAGATAGAGAAATGATAGGATAAGCAATTACAAAGAGGGTGGCATAAGTGAAAAGAAATAATTTTATGAAAGTATTTGTTAATATTTTAACAAGTGCAAGAGTTTTAGGAGCTTTAATTATTATTCCTATTTATTTTAAATGGGGTGGAATAGTTGCATCTATTACTTCAGGGCTTTTATTTATAACTGATTTTTTAGATGGTCTTTTAGCAAGAAGTTTTCATGTTCAGTCTTTCTTTGGGAGTATTATAGATGCTGTTTCTGATAAACTACTGGGAATTTCTATATTAATAGTTCTTGCTCTTCTTAACCCTCTTTATCTTTTACCAATTTTATTAGAATTAGGCATTTTAATAGTTAATACAGTTAGTTTTAAAATGGGAAATAATACTAAGACTAGTTTTAAAGGAAAAATTAAAACCAATATATTAGACATTGTTTTAGTTATTAGTTTATTTGTAATTGCTAATTCTTTTGATAATATGATTTTAAATATTATTTTAGTTCCTTTAATTATCAGTGAACTAATTGTTATTGTTGATTACTTTCTAAAAGCTCGAAAGAATACATCTATACATAAAAAGGAACATCTTAATATACTTCGCAAAAAAACAAATAAAGAATTATGGCATGATTTATTTGACACTGATTTTTATTTAAAATATCGCAATGATAGTATAACAAAATTATTTTATATAGTTAAATAATAAGTAATAATCTTGAAATCACTAAAGTACAATTTACTAGGTGATTTTTTTGAAATTTATAGCACATAGAGGAGTAGTAAAAAATAACATTAAGGAAAATACATTAGAGGCATTTGAAGAAGCAATAAACAATTCCAATTATGAAGGCTTTGAACTTGATGTAAGAGTTAGTAAAGATAAAGAATTTGTTATTCATCATAATTCTTTTATTAATGGGAAATTATTAAAAACATTAGATTATAAAGAGTTAAAAGAATTAGGAGTTGTAAGATTAAAAGATGTTTTAAAATTAAAGACTAATAAAAAAATATTTATTGAAATTAAAGACTTTGATATTGATTTAAAGGAACTTGCGAGACTTTTAAATAAAACTAGATTAAATATTTACTTAATGAGTTTTGATAATAATATTATTAAAAAAGTTAGCACTTATAAGCGAAAATTTAAAGTAGGAATTTTAAATTATTATCTTAATAGTGATGATAATTATCGTTATTTAGATTTTATTTGTCTTCTTTATTTAGGGATTAATGAAAAGACAATTAGAAATTTTGAAGAACAAGATATTGAAGTTATTTTATATGGTCTTCCTAATCATTTAAAAATAAAAGATTACAATGTTTCTGTAATCGCAGATGATGAATATGTGACAAAATTAAAAAAGTATTGACTACTTAATAAGAAATGCTATAATAATTTGCAAGTTAGGTGGTTATATGATGTTTGAACAATCAATAGATACTTTTTTACTTCAAGTTGTAATGAGATATGGAACTGAAGGAAGAGAAATTCTTACAGAATTTCGTAATAAAGACATATTAGATACTATTAATAGTATGAGTGAGGAAACTTTAAAATTATTTTCTTATAAAATTGATGAAAATCTATCGAAAACAAAAATCTTTCTAGATTGGTTTATAAGAAATGATTATTTAGTAAAAGAAGAAAGATTTGATTATGATACATTTTATCACAATTGTTATCAAAGAATTTCTAATTTATTAAACGATAAAAAGTCAGCTGATGCTCGTTATGAAGTTCTTAAATATCAAAGAATAATTGAAAATATTAGAGCTAATATAAAAACAGCTTCCGATATTAAAGGAGTTTTTACTACTACATATCAAGTTAAAGATGAATTAAAATTAACTGAGGCTCAAAAAATTTATCAATTTAAAAAATATATTGAAAATTATTTTAAAAAGTTAGTTAAAGACTGTGGTTTTGATGTTAATGTTTCAATTATAACTGAAGATATTTTAATGCTTGTAGATTATATTTTAAATGGACTAGGCTGTGAAGATATTTTAAGTAAATTATCTTTCGTTAATGGTGAAGAAAGTTTACTTGCAACTTTAAAAAATTATGAAGATGAATTTAAAGAAATTTTGGGAAACTTAGCTTTTGATAAAAATAATAATTTTGCTATTTTAACAAATAAATTTGAAAGAGAAGAATTAGATATTTACTTATTTGTTCTTGAAGGTCTTGAAAAGACTAAAAAAGTAAATGAAACAAATTTAATAGATAGTATTTTTAATAATCCTTCTTTACAAAAAAAGAATCCTAATTTGATAGAAGAATAGTTAAAAGTGAAAAAGAATATTTTAACTGCTCAAGATGTATTGGATTTTGTTATTAATGAAAAAGGAGTAGACTCTTCAAAGAAAATTAATTTCTTACGTTCAAAAATTATTGATAAAGAAGTTTTAATATATGCCCAAAAAAGATTAGAAAATTTATATATTGAAGTTAAAAGAGAATATAAAGGTTCTTTAATCGAATTAATGCAAGAAGAAAAACTTGAAGGTTGGTGTTGGCAAACAACTGAAACAGCCATAGTATTTTTTAATGATGATGATTACATTGAAAGAGGAGAAATAAATTTAGATGAAGAATGTTCTTGGTATTATCATTCATGGATTTGTTTTAAATTTGGTGAAGAAGAATATGTGCTTGACCCTTGCTTAAATATTTTATGTAAAAAGTCCAATTATTATGAAGTCTATGAACCAGAGGTAAAAGGAAAAGTAACTGCTAAAGAAGTGAAAGAAGAATTAATAAGGCAAATGCTTGCACCGAAAAAAGAAACTGCTTTATATATAGAACAAGAATTTCAAACATTCATAAAAAGTGTTGTTTCAAAAAAGAGTTATAAAAGAGTAGAAGAGGAAGTAAGAATGGCTTATCTAGATGATGAAAATAGTCCCTTTTTTAGAAATGGTTCTGGATATACTGGAGAAATAAATAATGGCGAAATTAAAAAATTAACAGTTCATTTTTATGAGACAATATGGTATTAAATAAGTAGAAACTGCATTCTACTTATTTTTTTAATGCGCTAATTATATCTTTGTGCTATAATGTTTTTATAGTAAAGAGGTGGCCTTAAATGCAAAATGATGAACTTGAAAAAACAAAGTGTTTAGATGATGATTTATCGGAATTAACGAATGAGAAAGAGGATATTTACGAAGAATATAAGAAAATACTTCGGGAAGAAAAATATAGTAATGTTTCCCAAGTTGCCTTGGAAGACTCTAAAGAATATGAAACTCTTGATTTAGAGCCTTTAGAAGAAAATAAAGAAAATGAAGTTAAGGAAGAAAAAACAAAAAAAGAAAAATTAATAACTAAAATAAAAAATAAATGGCATAATATGAGTAAAAAGCAAAAAATAATTTTTATTGTTATAGCAATCCTTATCTTGATTTTGCTTGTTGGTTTAATTGTCTTCTTTGTCACAAAAGGTAAGAAAGAAGAGCCAGTTATTGATAAAAAAGAAGATGTTATAGTTATAAAAGATAATTATATTTATCGTAATGGTAGTTTATTTTTCTTAAATGAAGATGATGATGAAATTGGCGAATATGAATGTCAAAACAAAGATGAAAATAAATGTTATGTAGCTTATAATGGAGTTACTGAAGATGAATTAAATGGTCCAGTTAATGTTTATGAAGATGGTAGTACAATTGAAAAAAGATTAGATATTTATAATGAGCGATATGCTTTTGTCTTTGATAGTGCTCAAGATGAAGATGGAATTATTCTTTATGATTTTAAAGAAAAAGATAAAATTGCTGAATATAAAATTGTTAAAGCTTATAAAGTAGGTGATTCTAACTATATAATTGTTAAAGACGATAAAGATAATTATAATCTTTTTGAAATGTCTACAGATGGCTTAGTCGAGAAAATTAAAGGGGAGTATAAATATTTAGGTATAATTGAATCGAAAGAAAAAAATCATGTTATAGCAGCAACTACTACAGCTAATTATTTATTAGATTATGAAGGAAAAGAACTTACTAAATTAATTACTCAAAGAATAGTTGATTATAGTGAAGATTATGTCGTTACTTTAGATAAAGGTGTTTACAGCTTATATACTTATGATAATAAAGAAAAACTTACTGGTTCAAAGTATATGATGCTAGAAAATGACTATATTTATTCAATCGATAGTAGTAATGCTTTATTTGTCAAGGATAAACATTTTAATAAATTAAATGAAGAAGGAATAAAACTTTCAACTGAAGAATTTAAAATTAAAAATGAGTATAATAAAGAAGGTGTAAAAACTAAGAGTATCTTTGCTTTTATGGCAAATTATGGCGAAGATAAAATAACCCTTACTTTAAGTACAGATGATAACAAAAGTTTTTCTTATGTTTATTTAAGTTTAGAAGAAGCGAAATTTAATCAAAAATTAAAATATTATAGTTATTTAGATGGAAAGTTATACTTTTATGAAGATGAAGCAAAAGGTAAATTAATTGGTTCTTATAAATGTAGTAATAAAAATGAGAAGTTTGATGGTGATGCTTTAACAAATTGTCATCCAGCATTTGATACTGTTTTTGAAGATAATGACTTAACTAACGATAAAGGTCGTATTAGTATGACTCCAATATATAATAAAAGATATATTTTTGTTGAAGATAGTTCTAATAATACAAAAACAATTAATTTATATGACTTAAGTGATAACAATATTTTAAGTTCATATGAAGATGTAAATACTTATACTTCTTCTAATAAAGGAGAACTATCTCTAGTTTCTGTAGGTACTACTAATGTTATCGTAAAAAATAAAAATGGAAAATATGGTATGGTGAGTATTGGAAATGATAAGCCATCGCCAGTATATCCTTTAGATTATAATTATATGGAAATGCTTGGTGATAAAGTACTAGCAAAGAATAAAGATAATAAATGGTTAATAATATATGGCAAAGATAATACAAGTGCTTTATTTGATGATAAAATAAGAGGATTTATTGGTAACGTTAGCTATGTTAAAACTAAATCTAATAATGGATATGATGTTTATAAAGCAACAGGTGGTGAAAAAATAAATAAAACAAGTTATGTTTATGTTGAACTATATAATGATTTCTATGCTGGTGTAGATGATTCAAATAAATTAATGCTTTATGATTATGAGGGAAATGAAATAATTGAAGGAACTATTGAACTTAAGAGTACTAATTATTATGGTAATGATTCTAAAGCATTTATAATAGCAACAGATGGTATAACTTATAATATTCAAGTACTAAACGGGGATATGTATAATACAGTTTCCAAAGCTAAGAAAAAGCTACTTCCACAAGAGCCAGTAGAACCAAACGAACCTGATAGAATAGAAAACGAAGAATAGGAGAGGTCATATGGAAAAGGGAAATAAAGGGGCATTAATAATAATAGTTATTCTTCTAATTGTTTTTGTTCCTTTAGCATTTTTAACTGCTACATATAAGTTCAAAGAAAACAAAGAAAATGAAAAGAAACCTGTAGCACCATCTTTACCAGAATTTTACGAAAATGGAACTCTTAATTTTATCGAATATAATAGTCTTATAGGAACTTATAAATGTAATAATACAAATGATTCTGGATTCTGTGGTTATGCCTATGAGGCGATAGATGATGATAATTATGTTTTAGATTATTATGAAGATACATATTTAGACGAGGTAGGTATTATTAATAGTAAGTATACTTTTCTAATTGATACAGATGATACTTATGATCAAAATAATACAGATAACAAAGAAGTTCTTTTATATGACATTGAACAAGGTAAAATTATTGGAACATATAAAGCTGTAAAAAATTATACTATTGGACTTAATGGAGATTATTTTATTGTTAAAGATGCTAATGATTTATGGGGTGTTATAAAACTAGAAGATGAAATTGTTATAGTAATTCCTTTTGAATACGAATATATAGGGGTTCAAAATCAACTTGCCAATGCGAAAGAAACTTTGGATACAGAGCTTTTTGTGGGATATAAAAACCATTTTTGGTATATACTTAGTAATAACGGAACAGTGTTAAGTTCTCCTTTATCAGCAAGCATTTATGAATATGATAGTGACGTGATAGTAGGAGTTCTTAATAATAAATATTCATTATATAATTATTATGGAAACATGTTATTAAATAGTGCTTCTTATGATGGAATAAAAATAGTAGGAAAATATGTTTTAACGCTAAGTGCTTTTGGCAAATATGAAGTAATTAATTATAATACTAATGAAGTAATATCTAGTAAAAATGTTGATATTGAAAACATCGATGATATAAAATATGATTTTAATGAAGATGGTTCAATAAATTTATACAAAGGGGATAATATTTTAGAAACAATTAAATAAGCATTCTAAATTTGGAATGCTTTATTTAGTTAAAATAAAAAGTTGGATGTTTTCTAAAAGATAAACCATTTTTAGTTTACCTTTGATTCATAATCATATTTGGATTATACATTTGTTGATTCATCATGTTATTATTTAAGTTTGGATTTGTTTGAGGTAGATTCATCCCTTTATTAAATTTTTGTGCTTGGTTATAATTGTAATTTTGATTCATCATCATATTGTTTGACATATTTCCAGAGGGTTGAAAGAACATATTTAAAGTTTCTTGATTATTTGTTGGTGCAATAGCTTTTTTATTCATGTTCTGTTTTGTTAATTCAGCACTACGACCAATTAAAGCATTTTTAAGCTCTTCATCACCTTCGCCAAAGTCTTCTTCTATATCTATAATTCTTAATATTTCTTCAAAACTAGTTAGACCATTAACTACTTTTTTTAGACCATCTTGTAAAAGCGTTTGTGTTTTTCCATTACCATAAACTAGTTTTCTTAACTCTTCTTTAGGAGTACTATTAGTTATAGCATCTTTAATTTCCGTGGTAATATCTAGTACTTCTTGAATAGCTATACGACCTTTGTATCCATTTAAACATTCGCTACAACCAACAGGAGTATAAAGACCTTGTATATCAATTCCTAAAGCTTTTTTTATAACAATTTTTTCATATTCACTAGCATGTCTTGAACCACGACATTTAGGACATAACCTTTTGGCAAGTCTTTGACTAATAATACCAGTTAATGCAGTACCTAAAAGGTATCTTTCAACATCCATATCAGTAAGTCGCTCAATAGTATTTAATGAATTATTAGTATGAATTGTTGATAATACTAAATGCCCAGTAATTGAAGCACGAACAGCAATCCTAGCTGTTTCATCATCACGAATTTCTCCAATCATTATAATATCAGGGTCTTGTCTTAAAATACTTCTTAAAACTTCGGCAAAATTTAAACCGATTTCGGACATTACTTGAACTTGATTTAAGCCATCAATTTGCATTTCAACGGGATCTTCAACAGTAATAATATTTTTATCTGGCGTATTTAATCTTTTTAAAATAGAGTAGTTAGTTGTTGATTTACCACTACCTGTAGCACCAGTTGTTAAAATAATTCCATTTGGGACAGCTATCATTTTTAAAACTTTTTGTAAGTTATAATCGGATAAACCTAAAGTTTCAATTCCTTGCAAACTCATAGAGTAATCCAAAATACGAATAACAACTTTTTCCCCATTTACTAACGGAAGAGAAGAGACACGCATATCAACGTCTTTTCCACCAAATTCGCTTTTAATAGCACCATCTTGAGGCATTCTTGACTCTGTGATATTCATTCCACTAATAATTTTAATTCTTGTTGTTAAATTCTTCTTAACAATTTCGGGAACAATAGCATAATCCATAAGTTCCCCATCAATTCTCATACGTACTTTAAGGACAGTAGGTGTTGGATCAAAGTGAATATCTGATGCATTCTTATTAACAGCATCAACAATCATTTCATTAACAATATCTACAACAGCCTGATTGTCATAGTCAAACTCTCGAAGCATAGTTAACACCTCAATCCTTTTTATTCTATAAACAATTATACAATAATTAGTTTGTCAAATCAATATAAATATGATAGTATATAGTGAAATTTAGGGGTGTTTTTATGGATGTGTTACAACTATTAGATGATGAATTAAAGACTAAAAGTAATTGGCTTTTAAATGATAAACTAAGACATTTATATATAAGAAGTTGTCAGTTGTTTTCTTATGATTCAAGATATAGATTATTTTTAAAATTATATCCTGAAAAAGTAGAGGAAATAGTTTTAAGAAAAATAGACTTAAGAAATGTGGAAGATTTTCGAGTATTATGTACTAGTTATTCAAGATATGCTTTTAAAAGAATGGCTCTAGAACTTTTGAATTTTGAAGTAGATATTTGTGGGCAAAATCACGAATATAATATGTTTAAACTTGATAATAGTAGATTTATCGTTGATGCAACTAATGATTGTGATTTAGAAAGAGCTAAAATGGGATTAAAAACAGAAGGATATTATGACTTAGACATAGGTAGGAGTATAAATAATAAAAGAGTTGAACAGATTGATAAAAAAATAAATTATATTGAGGAAGAATATTTTGATGATAAGTTAAAATATTTAATTAATGAATTTGAAGATGAATATAGTTATAAAGATGTAAGTGAAATTGATTATCTCTTAGCTAAATTATATCGTGTTAAAGAACTTTTTGATGAAATTAATGTTTTTCGAGAATATTCTGATGCTATGTTTTGTGTTAATCATTTATTAGATGAATTTTTTGAAAAATCAGTTAATTACTTTAAAAGAAATAAGCTTTATGAAATGACAAAAGATGATGATTATTTATTTAGAAATCTTTTAGATGTGACATTTAGAGGCGAAAAATTTAATTTTCTTTTAGAAAAAATTAATGGTAAATATGAGTTTTATAATGTGTCTTTGAATGAAGGAAAACATTATAAAAAAGAGTTGCAAATATTTTAAGTGTTACTTGCAGAAAAATTTTAAATACTATATAATATAAGAGAAATACGTTGAACAAGAGGAGTAGTCTTTGGTGTTTTGATAGAGAGTTAGTGGGTGGTGAAAACTAACAAACAAAGAAGATGAAGGTTGCTTGGGAGTAGAACCGTAAAATATGCGTTAAGTATTAAAAAGAGTATAACAACAGTTATAAATTAAGGTGGTACCGCGGGGTTAACTCGTCCTTAAGTTATAATTGTTTTTTTGTTAGAAGAAAGGAAATGTTATTTATGGAAATGGAAACAAAGTATAATCATCAAAAAGTAGAAGAAAATAAGTATAATAATTGGAAAGAAAAAGGGTATTTTAACTCTGGAGATAAAAACAAGCCACCTTTTTGTATTGTCATACCTCCGCCTAATGTGACAGGGAAATTACACTTAGGTCATGCAATGAATGTTTCTATTCAAGATATTATTATTCGTTATAAAAGAATGCAAGGTTTTGATTGTTTGTGGCTACCTGGTATGGATCATGCTGCTATTGCAACTGAAGCGAAAGTAGTTAAAAGGTTAAAAGATAAAGGTATTGATAAATATGAATACGGAAGAGATAATTTCTTAAGTGCTTGTTGGGATTGGACTCATGAATTTGGCGATAATATAAGGAGTCAATGGGCTAAAATGGGTATTTCTGTTGATTATAATAAAGAAAGATTTACTTTAGATGAAGGATTAAATAAAGCTGTTACCAAAGTATTTGTTGATTATTATAATGAAGGAATTATTTATCGGGGTGAGAAAATAATTAATTGGGATCCAGAAGCCAAGACGGCCTTATCCAATGAAGAGGTTATTTATAAAGATGTAGAGGGAGCTTTCTATCATTTAAAATATTTTATTGAAGGAACAAATGACTATTTAGACGTAGCTACAACAAGACCAGAAACTTTATTTGGTGATACAGCAGTAGCAGTTAATCCTGATGATGAAAGATATAAACATTTAATAGGTAAAAATGTCATTCTGCCAATAGTTAATAAAGCAATTCCGATTATTAAAGATGAACATGCCGACCCTGAATTTGGAACAGGTGTTGTTAAAATAACTCCTGCTCATGACCCTAATGACTTTGAAGTAGGTAATCGTCATAACTTAGAACGTATTGTCGTTATGAACCCTGATGCCACAATGAATGAATTTGCTTTTAAGTATGAGGGAATGACAAGAGAAAAGTGTCGTGAAGAACTACTTAAAGATTTAGAACAAAATGGTTTACTGATTAACATTGAGCCAATGACACATTCAGTTGGTCACTCAGAAAGAACAGGAGTAATGGTCGAACCTTACTTATCAAAGCAATGGTTTGTTAAGATGGGAGAACTAGCTAAACACGTTTTAGAAACACAAGAGAAAAAAGATGAAAAAGTTAATTTTGTTCCTGAAAGATTTGAAAAAATATTAAACCACTGGATGGAAATATCATATGATTGGTGTATTTCAAGACAACTATGGTGGGGCCATAGAATTCCTGCTTGGTATAAAGATGATGAAATATATGTAGGTATGGAAGCTCCAAAAGAGAGTGGTTGGGTTCAAGATGAAGATGTTCTTGATACTTGGTTTTCAAGTGCCTTATGGCCTTTTAGTACTCTAGGATGGCCTAATAATAGCGAAGATATGGCAAGATACTTTCCTAATGACGTTTTAGTAACAGCCTATGATATTATTTTCTTCTGGGTAGCTAGAATGGTTTTCCAAGCTGAACATATTACAGGACAAAGACCATTTAAAGATTGTATAATTCATGGTTTAATTCGTGACAAAGAGGGACGAAAAATGTCAAAAAGTCTTGGTAATGGTGTCGACCCAATGGATATGATTGATGAATATGGTGCTGATGCTCTAAGATTTTATTTGACAACAGATGTTGCATTAGGTACTGATTTAAGATTTGATGAAGAAAAAGTTGCTAGTACTTGGAATTTTATTAATAAGTTATGGAATGCTTCAAGATTTGTTTTACTTAATATTGAAGATTTAAAAGAAGCTAGATTAGAAAATTTAAAAATTGCAGATAAATGGCTTTTAACGAAGTATGAACGGATTATTAAAAGTATTACTAAACATATGGATAAATATGAATTTAATCTAGCAGGTGCTGAAATATATGATTTTATCTGGAATGATTTTTGCAGTAACTATATTGAAGCAGCTAAATTTAGTATCGATAGTGAAGTGACAAAGTCAGTTTTATACGGGGTTTTATCTGGAATACTTGAAATGTTACATCCTTTTATGCCGTTTGTAACCGAAGAAATTTATAGTAAATTACCTTTTAGAACAAGTGATTCTTTAATGATTAGTAATTATCCAAAGTATGAAGAACAATTGATTTTTGATAATGAAACAAAGAGTGTTGACAAAATATTTGAGTTTATTAGTTTATTTAGGAAATTAAAACTAGAGAATAATATTGGTAGTGATTTTGAAGTAATTACTTCTCTTAAAGAAGATTTAATTCTTAATTTATTAAAACTAAATGATAAGATAGTTACTAATTCCAAATATAATGACACTTTAGAAGTGGTATTAGATAACTATAAAATAATTATTTGCTACGATAATAGTAGTAATAGTGAGGAAGAAAAAAATGCTTTATTGAAAGAAAAAGAGAGTTTAGAGAAAAGTATTACAAGAAGAGAGAATTTACTTGCTAATGAAAATTATGTCGTTAAAGCACCAGAAAATATCGTTAACCAAGAAAGAGAAAATTTGGCAAGCGAAAAAGAAAAGTTAGCTTTAGTAGAGAATAGGTTAAAAGAATTAGGAAACTAGTTCTTTAGTTTTATAAAACACATTTATTGAAACTTTTAGATAAATAGGTGATATCATGAATATTAAAAATTTAACGATGACTTTTGGCTTACAGGAAATATTTGATGATGTTTCCTTACAAATAAAAGAAAAAGAAAAAGTAGGTATTATTGGAGTTAACGGAGCAGGTAAATCAACATTTTTTAAAATAATAATGGGTAAATTAGAACCTGATAGTGGAAGAGTTATTTTAAAGCCTGGGACAAGAATTGGTTTCTTACCGCAAGTTATTAGTGATGAAATAAAAAGTATGGATATATCTGTGTTTGATTATCTTTTAGATGGAAGACCAATAAAAAAGTTAGAAGAAGAATTAAATAATGCTTATATGAAAGCTAGTACTTTAACTTCCGAGAAACAAATTGATAATATCATGAAACAAATTTCTAAGCTTCAAGCAAAACTAGAATATTATGAAGTTTATAATGCCGAAAATATTCTTTTAAAGATAATAGATGGCATGAATATTGATGGTGATTTAATAAATATGAAACTAGGTGATTTATCAGGTGGTCAAAAAAGTAAAATTGCTTTTGCAAGACTTCTTTATTCCAATCCCGAAATTTTATTACTTGATGAACCAACCAATCATCTAGATGCAGATAGTAAAGATTATATAATTAATTATTTAAAAAAATATAATGGAATGGTTTTGGTTATTTCTCATGATATAGAATTTTTAAGTGCTGTTACAACACAAACTTTATATATTGATAAAACACTCCATAAAATGGAACTTTATCCAGGTAATTATGAGAAATATATGAAAATCAGAAATGAACGATTAAAAACAACAGAACGTATAGCCGAGAAACAACAAATTGAAGAAGAAAAGCTAAAAAAAATAATAGCTAAATATATCCGTGGTAATGAGAAGAAAGCCAATATTGCTAAAGATAGACAAAAAAAGTTAGCTAAACTAGAAGCTAACAAAGTTACTTTAGAGACCAAGAAGAAAACAGCAAATTTTAAAATTAAAATCAATCAACCTAGTGGCATTGTTCCTCTAAAATGTGAAAATTTAAAGTTTGGTTATAATAAAGAACAAATATTATTTGATAATCTTACTTTTGCTTTAACAAGAGGGGAAAAATTCTTAATTGTTGGAGAAAATGGTGTTGGAAAATCAACATTATTAAAATTAATTATGAACTATTTAGAGCCGTTAGAAGGGAAAATTGATATTAATCAAAAAACAGAGATTGGCTACTATGCTCAAGAACATGAATTATTAGATAAAGATAAAACAATTTTAGAAAATTTTAGTAATTACGAGTTAAGTACCAAAAATTTAAGAAGTTTTTTAGGGAATTTTTTATTTACGGGAGATGACGTCTATAAAAAAGTGTCTTACTTATCTCCTGGAGAAAGAAGCAGAGTTGCTTTAGCGCGCCTTGCTTTAACAGGTGCTAATTTACTTATTTTAGATGAACCAACTAATCATCTTGATCCAGAAACTCAAGAAATGATTGCTGCAACACTCAAAGACTATGAAGGGACTATGTTAGTAGTTTCCCATAACACACATTTTGTCGATAATCTAGGAGTAGAGCGAATGCTTTTTCTTCCTAGTGGAGAAATAAGGTACTATGATAAAGATATTGTGATTTATTATCAAGAACTACATAATCAGAGTAAATATAAAAATAAATAGCCATGATAAAAGCATGGAAATTTTAAAATTTTTGATAATAGTGGAAAAATAACTATATAAATATTAAAAAAAAGTGATATTATATTAAAATTAGTTAGGAGTGTTGATATGGTTTTATTTGAGCAAAAATATGAAAATTTAGATAGTAATAGAAAGAAAATATATAAAGATTATTATGATAGTGCTTTTATAATATCTCATTTAACAGAATTATTAATTAATTCATTTAATAATGAATTAGAAAATTTACAACCTGTTTTTTTAGATTTTTCTTATGATAAAGATTTATATAAAAATTCTAAAATATTACTTGCAAATATTAGAAAACAATTTTTTGCATTTGAAAATAAAATATTAATAAATATGGATAATACAGATTCTTTTTCTATAGATACACAAAAAATACTATGTATTAGTAACCAGATTAAAGTTTATATCAATAATTTTATTAATTTATTAAATAAAACAGATGATATGTATTTAAATAATTTAGTAGATTATATTTTTCAAGATTCTGTGACTATTTCTTCATATATTACTTACTTTACAAGACAATGTCGTCTAGATAAAAGGTTATTTGAATATAAAGATGATAGTATATCTAAAATAATTAAAAAATGTTGGTTATTTTGTGATAATACTAAAACAGATTATATGTTTCAGTATTATGATGCAAATACTCTTTCAAATTCTAAACTAACAGAATTAACAGATATAGAAAGGTTTCCTAAAAGTATTAAAGTCGAAATAAAAGAGTTTTTAATGAAAATAAAAAAATCTCAATATGGTGTCATTGAAAATAAGAATATTCTTGATAAAGAGTATGAGAGAATAATTAATTTAATAAAATATTTTATTAATCAAACAAAAAAAATAATAATTGTTCGATTAATGGAAATAAAAGAAAACATTAATCAAGAATTATTGGATTATATTTTTCCAAATATAAGTTTTAAAAATTTTAATTCTGCTTGGACATCTTTAGAAAGAAAAAGTGATGATATACCTAATATTGATGTCAATAGAGATTTAAAAGATATTTTTGATTTATTACAAAATATTGAAGATGATAAATTAGAACAAGTAATAATGTGGTATAAAATTATCATATATATTGCAAAAAGAATATATTCAATGAATAATACTGTAAATTATTTACAAGAAATATACAATAACTATGAAAAAGAGTTTGCTTTAGATTTAAAAATTTTAGAAGCTTATGATAATGAAGATTATGAAAGGGCATTAATGTATGAAGAACAGAAAAGCAATGGAAAAAGAGTATCTTTAAATAATTGTATATAGAAAAAGTAAAAAAGACATATAAAATTACCCATAATACAATAAGGATTAATAATTATTCAAGAGCTCTTTTTGATTACAAAAGTCAAACCAAGAAATTTAAAATATATAAAAAATTTACATTTTCGATATTGATTTCTACGGAATTTTAATATTCTTTTATAATTAAGTAAAAAATCATGTTTAAAGGTTCATTTAATGCTATCTTTTTGATATAATTGAAGAGGTGATATTTATGGCAATAAAAAATAAAGATATAACAAGTAGAGATGATGATTTTGCAAAATGGTATACAGACATTGTTCGAAAAGCTGATTTAGTGGATTATTCCTCTGTTAAAGGAAGTATGATTATCAGGCCTTATGGTTATGCTATTTGGGAAAACATGGTTAATATTTTAGACAAGATGTTTAAGGAACATGGTGTTTTAAATATGCAAATGCCAATGTTTATTCCAGAATCTTTACTTAATATTGAAAAAGAGCATGTCGAAGGGTTTGCACCTGAGGTTGCTTGGGTAACACAAGGGGGTAGTGTTCCTTTAGAAGAAAAAATGTGTGTTCGTCCAACAAGTGAAGTTCTATTTTGTGAGCATTTTAAAAAAATTATAAAATCTTATCGTGATTTACCTCTTGTTTACAATCAATGGTGTACGATTGTTAGATGGGAGAAGACAACAAGACCTTTTTTAAGAAGCAGAGAAATTTTATGGCAAGAAGGACATACGATGCATGCTACGAAAGAAGAAGCAATGAGTAGGACTTTAGAAATGTTACACGTTTATGAAGATTTTCAAAGAAATTATTTAGGTATACCAGTTATAATTGGTCCTAAAACAGACCAAGAAAAGTTTGCGGGTGCTGAAAAAACTTATTCATTAGAAGCAATGATGTATGATGGAGTAGCACTCCAAAATGGAACAAGTCATTATTTTGGCAATAAGTTTGCTCATGCTTTTGGAATTGAATTTTTAAATAAAGATAATAAGCTAGTGACACCATATCAAACTAGTTGGGGAGTAACTACGAGAATGTTAGGAGCTTTAATTATGGTTCATAGTGATGATAACGGACTTGTCCTACCTTCTAAAATTGCTCCAACTAAAGTAGTAATTATCCCAATTGGTGATGTAAGTGAAACACTTGATAGTATTACAATTAGTTTAAAAGAAAATAATATTTCTTATATAGTTGATGATAGCGATAAATCACCTGGATTTAAGTTTGCGGAAAGCGAAGTTAAAGGATACCCTATAAGGCTTGAAGTTGGAACAAGAGACTTAGAAAAAGGAATAATTACTTTAGTAAGAAGAGATACTTTAGAAAAAATCGAAGTAGATATAAAAGATGATATTAGTAAAAAAATCACAGAAATTATGGAAATTATGCAAAAAGATATGTATGAAAAAGCAAGAAACCGAAGAGACTCGATGCTTTATGAAGCTAGTACTTATGAAGAGTTCAAAGATATTGCTAAAAATAAAAGCGGCTTTATCAAAGTAAATTTCTGTGGTAGTGCAACTTGTGAAAACAAAATTAAGGATGAGACAGGTTTGAAATCAAGATGTATACTTGAGGATGAAGTAGTTAATAATAATTGTATAGTTTGTGATCAAAAAGCGAATTATAAAATATTTTTTGGAAAACAATATTAAAATGTGTAAAATATAAGCGTTAGTGCTTGCTATTTTATTTCATTTTGTGCTATTCTTATTATAGGATATGGTGATAGTATGAATTATTCTAACATATTTAAAAAGCAAACAACTTTGATTGTTGGTTCTATATGTTTATTATTGATAGTATTTTTAGGTATTTCTTATGCTTTATTTAATAAAAATTTAGAAGGAGACAAGTTAGTTGTTACTACTGGTGATTTAAAAGTTACATATACAGGAGGAAATCAAATTGGTGGAGATATAATACCTTTATCAGATGCTGATGGTAAAGCAAATGGTTCGTTGTATTCATTTTCAATCAATAATAATGGTACAATCAATTCTTCTTACACTATTTCCATTTCGGCAGATTCCACTATAACAGGTACTAAATTACCTCATCAATATATTAAAGTTAGTTATGATGGTGAAAATCCTGTGGCATTAAATTCTTTAACCAAAATGTCAGGAAGTAATGAAAATGACGCTGTTTACCTGTTAAAACAAAGTGGTATTGTTACTGGAGCTACGGAAAATCATACTTTAAGAGTATGGATAAGCGATAGTGTACCGACTAGCGTCGTGGGGAATGTCGTCGCCTTAAAAATAAAAGTTTTAAGTGAAGTAAATGGTGCTAAGTAGAACACGCGAAAGTAGTGTTCTTTTTTATATAATTAAAAATATTACTTTAAAAAAGAGGAAATTGGGAAAAAAACGATAATATATAAGTAAGGACAGAAAGTGACAAATTATTAAAAAATAGTTTGCTATCATCTAAATGGTGATAAAATGAAAAAAGTAATTATAACAGTAGTTTTTGCCTTACTAGTTGGTACAGTTTTTGGGATTTTATACTTTAAAAATACGAAAGATAATATAGCTGATGCCCTATCTTTAGATAACGAAGCAATAGCTTTTCAAGTTGGAGTATTTAGAAAACTAGAAAATGCCCAAAATGAGGTAGTAAAATATTCTAGTGGAACAATTATTGCTGATGGGGAATTTTATCGTATATTTATTGCAATCTCTAATGACCAAGAAACAGTAAATAAATTAAAAGAATACTATGACTCAAAAAAAATTAATTACTATTTAAAAAATATTACTATTCCTGATGAGTTTATGCCCACATTTACAAATTATCAAGAAGTATTGTTAAAAACAACTTCCTATGATGAAGTAAATAAAAATTTATTAAAGGAGTATCGTGAAGTAATAAATGGAGTATATAATTAAAAAATTACCTTTAGAAACAAGACCTAGAGAAAAGCTAAAAAAATTTGGTCCTAGTGTTCTTACTAATGAAGAGTTATTAGCTATTATTTTAAGAAATGGAACAAAAGATAAAAATGTTTTATCAGTAGCAAGAGAAATTCTTCTGACACTCGGATTAGATAATATTAATAGTGAATCTTTAAATAAATTAAAGAAAATAAAAGGCGTTGGAGAAGTGAAAGCTCTAACTCTTTTAGCAGCTTTAGAACTAGGTAAAAGAAGTTTAAATATGAGTGATAATTATAATAAAAAGATAATTAAAAATAGTGATGATGCTTATCGTTACTTTAAAGATGAATTAGAAAATAGCAAACAAGAGAAATTAATTGCTATCTTTTTAGATACTAAAAAAAGGGTTATTAATTCGAAAATAATTTTTATTGGCACTTTAGATCAAAGTCTTGTCCATCCAAGAGATATTTTTAGAGAAGCACTAGAAGCTAATGCCAAAAGTCTTATTATAATGCATAATCATCCAACAGGAGAAATAGCTCCTAGTATGGAAGATGATCTTTTCACTTCTAAATTAGTTAGTACAGGGAAAATAGTTGGAATTTTAGTTATAGATCACTTAATAATTGGTCATAATAAATATTATAGTTATAGTGATCGAGGAATGATAGAATGAATAAAAATAAAATTTTACTCTTTATGTTCTCTTTTATAGTTATCGGCGTTTATACGATTGTTAATTATTATTTGATAAATGTATCCGAAAATCAGTCTAATATAAGTGAATACATTAATAAAGATTTAGAAAACAAGTATGAAACTTTACTTGATGAACAAAATATTAGCTATAACAGGGATGTCATCGGATGTCTTGTAATTGAAAGAAATATTTACAATTTCTTTGATGAAATTATTATTAATAAGGGAAGTAGTGAAGGTATAGAAAAAGGGATGGCTGTAATTAATAGTAAGGGTCTAGTAGGAGTAATAAGTAAGACACTTGATCATACTAGCTATGTTGATTTAATTACGAGTGGAGATTTATCTATATCAGTAAAAGTAAATAACAGTTATGGGATATTAAAAAATGGTCATATAACAAATATTGTTAATTATTCTGATATAGATGAAGGGACACCTATTTATACATCGGGTTTAACAAAAGTAGCAGAAGGTATAAAAGTCGGAGACGTAAGAAAAGTTTCCTTAGATAAATATCAGTTAGAAAAAATTATTGATGTTGATATAAATTCTTTAGAAAATTTAAACTTTGTTTACGTTATCACAGGAGATTAAAATGATTTATAATATTTTATTAGATGCTATGGTTTATAATTTTACTAGTTTTCATTCCTATTTTTTCTTAACTAATTTAAAAAGTATCTCTGTAAAAGAACTATTTATAGCTATAATTATCTTATTTTTTCTAACTACTAATTTAATTCTTCCCATCTACTTAGTAATAATGTACATAATAAATAAAAAAATAAAGCTTAATATCAATAGATTAAAAAATAATCTTCTTCTCAATCTTTTAAATTATTTCTTCTTTGTTTTAGTTTTTTCTTTAATATTTAATAAACCACTACTAAATACTATTATTTTATCATTGCCAATTAATCTTTGTTTCTTCCTTTTAAGTTATATGTTTTTATTTCGCAGCATAAACTTAAATAGGTGATTAAATGAATAATAATATATATACTAGTAAATTTAAAAATGCAAAGAGTAAAACAAGTAGTAATAGAATTAGTAAAATTTTTACCAAAGTATTAATTAGTATCATCTTTTTTTTAGTTTCAATGATTTATATTAACTTTAATAGTACTAATAAAGAATTATTTAAAAAATATTTTTTTGAAGAAAACTTTAATTTTAATTATTTTACTAATCTGTATAATAAATATTTTGGGGAAATACTTCCTCCTTCAGAAGATATAACTGATGATAAGATGGTCTTTAATGAGACGATGACTTATAAAAATATCGAAAAGTACCAAGATGGTTTTAGTTTAGAAGTAGAACAAAATGAACTTATACCTATTTTGCAAAGTGGCTTAATAGTATTTGCGGGAGTTAAAGAAAACTATGGTAATACAATTATCATTCAAGGAATAGATGGAGTTGATATTTGGTACTCAAATGTTAATTTAGAAGGATATAAATTATATGATTATGTTGAAAAAGGAAAAATTTTAGGTTCTGCGATAGATACTCATATTAACTTAGTATTCAATAAAAATGGTACTTATTTAGGATATGAAGAATACATTAATTAAAATAGATATTTCCACGTATCTATTTATTTTACTAGCTTTTTTAGCTGGATATATTAAAAGTATTTTACTTATTTATTTAATTGTCATTATTCATGAATTTGGGCATTTCTTCTTTTTTAAAATATTTAAAATTAATGTCATTAAGATGGTTATTTATCCTTTTGGAGGGATAACTATTGTTGATAAAAAAATCCATGAAAGAATTTATAAAACAATAATATGTAGTTTAGGTGGTTTAATATTTCAAATATTTTTATTTTTTATTTTTCTTTTTTTATTAAAATATAACTTTATTAATAATTATACTTTTACTTTATTTAAAACTTATAATCTAACTCTTTTTCTTTTTAATTTACTACCAATAATACCTTTAGATGGTAGTAAAATCTATTTTGCAATTCTAACCAAATATATTTCTTTTAGATTAAGTTATTATTTAATGCTAATATTAAATATGATCTTTCTAATTCTATTTGTAAGCTATATTATGATATTTAGAGTAAATGATTTTATCTTAATAACTTTTTTAGTATTAGAGTATATAAAAGAAATTAAAAATTTTAAATATACTATCAATAAGTTTTATTTAGAAAGAATATTATCACCCCATTTTTATAATGCTATTATAAATAATTGTTCTAATATTAATCATTTTAAAATTAATAAGTTCTATTACTTAAAAGAAGATAATAAATATATTAATGAAAAAGATTATTTATTAAAGTATTACTTTTAATATATTAGAATTTAAGGTATAATTTAAAAGAGAGAAGTTTGATGTATTTATATGAAAAATAATTTGAAATTAATTAGTATTATTTTCTTTTTTTGTTTATCTAGTTTTATAATTTATGTTATTCCTTTGCAAGTGAAATCTATTATTTTAATAAATGAAGTAGAAATCACTAATATTAGTTTAGTATCCCAAGAAGAAAATAGTGTAAAAGTAGCAATAAAACCATCTAAAGAGGAAAAATATTGTTCTTTAGATGATGACTTTTTTATCGAAATGCAAGATAACATTTGTACTATGTCTGTTTCTAAAAAAGGAGATAGTAATATTTATTTTAAAGATGAAAGAGAAATTATCTCAAAACCTTTAAAAATAGATAATTATGTTTTAGATATTCAAATTGATGATATCTATTATTTAGCTTTAGGAAGTTTTTTAGATTTAAAGGATACTATTACTTATATTGGTAATAAAAAGTTAACTTATGATTATGATGAAACGATTATTGATGTTTTAAATAATGAATTTATAACTTTAAAAAGTGGCGAAACATCTTTAGAAATTAAGTATGATAATGAAGTGATTAAAAAAAGTAAAATCATTGTCAGTGATTTAATAGAAAAACCAGTTATTAACGCCCGAAAGAAACAATTAGGTTGTAAGATATATAGTGAAGAACAAGCTAATATGCTAGATGAGATCTTAGCTTCCGGAATCAAAAAAGCAGGGAATAGTACTAGAGCAGGAGTAGTGGCAGCAGCCCGATTTTTAACTTTAGAATTTCCTTATCGTATACCTTACTTTTATGAAAATGGTCGTTTGCATGAGAGTAGCTCGCATCATGCTGATGGGGAAGGAAGATACTATCATGTTGGGTTATACTTACATAAGAATAAATTTTCTTCAATAACTAAGAAAGTTGCTGGTCCTTCTATTTGGGGATGTGGTCTTACTAATTACCAGCCGAATCCTCCTAATTATATACCTCTTGAAAAAATACCTAATGGTCTTGATTGTAGTGGCTTTGTTTCATGGGCAATATTAAATGGCGGATTTGATATAGGAGATTTAGGAGCAGGACCAACAAATTATAATTATGAATTACCTGATACTGGAGAATTTGTAAAGTTAACAAAAGAAAATATTGTTTCTAATATAATTAAGCCAGGGGATTTATTAAGTATGCAAGGTCATATAGCGATAATTATTGGAATAGATGAAAATAATATTTATGTCGCTGAATCATTACCTAGATTTAAAGGAGTGGTTGCAAATGTTTATAATAAAAATAAAATATCTAAAACTTTTTCTCATGTTATTTTAATGGATAGAGTTTATGAGATAGATGGCAATTTAACTAACATGTGGTAAATACATTTGACTTTATTTAATCTAATTTGCACATACTATTAAAAAAATCGTGGAGTGATAAAGTGAAACTACAGGCTGATGAGTATTCAACTGAAGAAATATTAAAAATTTTGAGAGAGTGGACTGGACTAACTCAAAAAGAATTTAGAAAAATAATTAATAGAATGAACATGGTATTCAAGCCTTGGAAACTGGATATAGACACTTAACTGTAGATACTTTACTACAAATTGCTAAAACTCATATAAAAATAGTAATGACTAAAAAATACTTCAAGGTAAGTAATATTTTTTGTTGAAAAAAAGAACTTCAAAAAAATTTTTTGTTTAAATATTTTTATGATATAAACTCTTTTAGAACATCATATCATTGAAGAGAAATCAAGACCTTCTAAGAATAACTACATAATTAAAATTGTCTTTTTCTTCAATTTTTCTTCTTAAAAGTGTGTTATAATTTTAATGGTGAGAAAAGTGAAATTAGGAGTTAGAAATTTAATAATTAATGTAATGCCCATCTTATTTTTCTATTTAGAAATAATCGTTTTAGGAATGCCTAAATATTCATTATTTTTATTAATAATAAACTGTTTCTTAATATTTATTTCTTCAATATTTTTAGAAAAATTTAATAATGGCTTTACTTTGATAAAAGAACAATTATTAATAGATATAATGAGTATTTTTACAAATTTTTTCTTAATTTCTGGCATTTATATTTATTTACATGGTAATGGAACATTAATTAGTTACAGCAATTCTTTAATATTTTTGCTACTAAATTTAATTAATATTTTTAATTATTTACTAAGAATGACAGATAATAATTCTCTTTCCAATATAAGAAAAAAAACAAGTGTAATTATAATTTTAATAAATATAATATTTAGTTTAGTAATTATATATATACCAGTTCTTAATAAATTATTTAATACTACTACTTTATATTTAAAAGAAATAATTGTATTATTAATACTAAGTTATATATTTGTTTGTTGGTATGATATTATAAAAATAGTAAGGAGAAAAAAGTATGGGCAAAAAGAAATTAAAATCAAAGAGGATTAATAGTGTTTTAGCAATTTTATGCTTTGGTTTAGCTTCTACATTTATTTTACTAAGTTTAGTAAGCTATAAAAAAGAAAGAGATTTTTTTAATAATGCTATCAAAGTAGAAGGTTATATATTTGGAGTTAGAAAGAAATCTTCTAAAGAATATGCTTTTGAGTATAAATACGTTGTTAATAATGAAATCTATAAAACATACTTAAGTAATTATAAAACAGAACAAGAATTAAAAGATTATGATCCATTTATGGTCTACTATGAAAAAGATAACCCAGAAAATAACGTAATCAGTGAACCAAAAATAACTAAAGTATTTATAACAATTCCTTTTTCTTTAATTTTATTTATTTTAGGTATTTGGAGTTTAAGAAGAAAAAAGTTATAATAGAAAGAAAGAGGCGAAGATTTATGGATGATATGTTATATTTAAAAAGTATTTGTGAGGATTTATCTTTTGGATCCCTTTTAGAAGTTCCTGAAAGAATTAAAAAAGCTTTAGAATATAAAGTTTATAAAATAGCAACAGAACAAGGGACTTTCTCCATTAAAATTTTTAATAAAGAATTTATTAGTAATGAACAAGATATAGCACAAATTAACTTATCTCTTAATTTAGAAAAAAAATTAAAAGAACATAATATAGATATCTTTGTCGCTAATTCTTACAATGGAGAAAAGCTACAAAAATGCGGTGATAGATATTTTCTAGTTTATGATTTTGTCTTCGGAAAATCAATCGAATCTCACAATGTTTTGTTAGAACAATGCCGTATAATTGGTGCTCTTCTTGCTAAAATCCATAACGTTCATTATAAAGAATTAGAAAAAGTTACTCTTCCTTATATGCACATTAGATGGCGAAAATATTTACGACTTGCTGAACATAAAGGAAGTTCACTTAGTAAAATATTAAGTGAAAATATTAAAAAATTAGAAAATATTACGGAAAATTGTAATAATTCTTTAAATCACTTACCCAATATCGAAACAATATGTCATTCTAATTTAATTTGTAATAATGTTTTATGGACCCAAAATGGTGCTAAAATAAATGGCAATGAGTATCTAAAATATGGTAATCCCTATATTGATTTATTAAAAACAGCTCTATATTGGGCGGGAGCTTTCGAATATAATATTAATTATAATTTATTTAACTATCTAATAAAAGAATATTATAAAGATAAAGTAAGACCAAAACTTGATTGGAGTATTGTTTATCAAGTCATGTATAAAGATATGTTAAGACAGTTAGAACGATATATAAAAATGGCTTTAATGATTGATACTAATCAAGAAGAAAATAAAGAAAAAGGAGAAGAATTAGCCGAAAAGTTAATTAAGGAGATTATTTACTATAACACTATAAAAGATGAAATTATTTCAAGGTTAAATTAAAGGTGATTTAATATCTAAAATAAAAGATAAAATCTCTTGAAGAAGTATTACCTATACGATTAAACAAATTGTCGAAATAACAGACAGCTATTACAAAGAATATAGTAAAAGATATAGATGCAACTTAAATTATTTATATGCAGTGAAATTTGTCCGAAAAATGTGTGCTTGTTCTAATTTTTCTGCTGTAATCATATTATCAACAACTTTATGTTTTTTCTTCTAATATAATTAAAACATATATTTTTATGGTTGTTAATTTTTTTGTTAATTTGTAACTTCTATTTTTGAAAAGGTCTATAGGAAATTATTGGTATTTATAGTATAATTATATCAACAAGAATGCTTGTGAAGGAGGAAATTATGCTAGAAAATAATGATAAGTATTTTGAAGTATTAAATGATATCAAGAAAACTTTAATGATTACTAGAAATAAGATAGTAGAAAATGCTAATAAAGATTTAGTATTGATGTACTATAATATCGGTTTAAAACTAATTGAAAACAATAAATGGGGTTCATCTTTTATAGATACTTTAGCAAAGGACTTAAAAATGGAGTTTCCAACTTTAAAAGGAATGTCAGCTAGAAATTTAAGGTATATGCAAAAATTTGCTACTGAATTTGATAATGATGAATTTTTGCAACATGATGTTGCAAAATTACCTTGGTCTTCTGTTACAACTATAATGGATAAAGTAAAAGATAAAATTCAAAGGAATTGGTATATCAAAGAAACTATTCAAAATGGTTGGGCTAGACCTGTAATTGTTCATCAAATAGCAAGTAAGTTATATGAAAGACAAGCACTATTAGAAAATAAAACTACTAATTTTGATGAAACACTACCAACTCCAACTAATGAACAAGCAAAAGAATTATTAAAAAATCCTTATATATTTGATTTTATAACAGCTGATAAAGAATTAAAGGAATTAGATATTGAAAGAGAACTAACTGCTAATATAACTAAACTATTATTAGAACTTGGAAGCGGTTTTGCTTTTGTGGGAAAACAATATCATCTAGAAATTGAAAATGAAGATTACTATATTGATTTGTTATTCTATAATTTGAAAGTTAGAAGTTATGTAGTAATTGAATTAAAGGCAACAGAGTTCAAACCTGAATATGCTGGTAAATTAAATTTTTATTTAAGTGCTGTTGATAAATATATTAAGAGTGAATTTGATAATCCAACATTCGGTATATTGCTTTGCAAAGATAAGAAAAAAGTAACAGCAGAACTGGCATTAAAAGATATTAATAAACCTATTGGAGTCAGTGAATATAAAATATTATCAGAGATACCAGAGTTTTTGGAAAATACTTTACCAAGTATCGAAGATATAGAGAAAAGATTGGAGGAAGATTCTGAGTGAATATAAATATAAATAAAGTTAAAATATTTGTGACAATTTAAACCAAACGAAGATGCCAATCCATATATGATGAAAAAATACAATTAATGAAAAGATAATAACTTAGTAACTAATATTTATAATAATGAACTGAAAAATACTTTTTTTGAATAAAATAACTCTTTTAGAAACAATATTGTTTTGAAAGGAGTTTTTTTAATGAGTAGATATAAAGTAGACATTACAGGAATTAATACTAGTGAATTAGAAGCCTTAAAAAATGTTGAGATGATGGAATTATTTAAGGAGTACCAAAAAACTCATAATAAAGCTGTTAAAGATAAAATAGTAGAAGGTAATTTATTATTAGTTTTAAATATCTTAAAAGGATTTAATAATAGTAAATTTAATATGGATGATTTATTTCAAATGGGGTGTATTGGACTTGTTAAAGCTGTTGATAATTTTGATTTATCATATGGTGTTAGATTTAGTACTTATGCTGTTCCTTTAATCCTTGGAGAAATTAAAAGATACACAAGAGATGATACTCCAATAAGGGTTAGTCGAGGAACTAAAGATTTAGCTTACCAAATAATTGGCTTTAAAGAACAATTTGTAAGAAGAGAAGGTAGAGAACCAAAAGGTTGTGAAATAGCTCTTGCTTTAGGTATCCCTGAATATAAAATCCCCTATGCACTCGATGCTTTAAAAGAACCAAAGTCATTATTTGAACCAATTTTTAATGATGGTGGAGATACTATTTATATTCAAGACCAAGTAGCAGATAAAAAAGAAAAAGATTCAGATAAAGATATGTTAATTGCTCTTCATAAAGCTCTTGATTCGATAAAACAAAGAGAAAAAGATATCTTACTAGAACGCTATATTGTTGGTAAAACCCAAATGGAACTAGCCGAAAATTTAGGTATTTCGCAAGCTCAAGTGTCTAGAATTGAAAAATCAGCTATTAATCATGTCCAAAGACTAATTAAATAAACATATACTTAAGTAGGTGAAGAATATGTTTTTATCAGAACTACAAACAAAAGATATAGTAAGTATTAAAGATGGAAGAAAAGTTGGAAGAATAATCGATGTTAAAATTGATGAGCAAGGAAAAATAGAATACTTTGTTATTGAACAAAAAAGAGGGCTCAAAAACTTTATGTCTTCTTTAAATGAATCAAATATTGCATATAATTATATTGAGAAGATAGGTAGTGATGTAATCCTCGTTAATTTATGATATAATAAACTAAGTCAAGGTGATTATATGAATCGAAAAATATTTATTATTGCGATTTTTGCTTTATTAATTGATCAAATAAGTAAAATAGTAATAGGTTTATATTTTAAGCTTAATGAAAGCATAGTTATTTTAAAAAACTTTTTTAGTATAACCCTAGTTCATAATACAGGAGCAGCATGGAGTATTTTACAAAATAAGAATATCTTAATAATAATTTTTAGTATTATTGCTTTAGTAATTATATATCGTTTTATGTTTCTTTTTAAAACTAATAAAAGAAATAACTTAGCTTTTGGTCTTTTAGTTGGTGGAGTTTTTGGTAATATGTTAGATAGAATTATCTATGGCTATGTGAGAGACTTTTTTGACTTCACAATATTTTCGTATGATTACCCCGTGTTTAATGTGGCGGATATCTTTATTGTAGTTGGAGTAATACTCTTAATTATCGCCATTATTAAAGGAGAAGATTGTAGTGCAAATAGTAGTCGAAGAAGAAAACATAAGAATTGATAAATATTTAGCAAGTAACACGGACTTTTCAAGAAGTTTAATTGGTAAAATGTTAGAAGATAAAGCCATTTTACTTAATGGCAAAAGTGTAAAGGCGAGTCATAAAGTTAGTTTAAATGATGTTATTGATATAGATGATAACTATGTCAAAGATGACTATATTGAACCTAATAAAATGGATTTAAATATTGTTTATGAAGATAATGATATTATCGTTATTAATAAACCAAGTGGTGTTGTTGTTCACCCTGGTTGTGGAAATAAAAATAATACTTTAGTAAATGGTCTTAAATATTATACAACTAATTTAAGTGATACAAATGGGGAAGAGCGTCCGGGAATAGTTCATCGGATTGATAAGGATACCTCAGGACTTTTACTTGTTGCTAAAACGAATATTGCTCATGAAGTATTAGCTAATCAATTTAAAAATAAAGAAGTTAAAAGAGAGTATTTAGCTTTAATAAAAGGTGTTTTTCCTCATAATAGTGCTACTATCGATGCACCAATTGGAAGAGATAAACTTGATCGAAAAAAAATGACTGTGACAAGTGAAAACTCGAAAAAGGCTATTACGCATTTAAAAGTAATAAAACGCTATAAAAAATATACTTTAGTGAGTTTGATACTAGATACAGGAAGAACTCATCAAATAAGAGTTCATATGAAATATATTGGATATCCTATCTATAACGATCCAGTGTATACGAATGATGTAACGACACCTTTTGGACAATTTTTACATTCCTATAAAATGGATTTTAACCATCCAATAACGAAGGAAAAAATGCATTTTGAGTGTCCACTACCTAGTGAGTTTCAAGAATTTATCGACTCGTTAGAGCAAGATTAAAGATGATGCAAAAGATATAGAAGATATAAACTAAATATGGCAAAGATAAGAGTTTATACTTGTTATAATTAAGTTTAATCTCATAAACCAAAAAAATAGTATTTATTAAAAGTAAGAAAATACTTAATAAAGATAAAGCGACATCTTTGTATATAACAAGAAAAATCAAAAAACTGAAAGAGAGTATAAAATTCGATAAAACAAAATAGAGAAAATCTTTTTTATAGTTGTTTTTGTAAATAGAATGACAAAATAAAATAGTAATAAATGACAAAGTTACAATATATAGAATATACAAATAAATCACTCCTTTAAAATAACTTTATGTTCTACTTTGTTTTTTATGCAATTTCAGTTATAATATAAAAAGGAGGCATTGAAATGGGCACAATTGTTATGAATAAAAATGATGATATTATTATGAGATTAGTCCATTATTTTATTACTGAATGTGATTATTCTCCTGTTGTTGTTAATGGTATTAAAGATGAAATATGGTTAGAGAATAATGAAGGACCTTATAAAATTATTCGAATTAATTCTAATCATATCCATAACAATGAACAATTAAGAATTGATATGTATAAAACATTTAATATTATGAAACAAATTAAAAAGCAGACATTTTCCTTATCGATGAATGTTTTAAATATCTTTTTAGATGTCGGAGAATCTGTTACTTTAAAAGAAACAAAGAATATGGATAATATTAAACTTAAAACTTTAAAGGATTTAGAAAATAGTTCTATTGAGAAGAGTTTTCCGAGTATTAAAGATAAAATGCTTGTTAATTTAGAAGGAATTGATTTAATAATTAATGTTACCAAAGACATAAATCAGAAAACAGAGAAACGAAATAAGAGTTATGAAAGAACTTTTAAACCTAAAAAAATTGTTGTTACGAATATTTTAATTGGAATTTGTATTGTGATGTTTTTCCTTACTTTACTTTATGGCAAAGGTGCAATTACAAATCATGCTCTATATTTCTTTGGAGCTGATTTTGCTCCTGCTGTAAGAGAAAATATTTTCAATGTCTATCGTTTTATTACTTCAGCTTTCTTACATGGTTCAATATTACATTTATTATGCAATATGTATGCTTTGTTTATTTTAGGTACGCAAGTAGAAACGTTTTTAGGCAAAAAGAAATTTACGATTATTTATTTAATTAGTGCTATTACAGGCAGTTTACTATCTTTTGTCTTTACTAACAGTTTATCTGTCGGAGCATCAGGTGCAATATTCGGTCTTATGGGTAGTTTATTATATTTTGGTTATCACTATCGATTATATATTGGAAGTGCGATAAAAAACCAAATAATTCCTCTTATTATTCTTAATTTATTTTTGGGCTTTACTTTTACTAATATTGATAATGCGGCTCATATTGGCGGATTAGTTGGGGGATACTTAGCAACTATGCTTGTCGGAGTAAATGAGAAAAGCACAAAGAGCGAAAAAATAAATGCTACTATTGTTCTAGCTATCTTATGGGGATTTTTATTCTATGTGGGAATGTATTTAAGATGATGATTCATCTTTTTTAAGTTAAAAAGAAGTGGTGTTATGTACAATGAAAAAATGAATAAAGTTATTAAATATATTGAAAAACATTTAGATAGCGAAATTGAAATGAAGGAACTAAGTAAGATAGTTTTAGTTAACGATTTTATTTTTGGAAGAGTTTTTTCTTTTGTAGCTGGTATAAGTTTAAAAGAATATATTAAATTACGAAGACTTTCGAAAGCTTATGAAGAAATTAAAAATACTAATAATAAAATAATTGATATAGCTTTAAAGTATCAATATAATTCTGCTACTTCTTTTACGAGGAGTTTTAAAAATTATTTTGGATTAAGTCCTATGGAATGTCGAAAAAGTAAAAAAACTTATAAAATTTATCCTATCTTAAGCTTTAAGCCAAATATTACTTATAGTTTTGATTATGAAATAAAAGAAATAAAAAATAAAACTTTGTATGTTTATGAAATTAGTTCCGATAATATAAATGATTATCATTATGAAATTAGAAAGCTATACAAAAAGATTAAAGCAAATGGGGATTATGAAAAGTTTAATCAAAGGGGAATGTATGGAATAAGTTCGAGGAAAAATAATACATATATTTATTACTTAGGTTCAACTTTAAAAAATAATCAATTAAAAAAGTATAAAATAAATAATTCTAAATATGTAATATTTAAACTTGATTCAAGAAAACAACAAGATATTGTTGAACTTGAGAAAAATATCTATAAAGTGTGGTTGCCTTCAACTAATTATAATTTAGCTAATTTGCCCAAGATAGAGTATTATGAAGAAAATTGTTGCTATATTTATGTCGCAATTAATTAACATTTTTAATATATAAATTGTAAAGATTTTTTTAAAAAGCTAATTTATACTGATAATGGTGAAGTAAAATGCAAAAGTTTTTCAATATTTATCGTGATTATTTCAAACTTATTAGTATTAAAGATAAAAATTTAATTATTTTTATTATAGGTAATTTAATAGAACTTATCTTTTTATTATTAATTCCTTATATCTCTTCTAAAATATTAGATTTTATTATTAATGAGTTATATAGTAATGCTCTTTATTTTGTTTTTATGCTCTTAATTTTTTATATTATGAAAAACACTTTAAAATATCTAAATTACTATAATTATGCGACATACTTTAAAAATTGTTATATTAAACTTCATACTAAAATTATAAATAATATTTATAACTTTGATGAAAATTATAGTAAAAAGTTAAGTAACGGAAAAATACTAAATACTTGTAATATGGATATTATAAATATTTCAGAACTTCCCTCATATCTTTTCGATGTCATAATTCAATTTGTAAAGTTTATAATTATTATATTTATCTTTTATAAATGTGATTTGCTTATCGGTTTTTATGCAATGCTAGTTATATTTTTTTACTGTTATTTTTCTTTTTATTGTTCCTCTAAAAATGCTTGCTATTTTGAAAAACAAAGAAAAAGTGCCGATAAATTATCTAGTTTTTTAGGGCAAGTGTTAAATGGTTTAAAGGACATTAAAAGTTATAATTTAAAAGAAAAACTAAATGATAAATTTACGATTGTAAGAGAAGAGTGGGGCATTAATTATTTTACTAAAAGAAAATATTTTATGTATAAAAATACTTTCGTCTTGCTTTTTTTAGAAACATCTAAAATTGTTTTATACATTGTCCTTATTTTAAATGTCGTTAAAGAAAGAATTGAAATTTCTCTTTTAATTTTGTTAATCTCTTATTTTGAAAATTTAGGGGAATGTGCTAGAACTATAACATCAAATTATATGAGTATTATGGAAGAATCGATTTCTTTCTATCGCATATTAAATATTTTAAATTATGATAATAATAAAATAAATTTTGGCAATAAAAATATTACTTTAGTTAAAGGAGAATTAGAATTAAAAAATGTTTCTTTTAAGTTAAATAGTTCTTTTTCTCTTAGGAACATTTCTTTTAAAGCTAGACAAAATGAATTAACAGCCATAGTTGGAACATTAGGTAGTGGAAAAACAACTATATTTAATTTAATACTAAGGTTTTATAAACCAAACAGGGGAGAAATATTATTAGACAATATTAATATTCTAGATTATACAAAAGAAGTTTATTCTAAAAATGTTACTGTTGTTAATCAAAAAACATTTTTATTTAATATGAGTATAAGAGATAATTTAAGCTTAATTGAAAAATCTAAAAAGAAACAAATTGAAGTTTGTCAAAAAATTGGTATTCATGATTTTATTATGAGTTTGAAAGATGGCTATAATACAATTATTGAAAATGATGGTAAAAATCTTTCTGGTGGTCAAAAGCAATTACTTTCTTTAGCTAGAGCATTACTTACGAAAGCTAGGGTAATTTTGTTTGATGAAGTAACTTCTTCTTTGGATGCTAAGACAGTTAATCATATTATTAAACTTTTACATGAATTAAAAAAAGAACATACAATTTTAGTAATTACCCATAACAAAGATTTAATGAGTAGTGCTGATAAAATCATTGTTCTTGAAAAAGGTAAAATTGATAGTATAGGAACTTATGATAATTTTATCAAGAAAGATATTAAATATTAAAAATTATATAAAAGTATTTAATAATTTTATTTTGATACCAATAAATATATATTTAAAGTGATGAAATTTTAATATTTTTTTATATTTTGAAATAATTAAAGTAATATACAAAAGCGCAATTAATAGAATTTATTTTTCTATGTTCTAAATCATCTATATTTTTTATTAAATAAAATATAGGTTTAAAGTAAAAAGTTTAAGTAAATAAATTTATATATATTAGTTTTAATATATATAAATTTAAATAAGGATCAATTTTTGTTATAATATCTTTAGGAGTTGATAAAAGTGGAATATTTAGATATTTATGATGAAAATAAAAATTACTTAGGAAAAGAAGAAAGAGGCAAAGTCCATAAAATAGGAGCATGGCATAAAACTATCCATTGTTGGTTATATGACAGTTTAGGTAATGTTTATTTCCAGATTAGAAGTGATGAGAAGAAAGGTTATACAACAGCTTCAGGACATTTACAAGCAGGGGAAACAGTTAGTGAAGCTTTTAAAAGGGAAATCAAAGAAGAGATTGGGCTTACTATTGATACAAGTAAATTAAAGTTTATCAAAGAAGTTATATGGACTATGGACAAAGTTGAAAAAAATTATCATGATCGTGTTTGGGCGAATGTCTGTATTTGTTTATATGAAGGGAATAATGATGACTTTGATTTTTCTAATGACGAAGTTGATGGCATTATTAAGTGTCAGGCTCATGATGCTTTAGAACTTTTTAAAGGAAATGTCGAGGAAATTAGAGCTACTATTATTGCCGAAGAGAAAGAAGAGAAAAATGTTACAATTAATGATTTTGTTGTAATGAAACATGAAACAGCATTATCAAAGTATGGCTTTATTTTAGATGCCATACTAAAGGAAGTAGAATGAAAACAATAGTTATTGGTGGTGGAGCAAGTGGGCTTGTTGCTGCTATAAATGCTAGTGTTTTTAACAATGAAATTATAATTTTAGAGAGAAATAATTCATGTGGAAAGAAAATATTAGTTACAGGTAATGGCCACTGTAATTATTTTCATGAAAATATTACGAAAGACAATTATCATTCTAAATATAAAGAATTAGATAATCTTATAAATAAAGATAATTTATCTAAGACTCTTAGTTTTCTAAATAATGTAGGAATTATTCCAAAAATAAAAAATGGTTATTACTATCCTTATTCTGACCAAGCAATTAGTGTTCTAAATGCTTTAATGGAAGAAATAAATAAAAAAAATAATATTAAGATTTATACGAATACTTTTGTAAGTAATATCAAAAAAGAAAATGAGCTATTTATTGTAGAAACTAATAATGGAGAATATCATGCTGATAAAATTATTGTTTCTGTTGGTGGGGCATCTTTTCCTAAAAGTGGTAGTGATGGATCTTTGTATAGAACATTAGAATTATTCGGTCATAATATTATCAAACCTCTTCCTGCATTGGTGGGCTTGAAAGTTAAAGAAAATGTGAAAGAATTAAAAGGTGTACGAAGTGAAGTCGAAGTAACTTTATTAGAAAATGATAAAGTAATAAGAAAAGAAAAAGGAGAACTTCAACATAATGAAGATAGTATCAGTGGTATTTGTATAATGCAACTAAGTAGTAGAGCAGTAAGAGGACTAGAAAATAATATGCAAGAAGAAATTCATATTAACTACGTTAAAGATATTGCAGAGAATAAAGAAGAATTTATAAATTTTTTAAAAGCTCAAAGTAAAATTTTAGGAAGTCCAAAAATAACTTTTATTTTAGACCAAGTATTAAATTATAAGTTAACAAATTATTTTTTAAAAACTCTTAAGATACCTAATCTTCCTCTTGATGAAATTAGTTCTTTAAAACTTCTTTCTTTATGTGAAAATATTACCAATTATAAATTAACAATTATTGGAAACAATGGTTTTTCATCAGCTCAAGTAACAAGTGGAGGAGTTGATTTGAATGATGTCAACCTTAAAACTTTAGAATCTAAACATCTTAGTAATTTATATTTTTGTGGGGAAGTATTAGATGTGGATGGTGATTGCGGCGGATATAACTTAGCATTTGCATTTTTAAGCGGTATAATTGCAGGCAAGAGTGTAGGAGATAATAGAAAATGATTCGTATTAGAGAAGTAAAAATAGATGTCAAAGAAAAACAAGAGTTAGAAAAAAAGATTGCTAAAATATTAAAAATTAAAGAAGATGATATAGCTAAAATTAACATTAATAAACAAAGTATCGATGCGAGAAAAAAACCCTTGATTTTCTATGTTTATGAAGTTGATGTTATATTAAGGATTAAGGAAGATAACTTTATTAATAATAAAAATATTCTTAAAGTAAGAGGCGAAGATTTTAATTTGATAGTTGATAGACCAAAGAAATTTAAGAAAAGACCAATTATCGTTGGTAGTGGCCCAGCAGCTTTATTTTGTGCTTATACTATGTGTTTAAATGGTGTTAAACCAATTGTTATAGAGCGAGGAAAAAGAATCGAAGAACGAAAAAAAGATGTTTTAGAATTTTTTAAAACAGGGAAATTAATTGAAAACTCTAATATTCAATTTGGGGAAGGTGGTGCTGGAACTTTTTCTGATGGAAAGTTAAATACACTAGTCAAACATAATAGTAGTCAAAAGAAAGTCTTTGAAGTTTTTGTGGAGTGTGGAGCAGATAAAAGTATTTTATATGATGCTAAACCCCATATTGGGACAGATGTTTTAGAGAAAGTTATTAAAAATATTAGAGAAAAGTTAATTAGTTTAGGAACTACTTTTATGTTTTGTACAACTTTAACTGATCTTATCATCAAAAATAATAAGATTACAAAAATAGAAGTGAATAAGAAAGATTTTTTGGAAACAGATACTTTAGTCCTTGCTATAGGTCATAGCGCAAGAGATACAATAAAAATGTTAAGTAATTATTTAGAGATGGAACAAAAACCTTTTGCAGTAGGAGTACGAATTCAACACCCACAAGAGATGATTAGTAAAAACCAATATGGAGAGTCTTATAAATATTTAGAACCTGCTAGTTATAAATTAACTTATACGACGCAAAGTGGTCGAAGTGTGTATTCTTTTTGTATGTGTCCAGGTGGTTTTGTTGTTAATGCTTCTAGTGAAGAAGGAAAGTTAGCCATTAACGGGATGAGTAATTCAAAAAGGGACGCAGAAAACGCTAATAGTGCTATAGTTGTAAGTGTTAGTCCTAAAGATTTTGGGAGTGACTTATTTGATGGAATGAAATTTCAAAGAATGTTAGAGGAAAAATGTTATAAATTAGGAAATGGTTTAATTCCTATATCTTTATATAAAGATTATAAGGAAAATAAAGTAAGTAAAAATTATTATAAAGTTGAACCTTTATTTAAAGGAAAGACTTGTTTTGCGAATATTAATGATGTTTTTCCAGAGTTTATCAATGAGTCTATCAAAGAAGCGATTGAATATTTTGGAACAAAGATTAAAGGTTTTAATCGAGATGACGCCTTAATCGCAGCAGTTGAGTCAAGGACATCTTCCTCTATAAGAATTTTAAGAGATGAGAATTTAGTTTCTTCTGTTAAGGGAATTTATCCGTGTGGAGAAGGTGCAGGTTATGCAGGAGGAATTACATCAGCAGCAATGGATGGAATAAAAATTGCCTTAGCTATATTAAAAGAAGAGAGAAGTTCAAAAGATGAATAAAAATGGAAAAAGGATTTATAGACTTTATCTAGGCAATTTGATACAATGAATAAAGTAAAGAGGGTGTTAAAAGTGACTGAAGAAAAAAAGCAAGAAGAACAACATGTACAAGATCAAGAACAAGTTGGTACCCAAGAATTAACACAAAGAGAAGTTAATCAAAATGAAGATGAAAAAATATTAAGACCAACTATTTCTTCGGAAGAATTACTTCGAAAAAGAGAAAATAAAAGTAATCATAAGGAATTGACAGCTAAAGTAGAGCAATATAATTTTAATCAAGGATTTAGAAATAATCGAAGTGTTAGTGAATCATTAATAGAAGTTAAAGAAATAGCACTTATAATAGAAAACAATAATGAAAAAATAGATATAAAGCCACCACGAAAGAAAAAAAATATGTTTCCATTAATAATTCTTTTAATACTATTATTAATAGGTAGTGGAGTATATTACTATTTGAATTTCTTTAATAAAAAAGAATTGATTCCTCCACCTTTAGAGCAAGAAGATCCGCCTAAAGAAAAAGAAAAACAAAATAAAACAACTTGCCATCTAGCTTTAAAAATGGAAAATCAAAAACAAAATGCAATATTAGAATATATTTATTATGACAAAGAAAATAAACTAAAAGGTTATGAACAAAATACTACGTTTGAATACTTAGAAGAAGTGCCTAAGACGATAATTGAAGAGTGTAATTTAACCAATAAACTATATGAAGGATATGAGGGATATAGCAATAAATGTATTCAAAACGATGAACTATCTTATACTTTTAGTATCAAAGTTGATTTAACAAAATTAGAAGAAAAAACTCTTACTTTTGATGATAAAACGATAACTATACCTGTAAACCTTGATGATGATACAATTGCTTTAAAAGAAGAGTATGAGAATGCTAATTATGAATGTAATACTGAAGAAGTAGTCATGGAAGAATAAATTATAAAGTAATAATTAATAATGGTAATTATTGCTTTTTTTAAATATAGGTGTTAGAATAAAAAAACTATAAGAAAAGAGGGCATTTATGGAGAATATTATTTTGCCAATTAAAGAAGTCGAAAAGATGAATTTAGAAGAGAAAAGGACTTATTATCAAAATATATATAATTTTTGTCTTAAACAAAAATACAAAAACTACTCGAGTAGTTTATCGAAGAAAATGATTACTAATTTAGCCCCAAAGTTAAGAAATTATGAATTAGAAATATATGGAGAAAGAAATATTCCTTTATATGATAGTGCTATATTTTTGTGTAATCATTCTAATTCTCATGAATTTTTTACAATCCATGAAGTATTTCATATTTTAAGAAGAAATGTTACTCCTTTTGGAGCAAGTGACTGTTTAAATCCTTTGGCTTTAAAATTGTTTCAATTGGGTGATGTAACTTTAATTGATCGTGCTAGTAGAGAATCATCATTAAATGGGATGTTAGAGTTTTCTAAAAAAATTATTGATGGTAAAGATGGGATAATCTATGGAGAAACAACGTGGAACTTACATCCTATTTTACCAATGCAACCAATGAAAGCTGGTGGAACTCAAGTAGCGATGATAACAGAAAAAATTGTTATTCCAACTATTTTTGAGTACGTTGAAGTCAATGACGTATGTCTTAAAGAAAAAGAATTATATAAAAAATGTATAGTTGTATTTGGTAAACCAGTAGTTGTAAAAAGAGAAGATAATCAAATTGCAAAAACGAAAGAAATAGAACAAATTATGGCCGATATGAGAAGAAAATTGTGGAGACAGTTAGGGATAAAAAGAAATAGTTTAGATGATATAAATAAAGAAGTTTATCTAAATCATACTTATTTAAAAAAATTTGATGCATTAGGTTTTACTTATGATTCAGAACATGAGTTTCAATTTATGCTAAATGCTCAAAATGGCGTGGAAAACGAATATTGTTTGGATGAAAAAGGAAATTTTGTTCCAGGAATAACTCATAAAAATAGAACATTGCAACTTAAGTAATGTTTTTAATTTACTTAAATTTAGCTATTTGATATAATTAACTATATTAGATAGTGGTGATTAAATGACAAATTTATATTTTTCTATTTGTGCTTTATTTTGTATTGTACTCATCATAGTTATATATTTTTCAAAAGAAAGAATAGATTCTAAAGAAACACAATTATATGGATACATGATAGTAAGTAGTTTTTTTGATGTAGTTTTGGTTATGTTTGCTTTATCTTTTGGATATATGAATTTAAAAAAAATACCTTTAACTTTAATACAGCTTGTCAATAAAATTGACTTTATATATTATATTTTTTGGCCAACTGCATTATTATTATATATGTATTATATTACTTATAATGATTTAAAAAAGTACAATAAACTAAAAACTGTTTGTATATTATTAGACGTCATATTTATTATTATTGAGTTTTTTTTACCTATTGTAATAATAAATAACGATGGAATTATGGGAGTAGTTGGAGAGGCTTCTACTTTTGTGTATACAGTTGCTATAGGATATATAGGTTTAATGGTTATTATTCTATTATTTAATATAAAAAAAATCTTTAATAAAAAATACGTCCCTTTTATAGCTTTAATTGGCTTTTTAATTATTGGTTTGTATATTCGTTATATAAATCCTACTTTAATTATTATTCCAGCAATTTTAGTGTATGTTGATTTAATAATGTTTTTTACAATCGAAAATCCTGATGTTAAAATGATAGCTGAATTAAATTTAGCTAAAGAGCAAGCTGAAAAAGCGAATAATGCTAAAAGTGAATTTTTATCTAGTATGTCTCATGAAATAAGGACACCACTTAATGCAATTGTCGGCTTTTCTACTGATTTAAAAGAAAAAATACAAGATGAAGAACAAAAAGAAGAAATAAATGATATTGTTATGGCATCGGAATCGTTACTTGAGATAGTAAATGGTATTTTAGATATCTCGAAAATTGAGGCTAATAAATTAGAAATAGTTAATACTGAATATAGTTTTCGAAAAGTATTTGATGAATTAGTTGTTTTAGCTAAAGCAAGACTGGGGGAAAAACCTCTTGATTTTCGTATTTCTTATGATGAGTCGATACCTAAGTATCTTTATGGCGACTATGCAAGACTTAAACAAATTATTTTAAATTTACTTACGAATGCTATAAAATATACAAATGATGGTTATATTGATTTTAGTGTTAATTCGGTAAAAAAGGATAATATTTGTCGTTTAATAATTTCGGTTGAAGATTCAGGAATCGGAATCAAACAAGAAAATATTGATAAATTGTTTTCCAAGTTTGAAAGATTTGATAAAGAAAAAAATATTACAATTGAAGGAACAGGACTAGGTCTTGCTATAACTAAAAAGTTAGTAGAATTAATGAATGGGAAAATAGTTGCTCAAAGTGTTTATGGTAAAGGCTCTAAGTTTACTGTGGCTATTGACCAAGTAATTGTTAATAAAGAAATCGAAGAAGAAAAGAAAGAATTAAAAACTACTGTAAATGATTTTTCTAAGTATAAAATATTAGTTGTTGATGATAACTTAATTAATTTAAAAGTAGCAACCAAATTACTTGAAAGTTTTAAATTAAAGATTGATACTTGCGAAAGTGGTTTTAGTTGTTTAGATAAGATTAACAATGATATAAAATATGATTTGATTTTAATGGATGATATGATGCCAAAGTTAAGTGGTGTGGAAACATTAAAAAAATTACAAGAAATAGAAGGATTTAGTATTCCAGTTATTGCTTTAACTGCTAATGCTATATCGGGGATGAAAGAAAAATATTTAAATGATGGCTTTAACGACTATTTAGCTAAACCAATTGATAAAATAGAATTACAAAGAGTTTTAGAAGAATTTTTAACAAAATAAAAAATTATATGGTATTATTATAATAAGGATGTGAAGATATGAAAAATACAAATCTTTTAGAAGCAAATGGGGTTAATGTAAAGGCTAGTTTAGAATTGTTAGGAGATTTAGATACTTATGATAAAATCATAAGAGATTACCTAGATGGTGTATCATCTAAAATAGATGAGTTAACTAAATATAAAGAAGTCGGGGATATGACCAATTATGCAATTTTAGTTCATTCCTTAAAAAGTGATGCTAAATACCTAGGTTTTACGCGCCTTGCGGAATTAGCTTATGAACATGAATTAGAAAGTAAAGAAAATAACTTATATTTTGTGACCGATAATTTTAATAAGTTAATGGAAGAATGTAAAAGAATTAATAATCTTGTTAAACAGTATTTAGGAGAAGAAGTTTTAGTAGAACAACAGAAAAAAGTAGTTAAAGATAAAGCAATTTTAGTAGTAGATGATTCTTCAATTATCAGAAATTTTATTGAAAAAATATTTGACAATGAATTTAAAGTTATTAATGCTAGTGATGGTAAAGTTGCTCTTGATATAATAAATACTAGTAATGAAAATATTATTGGCGTTTTATTAGACCTTAATATGCCAAATGTAAATGGCTTTGAGGTATTAGATTATTTTAAAGAAAATGATTTATTTAAAAAATTTGCTGTCTCAATAATTACAGGAGAAGATACAAAAGAAGCAATAGATAAAGCTTTTACTTATCCGATAGTTGATGTGTTAACTAAACCATTTAATGAAAGAGATATTAAAAGAATAGTTGATAAAACAATTGAATTTAATAGTATTATTAGTTAATATGAACTTTACAAAATAAATAAATAATTATATAATCAGTTTATAAATTATTAATTGATGACCGAGAACAAAGTAATTTTCTAAGTTTGATAGAGAGCTCTTGTTTGGTGGGAAAGAGTAAACAAAGAAATGAAATAGCTATTCTTGAAAGATTAAACGGGTAATATCGTTAAATATTAATTAAGTAAAAAAAAGGATGGTACCGCATTATTTGCTCCTTGGCAAGTAGTGTGGTTTTATTTTAGGAGGGATAAGAGTGCAAGTAATTTTAATAGCTGGTAAAAGTGGTAGTGGCAAAGATGAAGTTGCTAGGTATATTAAAGAATATTATAATGAAAAAGATAAAAAGACGATTATAACAGGATTTAGTAAATATATTAAGTTATTTGCCAAAGAAATACTTGATTGGGATGGTAATAACCCTAAACCAAGAAAGTTTTTGCAAGATTTTGGAGCAGAAACAAGAGAGAATAATGAGCGAATATTTATCAATAGGATGATTGAAGATTTAAAACTTTATGAGAACTACTGTGATATTGTTGTTATTTCTGATGTGAGACTTATTAAAGAAATTGAAACTTTAAAAGAAGAAGTAAGTAATGTGTATACAATTCATATCATAACAGATAAAAGTAAAAATGATTTAACGAGTGATGAACAAAACCACATTACAGAAACAGAATTGGATAACTATAATAATTTTGATTATACAATTAAGAATAATTTTGATGAAACTTTAAAAGAAAATGTTTATAAAATATTGAAGGGAATGATTTAAATGAATTTAAAAGATTTATATATTGATTTTTTTGTTAGTAAAGGACATAAGCAAATACCTAGTGCTCCTGTAGTACCGGAAAATGACCCAAGTGTTTTGTTTAATACAGCTGGAATGCAACCATTAATTCCTTATTTAATGGGACAAACACATCCTTATGGCACGAGGTTATGTGACTATCAAAAATGTATTCGTACCAATGACTTAGATTCTGTTGGGGACTCGACCCATCATACTTTCTTTGAAATGCTAGGAAATTGGAGTTTAGGAGATTATTTTAAAGAGGATAGTATAGAATGGAGTTTTGAATTTTTAACTAGTGTTTTAAATATTCCAAAAGAAAAGTTAGCAGTAACTGTTTTTGCTGGTAATGATTTAATTCCTTTTGATAAAGAAAGTTATGATAAGTGGCTAAATCTAGGAATAAAAGAGAGTAGAATAGCTAAAACAGAGGAAGATAATTTCTGGATAGCAGGAGAATCTGGACCTTGTGGACCAGATACAGAGATATTTTATTGGAGGAGCGAGGAAGAAGTACCAGTTGTTTTTGACCCAGAAGACTCTCGTTGGGTTGAAATATGGAATAATGTCTTTATGCAATTTAATAAAAGTAGTGATGGCAAAATTACAGAATTGCCAAAGAAAAACGTAGATACAGGGATGGGAGTTGAGCGAACTTCGGCTATACTAGAAGGAGTTAATGATAACTATTTGTCTAGTGTTTGGAAAGATGTTATTGAACTTATTTCTGCTATTTCAAAAAAAGATTATCAAGGTAATGAAAAGAGCATGCGAATTATTGCTGATCATTTACGTACAGCTGTCTTTATAGCAGGGGATAATTCCCTAATAAAACCATCTAATACTGACCAAGGGTACATTTTAAGAAGATTGATTAGAAGAGCAATAAGACATGCTAAAAGTCTTGAGATAGACATAAATTCAAATTGGGAGGAACAAATTGCTAAACTTATTATTGATAAATATAAAAAGTATTATCATGAGTTAGAAGAAAATGAAAGTATTATTTTAGAAGTTTTAAAAACAGAAAAAGAAAGATTTAATAAGACTTTAGAAAAAGGTTTAAAAGAATTTGAAAAAGCGACGAAAAACGGTGAAAATATTTCTGGTGTTGTGGCGTTTCATTTATTTGACACTTATGGCTTTCCAATCGAACTTACTAAGGAAGTTGCAAGTGATCGAGGTTTAACTGTTGATGAAGAAGGATTCAAAGAAAAGTTTAAGGCACATCAAGAACTATCAAGAACTGCATCTAGTGGAAAGTTTAAAGGTGGTCTTGCAGGAAACTCGGAAATAGAGACGAAGTATCATACAGCAACCCATTTATTAAATGCAGCTTTAAAAATAGTAGTTGGTAATGATGTTCATCAAAAAGGTTCTAATATTACTAGTGAGAGAATGCGTTTTGATTTTAGTTGTGATCATAAGCTAAGTGATGAAGAAAAAAAACTTACAGAAGATTTAGTTAATAAATGGATTAGTGAGGGAATAGATGTAACTGTGGAAGAGATGTCAAAAAGTGATGCTTTAAAAACAGGGGCAGAATGTATGTTTATTGAAAAGTATCCTGATATAGTAACTGTCTATACGATTGGTGATGTTTCGAAAGAGTTATGTGGTGGACCACACGTTAAAAATACAAGTGAATTAGGTAAATTTGTTATCAAAAAAGAAGAAGCATCATCAGCAGGGGTAAGAAGAATTAAAGCGGTGTTGATTGATGAAGAAAAATAGAGTGTGTTATAATTAAACAGTCTAAGGAGGTTTGGATAATGGAATGTAGAATCATTGGAGCAAAATATTTAATATTAGATAATTATGATTTTATTCATATTTTTAAAAATGAAAATGATGAAGAAATTAATATTGTTATTGAAACTTCAAATAAAGACGATATAAGAAGTTTACTAGATTATACAGAGTTTAATAATAAATTATTAAATTGGAATGTTATCAAACATTTTAGTGATATTGATATAATTGAAGAAGTAATATCAAATTTTTTAGTAAATAATGTTATTAATAAAATTATAGAAATGAAAGAAGATTAAAAATTTGATTATTCATTTCTAGTTTGTTCAACTAAAAATAAAATGTTAAAAATCGAACTTGATTTTGTTTTAGATAAATTTATAAGAGAATATTTTAAAAAAAATGTAGCCTTAAGGGTTTTGGAAAAGTATAAAAAAGATTGTTTACAATTTTTTCATGAAAATAATGATAAAAAAATTTATTGTTTTGATGGATGTGATACTATATATAATGCTCAATTTTTTACTTCTTTAGTTTGTAAATCTAAAGTTTCAAATCTTTTAGCAGATGATTTTCAAAATCAAGAAGTAGTTATAGTTAAAGATGGTGTAATTGATAAATGTTATATTTTTGAAGAAAGGTTAAATTTAATTCAAAAAGAAGCTTATTTAAAAGAACTTGATAATTCAATTATTAAAGTAATATGTGATGATTGTATTTTTATTTTCTTGGCAACAGTATGGGAACCATTTAAAAATTTTGATAACATTAGACAAACTATTAGAAATATAGTTGAAAAACATAATCAATCTATTGAAAAAGGAAGAAGATTATTAATGGAATTAGAAGGTGGGGAAAAGAGTTATGGTGAAAATGAATGAATAGAATAATAATTGAATTAGATAATGCAATAGCAAAAGTAGAAATTACTACTGAAAATGAAAGCAATGGTTTTACTACTTACGTATGTGATAAAAAAATAGAAGAAATAGTTACTAACTTTGGTAGAAATATAATTGATTCTTTTAGAATTTTAGATATTGCTGGTAAAGAAAATATTATCTTTGAAGATACTAAAAATAACTCTTTAACTTTTATTATTAAAGAAAAAGGAGAATATGGTTTGGATTATATTAATTGTTTAAGAGATAGATATAATGAAGGAAAAAGAAGTTTTTATGAAGAACAAAAAGAAGCTAAAAATATTAATATAGCATTATCAACGACTGAGTCATATTATGAAAAAGTAAATGATGAAATAACTAATTATGTTTTATATGTAAATAATGACGAAATATCTATTGAAGATTTAGACTTTGCAAGACATGTCTTAGAAGAATTAGTTTTTTCTACTCAGCAAAGTATGACTAAAAAAGAAATAAAAAATATCTTTTTAATAAGAACAGAAACACATTTAATTACAATACCGAAAATATTATATTTGAAAATAAATGATATAATTAAAGAAAGAAGAAAATTAAGAAAATTAGCATTTAAGAAAGAGTAGGTTTTCAATAGGTAAAGTTGGAAGGCTTTAAAGTAGTATTAATAGATAGAATTTAAAAATAAAATATGTTATAATCATTTAAGTATTTAGAATATTTTGTTTAGGAGGTTTTTAGGTGGAAGTTAGAATTATTGGAGAAAAATATTTAATAATGAATAATTATGAAAAGATTACCATTGAAGGTAATAATTTAGATGGAATTGATATCATAGTTGAAACTTCAAAGCAGGAAAATATAGTTAGCTTATTAAATAATAACATGTTGTTAGATTGGAACTTTTTAAATCACCTAAGTGAATTTGATAGAATTGAAGAGGTAGTATCTTATTTTTTAAAAAATAATTCTATTGATATGATTATTTCTGATTGTGATGGTGGCTTTTTTGTATTGTCAACTGATGGATTGTGTTTAAACATTAAATATAAAAAAATTATTAAATCTGTTGATGAACATTTTTCTGAGTACTTTGATGATTATATAATGAAAAAAATTTATTTAAAATATGAGAGAGATTGTTTGCAATTTTTAAAAAATAATAGAAATAAAAAATACTATTACTATATTGAAAAACAAGACCAAAGCTACGCATCTTATACTCTTAGTACAGCAGATAAAAAATTTAAAAATAAATATTTGGAAGATATTTCGAATATGCAAGAATTTGATGAAGTAGTATTAATTGATGATTTTATAATTGATAAGTTAAATCTATTTGAAGAAAGATTAAAACAAGAACAAGAAAAAGCAATATTTGAAGTATTGGAAATAGCAAATGAAAAAAAAGTATTCTTTAGAGTAATATGTAATGATTGTGTTTTTATTTTTAGACCTTTTTATTTGTTTAGATTAGAAAAAATTGTAAGTATCATAGAAAAACATAATCAATCTATAGAAAAAGGAAAAAGACTATTAATGGAATTAGAAAAAGGAGAAAAAGAATTATGGTAAAAATGGAAGATTTAGTTAATTATTGTAAGCAGTATGGTTTTATATTTCAAGGAAGTGAAATATATGGTGGATTATCGAATACTTGGGATTATGGTCCTTTAGGAAAAGAATTAAAAGAAAATGTTCGTCGTGCTTGGTGGAAAAAGTTTATTCAAGAAAGTCCTTATAATTATGGAATTGATTCGGCTATTTTGATGAACCCTGAAGTATGGGTAGCAAGTGGTCATGTAACAAATTTTAATGACCCATTAGTTGATTGTAAGAAATGTAAAAGTCGTCATCGTGCTGATAAACTAATTGAAGATTTTACTAAAGGAGATGAAACAGGAGATGGTTGGGATAATGAAAAATTAGAGAAGTATATTAAAGATAATAAAATAAAATGTCCTAAATGTGGAGCAAGTGACTTTACTTCGATAAGAAAATTTAATTTGTTATTTGAAACTCATATTGGAGTAACAGAAGATACGAAGTCTAAAGTATATTTACGTGGAGAAACGGCGCAAGGAATGTTTGTTAATTTTCTAAATGTTCAAAGAACAATGCGTGCTAAATTACCATTTGGTATTGGTCAAACGGGAAAAAGTTTTCGAAATGAAATAACTCCTGGTAACTTTACTTTTCGATTAAGAGAATTTGAACAGATGGAACTAGAATTTTTCTGTAAACCAAATACTGATTTAGAGTGGTTTGGCTATTATAAAAATTTCTGTTTAGATTGGTTAAAGAGTTTAGGCATTAAAGCAGAAAGTTTAAGATTTCGTGACCACACAAAAGAAGAATTGTCTTTTTACAGTAAAGCAACTACAGATATTGAATTTATGTATCCTATGGGATGGGGAGAATTATGGGGTATAGCAGATCGTACTGACTATGACTTAGGAGTTCATATGGAACACTCTAAAGTTGATTTAAGATATTTAGACCCTGAAACAAATGAAAAATACTTACCTTATGTTATCGAGCCAGCTCTAGGCTTAGATAGAGTTGTGCTAGCATTTTTAACTGATGCTTATACAAAAGAAACTTTAGAAGATGGTACTGAAAGAGAGTTATTAAAAATTCATCCTTATTTAGCTCCTTTAAAGGCAACAATTTTTCCATTAATAAAGAAAAATCATGAAGAGAAAGCTATGGAAATATATGCTATTCTTTGTAAAAATTTTATGGTTTCATATGATGCAACAGGAAGTATTGGTAAAAGATATAGAAGAAGTGATGCTATAGGAACACCTTTTACAATTACAGTAGATGATGAAACTTTAGAAAATAATACAGTTACAGTAAGAGATAGGGATACAATGCAACAAGAAAAAATAGCAATAAGTGAGTTAGAAAATTATTTAAAAGAAAGAATTGATTTCTAAAATTTACCTAATTTGGTAAATTTTTAATTGCTTTCTTGCCTTTAAAGTGATAGAATACTATTATTTTGAAGGGGGGAATAGTCTATGACTATAGAAGAAACATTTAAAATAATTAGAAAATTTTTGAATGATGGTATTAAACATTATGAAGATACTATAAAAGAATTAGAAGAAATGATAAAAGATGACGATGAATTAATAAACCCAGTTAATGTTTCGCCAAAGACTTTATTATCGAAATTTAAATATCAGGAAGATGTAGACAAATTTTTACAAAGTAGAGAAAGCACTAAAAAAATACTTTTTGATAGCAAAAAACATCTAAAAACAATTCGCCAAAATAGAGAATTTTTTGGGAAGTCTCATATTTTAAAAAAAGTTGTTGATTTTGAAGCGTTCTTTGCTAATTTAAATTATATGAATTATGTTTTAGAATTTCCTTTTGATAGAGAAATAATTGCTAAGATAATTGGTATGGCTATATATACTAATAATGAGATTTATGATCGAAATAAAAAAGAATTAGAAAATGATTTAAATAGCAAGCATAGCTTTTTAAGAAAAGAAAGTCATCTAGTTCGAGAATTAAAGCCTTATTTTAATAAAGATGGAGAGGTGATTACTAATTCAGATATTTCGGAATTTCTTTTTGATTTAACAATGTTATTTAGTATAAATCATGATCGAATTATAGAACAAAAAATTCCGTTGGATAAGCAATTTAGTGTTTCCGAGTTAATTGGATTGTTAACGAATAATATAATTGAAACTAATAAAAATCAAGTAATAGTAGAAGAACAAAAAAAAGTTATTGATACTATAATAACAAAAAAAGAAAGAAGACAATTAGTAGAACAACAAAGATTAAATGAGCAAGAATTAGCTACTTATTTTGATGGGGAAAAAATATTAAGAGCTTGCGATTCTTTAGAAGACTTTGTACTTTTTATTAATTCTTGTAACCTAAATGCAGAAAACAAAACAAGAATTATAAACAAAATGCAAACATTTTTAAATAAAAATGATGACTTAAGAAAGATATCTTTCTTAAGTCAAGAAGAACAAAAAATTTATAAATTAAGTTTAAATAAGAAATTAGGAAATTCTCAAGTAAAAGAATTAATAGATGAAATAGATTTATTATTAGATATGAATAATGAAAGCTTATCTAAAGAAGATAAAGAGTGTGTTGAAAATGAAGTAAAAGCTCTTATTGAAAGATTAAAATTTAAGATAACTTTTAATTCATTATCTTTACAAAATAAATAGAGGAGTGGTAAATATGTCAATTGAAGAAATTTTTGAATTAATTAGAAAAGGTATTAGCAGTGCTATTAGGGAAAGTAATGAAGAGAAAATAAGAAACGAATTTCTAGCGGACTTTTTAGATAAAAGCAAATTTTTAGCTGTTAAAGTAAATAATAAACCATATAAAAATAATTTAGAAGTAAAAAGGATTTTAGAACAAGAACAAAGTGATAATTTTGTAAAGGCATTTCAAGAAGAAGCACAAAATTATAGTTTTAACTTAGAAACACTTTATAAAATAAAATCATATTTTGGAAAAAGAGAAATTCAAGGTCGAGTAGAAAACTTTAGTCTTCTTTTTGTAGTTTTAAACATGGTTAACAGAGACTCTAATTTCGTTTTAGATAAAGGTATGTTTTTAAAAGTCTTTGGCATGGCAATTTATAATAATAATAAAATTTTTGAAAAAAGAGTTAAAGAAAGAAATAAATGTTTAAATTCCAAAGATTATTTCTTAAGAAAAGAAACTAAAGCTGTAATCAATTTAAAACCTTATTTTAATGCTTTTGGGGACGTTATAGCAAATGATGATACAATAACACTTGTTGATAATTTATTTGATTTATTCGCTACTTATTATGATAATGAAGAAAGTGATAAATTATTAGAAGAATGTAATTTTAATGCGACTTCTTTTATTCAATATATAAATGAACAATTATTAATAGCTAATAGTAATAAAAAATACATTGAAGATGATCTAGCACCTTTATCTGAAAAAACAATTAGTAAGAGTGAAAGAAGACAACTAAAAGAACAACAAAGATTAAACGAGCAAGAATTAGCAACATACTGTGATGGTAAGAATATTTTAAGATCTTGTGATTCTTTGGAGGGATTTATTACATTAGTTAATTCTTGTAATTTAACTAATGAAAATAAAGATAGAATTATTAGCAAAATGAATACTTTTCTATCGAAAGAAACTATTTCTAGTAATATTGCCTTTTTGACTGATGAAGAAAAAGAAATTTTTAAATTAGCCCAAGAAAAACAGATAGGTAATATTCAAATAAAAGATTATTTAAGTGAAATTAATATATTACTTGAAATGTTTCATGATAATATTTCCAAAGAAGATAAAGAATACATTGAAAACGAAGTAAGAAATATTATAAAATCATTAGGATTTATTCTAAATATAAATCCATTATCTTTAACCTTTTAAGAAACGTAACAAGATTATGTTTCTTTTTATATAATAATTGTAGTTAAAAATTTGCTCTTAGCTAGTGTTTTGCCTATTGAACTAAAGAAAAAGATAGTGGTCTTTACTTTGAAAATTCATCTTATCTTTATGAATGTTATAAAGAAGGAAATATATTATAGGTATTTAATTTATCTTTAAATTTAAGAAAGAGTAAAAAAAGTTGTAAATAGTGATGACTTTATGTAATAAATTTGATACAATTGACATAGAGATACACAAGTTAATGGTGTCCTCTGTTCATTTAGTATTTTAAGTATTAAAGGAATGGAGGTGATGTTCAATGGTAGAAAGGTCAAAAATAGATGGAGTTAGTATTAGCACTTGCTATGATAATCCTATATACTATAATAGCTTTAAAGTCAAAGGACTAGAAAAAAACACCTTACAGCTTAGTAGGGTGTTTCTTTCGATTCACAAAACGATTTTTGTTGAACAGAGATAACACCTAATGAAAAAGTGTATCTCTTTTAATATTATACATAAGTAGTATAATATTTATAACAATTAGAAAGAAATAAACTCTTTCTAAAACAATTATAGCATTTTTCTATATATTTTCAAGGGTAATTTAGTTTTTTCCAGGACAAAGACATGAAAAAAATAAAGAAAAAGTATTGACAATAAGGTAAAATAG
>CAOJRP010000003.1 GCA_948442015.1 uncultured Erysipelotrichaceae bacterium
TTACTTATTAGCAAAACGGGATTTCCATTCGGGATTTCCTCTCCAAAATTAACCATTATTTATAATTTCACAAATTCAAGATTAATTTTTTTCTTATATAAAGGACGCAAATAGTAATGGAAGATTATACCAACAACAATTCCTGCAATAAAAATAATTACTATTTTTAAGGCTGTCAATTCTTCTTTTTCTAACTTATTAAATAAGTTCTCTTCACTAAAAACATAATTATTACTGCCATTAGAAACAAATTCGATATAACCATCTTTGGGAGTAACAGTATCTATTAAACTATAACTTCCATTATCATAATTATATATTTTTACATCTTTAGTTTTATCTAAATACAAGGTAATTAAAACATTTGCTGGAATATTGGAAGAGTAAGTTAAATTTTTAGAATTTGCTTTAGAAAATATCAACTCTAAATCTTCATTTATGGCACTATTTTTATCAAACTTAAAACTAGCGAGTAATCCGCCATAATCGTTAACAATATTATAGTTAAAGTAAGAAGAACTATTTAAAATTAAGGTGAAAAAATCCTTTGGTATTATATTTTTTGAAGAACTTTTAGCATTATAAAAATAAGAAGTATCCATTTTTTTTATTTCATTAAAATCATTAAACGTTTTTGAATTCTTTTCTTTATAAACTAATAAAGTATAAGTTGTATCTTCAATATTTGGAGCTTTAATAATAATCTTAACAACATTAATTCCTTCTTTTAAATTATTATTACCAACAATTTCACTTCGGGCACCGAAAGAACTTGTTTCATATTTTATATCTAAAGAATTAATATCATAAGACACACCAATTAGATAAGTTTTTACTTCCGTTAATTTAATGGAAATATTATTAACTATTAAAGATGATAAAAGCGTATTAGATATATTATTTTCTTCTTTTTTTAAAACATTTAATCGATAAGATTTAGTACTTCCATTTTCCGCTTGAATGGTAATAAAAAAAGTATTTTCATCATTTTTCAGTTCTAATTCACCAATACCTTTGACAATACTTGTACTTTCACTGGCATTTCCATTAATAGTGATTTTATCAACATCTTTAGCTACAATTAAATTATATTCCAAAATATCAGGATTAAAATTTATGTCATAACCTACTACTTCTAAGTTAGACAATGAGTTATTATCATTACGAATATCTTTTCTAGTTATATTTATATTATATTTTCTCTTATTCCCATTCTCTGCTACAACTATTATCGATATATTATTATTACCATACTCTAATTCATTAACACCTAAACCAATCACTTTCGCTTTCGAGTCAGTTACACTTCCTGTTACTGTAACTTTATCTAGAGTTGTTTCCCCGACTGTATAATTTAAAGTCTCAGGATTAAATTTAGGGCTTAATTCACAATTAGATACTATTAAGCTACTCAATGTATCTATAGTACTTGCCAAAAAATGATTTAAAGTTAAAGAACTTCCTGAAACACTAATCATTGTTAAATTTTGATCAAGACAATCATTAGTTGAGTCAATACTTATAGTTGAATTTCCGTTTGTTGCAGTACTATTAGCTATTAAAGTAATTTGATATAATTTCCCATTATCCATTGCAGTTTCTGAATCAATAGTAACACTTAATACTCCACTAGATTTTTCTTCTATTAAATTTCCTTGTAATGCTTTAGAACTTCCAAAATCAAACTTACTTGCATCATATTTTAGATCAAAGTGAATAGAACTAAATTTAGTCGTGAAATCTTTAGCATTTATTGTTATTACAACATTTTTAGAAGGTGCTATATTATTGGTATTAGTAATTAAATCTAAAGATGCAGCATTACTTATAATTGGTAATAACATAAATAAAAATAGTAACAAAATATAAAAGGTTATTTTTTTCATCCGTATCATCTCTAGTTATAGTTTGTTCCATAATAAGATTTTTATTAGAAAAAGTCTATAATTTCTTATAAACTTTTCATAATTATATTCTGTTTTTTTACTAAAACTTAAATAAATTTTTATAAACATAATATTTAACTACAAAGTATTAAGCTGCACTTCTTAATCTATTAGAAAAATTAACTAATTTTTCTTCTACTTCTTCAAGATCTAATTTCCTTGCTTTTTCTTCCTCATAAGTATAAAAAGACATATAATGTTTTGAATAATTTTCGATAATTTTTTTAAATGTTTCCACTTGTTCTACACTACTAAACTCATTTGGAACCATAACTTTAAAACCTGGTAAGTCAAGCATTGTAAGAGTCATTATATCTTTAATTTTAAAATTAACAAATAAAGAACAGCCATTATTATGAAGAGTATGTCTTATTTCAAGACAATTATAATCTTCAAAATCACATTCTCTACATAATTCATTAAAGTATGGGCCATTTTCTTTTAAGTCTTTAAAATATCCTAAATGACTATTAATATTTGTCTTTACTGGCACATTTTCTAATGTTCCATCAGGATAAATGATAACAATAGCTTGAAACATAAAATTATAAATAAAATTTTTATCATTACTAATAACTTTATCTCTTATATCAATAACTTTCTTCTTCATTTTTGTTCTCCTTTTCTTACTTTCTTCTATTTTCACTAACTAAATCTAAATCAACAGTTAGCTGTTTAATTCGCTCAATTATTCTTCTTGCCTTTACTTGATCATCGCTAAAGCTAGAAACTCTTAAATGTTGTTCTAATTCTTCAATATTTAAATTCGATGTAAAAAAAGTTGTTTTATAATTATTCATTCTACTTTGTAATATTGTCCCTAATATTTCATCTCGACTCCACTCGGTTACTTTTTCAGCTCCAATATCATCAATAAGTAGTAAATCAACTTCTTTTAAATAATTCATTGTATTGCCATAATTATCAAAATCTTCTTTAATGTCACTCAAAAGTTCCGGATAATAAACTATCTCACTATCGACGTTATTCTTTTTTAATTCATTAAATAAAGCACTTATTAAATAAGTTTTTCCACTTCCAAAATTTCCATGGAGAAATAATCCCTTACATTTCTTAGATGGCTCATATTCTTTATAAAAATTAGTGAGCCATTTAATTACTTTTGTTCTATTTTTATCACTTATATCAATATCTTTAAACTTAGCATTTTTAATTTCATCAAAAGCACTTGTTTCGTTTGACTTCATTTCTTTATAGTACTTACAAGGAGCATAAGAAAAAGTTATTTTTTCATCTTTATAAAGGGGATAATAAACATGTCCTTCTAATCTATTTTTGCAAAAAGCTAATCCCTTGCATCCGTCACAATTATTTAACTCACTTACTGTATCTTCTAAACTACTAGTATATTTCATAGCTACTTCTTCAGAACATTTTAAAGTAGCAACTAATCGCTTAAATTTCTGATCTTTACAAGCTTCAATAAAATTATGTTTCAAATCACTTTTCCCTTTAGCTTTTAAACTATTAATTTCTAACATCTTATCACCTAAATTCTTTTAATAACTCTGTTAATTCAATTCTCTCTTCTTCGCTTATTTCTTCTTTTTCAATTGTTTCATTAAACCACACTGGTGTCTTAGTACTTACTTTCTTATTAGTTTTTGTTTCAATTTTTTTATTAATCTTCTTATTTTCTTGAATCGCTAATTCCATGGCTTCTTTCGCAGTTTCGACACCATTTCTTTTCCATTGTCCAGCAATTGTTTCGACAAAAGCTTGATTTAATTTATTATTATTCTTCTTTAAAACATAATCAACTAAGACATTAACCACAGCTGGCTGAAGTTTGACATCTTCAAGTAACTCTTCTAGTAATTTCAAATCTCTACTTGTTGGAGAACTTCCCTTATATTTACTTTTCAAGAAATCATGAGGGGTTGTATTTTCAAAAACAGCAATTATTTTATCTTTATTACTCATTCCGCCACTTGGAGTTTTCAAGTATTCTGGTTGTGTTCGATAAATTAGTGTTGGCAAGTTTCCACTATTATTGTATTGATAATATTTTCTAGCGGACTTTCTTAACTCTTCTTTATTAATACTACCATTTTCATTAATAACCATTCTTATAAGTTCAATCATCTTTAAAGTATCTAAATTATAGACAAATGATAAATTAACAATTAATTCTTTTGTCTTCTTGTTGAATGTTCTTTCATTAATTAAATTTTTGGGTATTGAACTAATTAATAAATCAAAATCTATTTGATCAGTAATATTAAGTCCTAGAGTTTTCTTTTCTCTTGCATCAATACTTTCTATGGTATTACTTGATTTAAAAGTCATATTCATCGGCTTAGTAATATCTTCATAATCTTTTAAATCAATATGCATTTTCGAGTATTCAAGCTTTAAAAGTTCATATTCTTCTTTACCAATATTATTATATAAAACTATATTAAAAACAGGATTATTAAAAAATTCGTTAGCCGATAAAGGAGAATATAACTCATAAACGTAACTATTGGTTTCTCCTTCTTTAAAATATGTTTTTAAAAGTCCTACTGCTTCTAAAGTTTCTCTTGCTGTTTTAATTATATCGAGTCCAGTTCGCATTATTGTCATTAAGTGATGATGAGTTAAGTCGCCACTCATTATTTCTAATTTATCTAAATCACGAAACAAAGTTAAATAAAGAACAATTGGTATTGGTCCAATAATTGGTTCATATAAGGTGATTAAGTTATTTTTATCTTTTTCCGTAAGAATAGTTCTATTAACAACTGTGTATGTATCTGCTGGAAGTAAACTTATTATTTTCATAACCTACACCACCTTACTAATATAATTATAATCTAATTATTTATACTTCACAAGAAAAAAGCACTAATTTCTTATTAAATTAGTACTAATATGGTATTGCTTATTCTAATACATAGGCTGTTTCAATGCTTTTTCCATCGCCACTTTTAATTTTTATAGAAGAATCAAGAGTTACAATCGGTCTTATCGCTGAATAGGAATTACTTTGTTTATCATCTACTGTGTTGTATATTCTCCAACCGCATAAGTTCAATGATGAAGATCCATTATCTTTTGGACAAGCGTCTTCAACCCAATAACCAAAACCATATGCCGAACTTTCTTCATAACCGCGACGTGTACTTACCCAATATCGTTGTATTCCACCAGCCTTTTTTTCAGCTACGAACGTTCCAAAAACATTCACTATTAGATCATGACCTGCAGCTCCTCTCCCGTCTTTTGGACATGAACTCTCTTCATAACTTGTACAATATTCTATTTGATTTTTATATCCTATATTTCTTGTACTTTTTACATACTTTTCATTTGTATATTGTGCTGCTATTGTATTTAATGCTCCAATAAAGTTCATATAACCAGTTTTCCCTCTAAAATATATCATCTCACTTGATGCATAAACTGAAACCGCATCCACTGTTCCATTTTTGTTCTTCTTTATTACTCTCCATAAATTTAGTTCACTTGGATTTAGTGTATTTTGCTTACAATTGGCATCATTCATACACCCTGTTAATTCGCCTGGTGGTGTATAGCTTGTACTTGTTGGAGTCATTTTGATATAATCACCTAGTTCTACTTTATCTGAAAGTCCTAAAGGTTCAGTGTAACAATATTGTCCTTCTGGACATTTCCCTGTTTTATTATATAACTCATCTAGCGAATCTTTGACATTTGTTTTACTAGTCTTATCACTACTATATGTTATATCCTTACTATTAAATATTGTCGTTGCTCCCACTGTCGTACTTATTCCAATTATTATTCCTATTATTACTCCTATTATTTGCTTTATTCTTTTTTTCATATAATTCTATCCTCCATTTTTTCTATTGTTGATAACATTATACCCCCCCCGACCTTTCGGTCAAGGGGTAAGATAGAAAGTTAACGTCAAATAAAAAAAGCTCATATCTTTCTACCGAGCTCTAATCTAATACATAGGCTGTACTTTCACTTTTCCCACTACCATTTTTTATTTTAACATCTGCTTTTAATGTTAGAATAGGACGTGGTCTACTTCCAGAAGATCCTTCTAAACCTGAATTAGTTAGAACAGTATCTCCACAAGCTAATGCACCATCCCTAATGTATTGTAAACATTTTCCCTCTGATCGAGTTCCGCGAGAAGCAAGCCAATAATGATTAGTAGTCCCAAACGTTTTTGGAGCTAAAGTTCCAAGAGCTGATTCAACTGTTTCCAAATCTTCTTTATATCCTGTATCACTTAAACAATTAGTGATATTTTCACAATATTCAACTTGATTACTATACCCCATGTGTCTTGTTTTTGCTACATATTTGTCATTAGTATATTGAGCAGCTACTTGGTTTAAGACACCTATAAAATTAATATAAGCCATTTTGCCAAAAAAAGAAATACCTCCAGAAGGAACATATTCTGATACTACTTCTATCGTTCCATCTTCATTCTTCTTTATTACTCGCCATAAGTTTAGTTCACTCGGATTTATTGTTTGATCCCGACTAGATCCTGTTAAATCTTTTGAGACTGTATATAAAGTAGACGTTGGTGTCATTTTGATATAATCACCTAACTCAGCTATATCGTTTAATTTTAAATTAACACAACTTAAACCTTCTGGACATTTCCCTAAGTTTGTATATAACTCATCTAATGAATCTTTGACATTTGTTTTACTAGTTTTATCACTACTATATGTTATATCCTTACTATTAAATATTGTTGTTGCTCCCACTGTCGTACTTATTCCTATTATTATTCCTATTATAACTCCTATTATTTGTTTTATTCTTTTTTTCATATAATTCTATCCTCCATTTTTTCTATTGTTGATAAAATTATACCCCCCCGACCTTTCGGTCAAGGGGTAGATGTTACAATTTTTTTAGACAACTTTTATAGAGGGTGTATAATATTCGGAAAGGTGTGGTTTTATGCCAAGAAAATATGATATTAATTTTAATTCTATGATTGTATACTTAAATGAAAAACATTCTAATATCAAAACTGCTCAACAATTTGATATTCCTCTTAAAACTTTAGAAAAATGGATTACTGCTTTTAATAAGGATTCTCGTTACTTTGATTCTGATTATAAAACTCAAGCTCAAATAATTGATGATTTAAAAAAGAAAATTGTTTCTTTAAAAAATGAAACTTTATACTTTTGGGGATGCTTATAAAGCTATTTTTAATTAATACCCTCTATAAAAGTTGTTTAAATTATTGACAAAAGTTCTGGGAATGTTAATATATTTTAGATATATTGTTCCAAAGAAACATCAAATCTTAAATTTTTTCTTAATTTTATACAAATTGTTTACTTTAATTTTATCGTTTGCTATTAACATTAAATATATAATATTAAATACTTTATTCTAAGAACCTTCTTTAAAATAACCTTTATCTATCTTATTATTCATTTTGATAATTGATCTTTGCAAAAAAGATTTCAATGAAGTTCAATAATACAAAAACAATTCTTTTTTAAAAAGTATTAATTATTTTAAAACATAAGCTGTGCTAACACCTTTTCCATTTCCTGAAATCATTTCAATATTAGACTTTAATGTCAAAATAGGACGTATTCCAAAACTAGCCATACTTTCTGAAAAAGAACCACTATAACCGCACGTCCCCATACTCGCAAGTATACCACCTGGGATGACTTCCCGAATATCATAATACCATTCATTATTAGTAAGATAATGTAAAATTCTAGAAGCTAACCAATATCTTTTTTCCGAGCCATCAGGGGCTTTTCCTATCATGTTTCCTAAAGCTCCAGTTACTAAATCATAATCAGTCTCATATCCAATATCTCCTGCTCCTTTATCTTCATCTTTTCCACATAAACATCGACTCAGGTCGCATCCCTTCCATTTATTATTATCTGAAGTTTTTTTTGACCAAGGCAAAGGTGATTTAAATAATTCACTTGTGTCTGTTATTTTTTCAGTTTGATTGCTATATCCAATGTGTCTTGTATTTTGAACATATTTAGAATTTGTATATTGCGCTGCAATCGTATTTAAACCTCCAACTAAATTAATAAATCCTGTTTTCCCATAAAAAGATACTGTTTTACTTGATACATATTCTGATACCATTTCTATTGTTCCATCGTCATTTTTCTTTATTACTCGCCACAAATTAAGTTCACTTGGATTTATCGTGTTTTGAGTACAATTGGCATCATTCATACACCCTGTTAATTCTCCTGGCGGTGTATAACTTGTACTTGTTGGTGTCATTCTTATGTAATCTCCTAACTCAACTATATCGTTTAATTTTAAATTAACACAACTTAAACCTTCTGGACATTTCCCTAAGTTTGTATATAACTCATCTAATGAATCTTTGACATTTGTTTTACTAGTCTTATCACTACTATATGTTATATCCTTACTATTAAATATTGTCGTTGCTCCCACTGTCGTACTTATTCCTATTATTATTCCTATTATTACTCCTATTATTTGCTTTATTCTTTTTTTCATATAATTCTATCCTCCATTTTTTCTTATTGTTGATAAAATTATACCCCCCCCAACCTTTCGGTCAAGGGGTAAGATAGAAAATTAACGTCAAATGAAAAAAGCTCATATTTTTCTACCAAGCTCTAATCTAATAAATAGGCTGTACTTTCACTTTTGCCATCACCTTTTTTTATTTTAACATCTGATTTTAATGTTAAGATCGGTCTTACTCCACCTCTACCATACGTCTTCCTCAAATTTTCTCCCTCTAAAACTAACATAGCATAGTTGCAGAAAGTACAACTTTCCTCTGGACCAATAGTAGGACAAGCCCAAGCATTTCCGGTCCCACCAACATTAGTAAAACCTGTACGAGAGGAAAACCAATATCGTAATACTTCACCCGATTCACTTGTAGTAAAAGGAGTGCTAAAAGCATCTTTAACAAGAGTAAAATCTCCTTGACTCATATTACTATTTCTTGGACAAGAACTCTCTTCATAACTTTCACAATATTCTATTTGATTACTATACCCTATATTTCTTGTTTTTTTGACATATTTTTCGTTTGTATATTGTGCTGCTATCGTATTAAGTGCTCCTATATAATTCTTATACCCTTCAGTTCCTCCTATATATACTGCCTTACTTGACATATAAACGGAAATCATATCTATGGTTCCATCATCATTTTTCTTTATTACTCGCCATAAGTTTAGTTCACTTGGGTTTAGTGTATTTTGAGTACAATTAATATCACTTGAACAACCAGTTAATTCAGATGGTGGTGTATAACTTGTACTTGTTGGAGTCATTCTTATGTAATCTCCTAATTCTACTTTGTCTGCTATTGTTTTGGGCTCATTATAACACCACTTTCCTTCTGGACATTTCCCTGTTTTATTATATAACTCATCTAGCGAATCTTTGACATTTGTTTTACTAGTTTTATCACTACTATATGTTATATCCTTACTATTAAATATTGTTGTTGCTCCCACTGTCGTACTTATTCCGATTATTATTCCTATTATTACTCCTATTATTTGTTTTATTCTTTTTTTCATATAATTCTATCCTCCATTTTTTCTTATTGTTGATAAAATTATACCCCCCCGACCTTTCGGTCAAGGGGTAAGATTAGAAAGTTAACGCCAAATAAATAATTAACGAAAAAACATATTTATATTTTAATGTTAAATATTTTTTTTATTAAAACCTTTCTATCTAATGGAATTTAATATTAAATAATATCCAAATAAAAAGATCTTTAATCTTAATTTAGATCTATCTATAGTAAAATTATATTATAACATAAAAATATCTAGTTTTTATTTTATCTCTGCTCCACCAAACAAACAAAAACTTTCAATATAAACATTAACAACTTTTTTGTTTCCTTTAGAAGAAACTTTCTTCACTTTATTTTCTGTTCCTCCTAAAATACTTATACCACTAGTTACAACATTAACACCTTCTGGTAAAAAGATATCCACTCCACCAAAAATACTCTTAGTTTTAATATAAATATCTTTTTTTAATTTTACATCACTTAAATCAAGATCAACACTGCCAAATAAAGAAATACAAGTACAACCTTCAAAATCATCATTTATAACTTTCTCATCAGCTTCGCCAAAAATTCCGACATATAAAGGAACACTTCTATTTCTTGATTTAACTACCTTATCTTTTCTAAAAATTGAAACAAATAAATTAACAGCAATTAAAACAATAAAACAAGCAAGTAGCGTCTTCCAAAAAAAATCAAAATTAATAATTTCTTGATTATAAAGAATTATTCCTACTCCAAGTAGAAGAGCATAAAAACTAGCACTTTTCCCATTTTGAAATAAGAAAGCTTCTAAAGCAGGGATAATAATAAATAAAGCCCACCAACCTTTAAAGAAAACATTAACATTCCAAATAGAAAATGCATTTCCAATAATTAATATTCCGACAATAAACAAAAATACTGCTAAAATTATATGATATATTTTTTCTTTCACTTACAACACTTCCTTAAATATAATAAAATTTTATTCTACTCCGCAAATAGTGTTAGAAAAATCAACATCTTTTCCAATAATAATGTCACTTCCAGCACTTTCACTACACTTTAAAATCCTAAAATCATCATAAAGATATAATTTAGAGCCATCACTTTCTTGCGTCTTTTCTTCTCTTGCTTTTTCCAAAAGAGATTCTATTTTTATTTTTCCACTAGATAAAAGACTACTAAGTTCATAAATATTTTTCTCATCATATTTGACAATAATGTTATTTAAACACTTAATATATAAGTTATAATCAGCTCCACTATATAAGAGCTTTTTTTGATTATCGCAAGTTTGTCCTCCACTAGCAATAATTTCATAATCATCTTTCGTTTCCTCTTCAACTATCTTTGTATCTTCCATGTAAATAACGTATTTATTATTTTCCTCTTTTTTATGCCATACTCGGCCAATTAGAGTTATTGAGTCATACACCTCATAATTAGCTATCTTTTCGTCAGTACTATTAAATAAAGCTCTTAAAGTAATATTATCAGCAAAATTAACATAACCATTAATTGTTATCTCACTAGATTTATAAGGTTGCATTTCAATATAACTTGAACCATCCTTACTACTTATTTTCCCACTTATTTTAAAATATTCATTTTTATATTCATCAAAATTTTCTACTGCTTCTGCCAAAAAAGCATTAACATCAATTGCTTCCATTTCACTAGCATCACAGTAATACCCTAATTTATAAAACCTATCAACTTTTAAAGATTTTCCTTTACAATCCCAAACCCGATACCCTAAAGCATTTAATACTCTTGATTCAGAAGAAGTAATTATATTATAAGAATAAACTGGTAGTCTATTAAAATTAATAACAACTACTGTATCAAGTAAAATGGCAATAACTAAATAAAGAAAAAAATATAATACAACAAATTTAGGTTTTATTTCACTTTGAATAACTGTAGCAATAACTAAAATGATAATACCAATTATATTTAAAATGATTCTTAGATAAGTAACATAATTGATTACCATACTTACCAAAAGTAAAAATACTCCTATAAAGATTAAAATCCACTTTAAATTACTTTTTTCTTCTTCCATCTTTAATACTCCCTTGCTAAAAGCATTATAACATATTTATTCCAAGAAAAAAACCTAAATAAATTAGGTTTTAAAAAGCTAATAAGATTATTCGTTAATAGCTTCTTTAAGTTTGCTACCAGCTTTAAATGAAGCAACAACTTTAGCAGCAATCTTAAGTGGTTCTTTAGTTAAAGGATTGATTCCTTCTCTAGCAGCTCTTTTTTTAGCACTGAAAGTACCAAAACCAACTAAAGCAACTTTACCGTCTTTTTTAAGTCCAGTAGTAATTCCTTCCATTGTAGCATCTAGTGCTCTTGAAGCGTCAGCTTTTGATAAACCAGCTTTTGCAGCAATAAAATCTACTAATTCTTGTTTTGTCATTTTTTTTTTACCTCCCAATAAAAATATATTTTTTCTATAAGGCTATTACCCTTACATATTAAAAATAACAAAAATATTAATTAAAAGCAAGAAAAAACAACTATTTTTAAAATATTAATAGTTGTATTGACATTTTATGATAAGTACTTGACACTTACTAGATAACTATAGCGATTAAATTATTGCTTCCTTTATTAACAATTTTTGTTACTGTTTGACTTAATTTATATCTAGTTGACTCAGGCATTACCGATAATTTAGACTGAATTCCTTCTTGAACAATAACATCTAGACTTCGACCAAAGATTTCACTCTTCCAAATGTTACTAGGGTCAGTTTCATAATCTTTCATTAAGTAGTTAATTAACTCTTTACTTTGTAATTCACTACCAATTATTGGTTCAAAAGTACTTTCCACATCTACTCGCATTAAATGATAACTTGATGCGACAGCTTTTAATTTAACCCCATAACGGTTACCTTGTTTAATAATTTCTGGTGTTTCTAACTTCATTTCTTTAAGAGTTGGATAAACGATTCCATAACCTGTCGCTTTCGAAGCTTTTAAAGCACTCTTTAAATTATCTAATTCTTCTTTACCATCTTTGTAACTACTAAAGATTTTTAACATGCCAGCTTTTGTATTAACCGCATCCCCCATCATTTCTTTTAAGACATTGTTATATAACTCATCAGTACTTTCTAGATTTAAGGAAACTATTCCAGTTGAAGCATCTACTTCACTAATGTATGCTTTACTGATATATTCACTATCTGTAAAGTAAGTTATGATATTATCAACATCTTTTAACTTCTTAATTTCTAAAGTACTATTTCTAATTTTTTCTATATAATGTTTTTTAACCTCATGTTCATTACTTAAGACATGAACCCATGATGGAATAGAAACTTTAATATCAATTACTGGGAATTCGTATAAAGCACTTTTTAAAATTTCATAGATTTCTACTTCGTTCATTGTTTCCACACTAATTGGTAAAACTGGAACACCATAGTTACTTCTTAGTTCATTAGCAAGGGATAATGTATCACTACTATTAGGTCGTAAACTATTTAAAACAATGATAAATGGTTTTCCATATTCTTTTAATTCACTAACAACTTTTTCTTCAGCTAAAACATAATCTTCTCTTTTTATTTCGCCAAAAGAACCATCAGTAGTTACAACAATACCTATTGTTGAATGGTCTTTAATAACTTTTTCTGTTCCAATAGATGCAGCTTCAACAAAAGGAATTGGTTCACTAAACCATGGAGTATTAACCATTCGTGGATTACCAGACTCATCTTCATAACCATTAGAACCTGGAATTACATATCCTACACAATCAATTAATTTGATGTTAGTAGTAAATTCTTCAATTTGCACATTAGCACCATTAGATGGAACAAATTTTGGTTCTGTTGTCATAATTGTTTTTCCTTGGGCACTTTGTGGAATTTCATCTAAACACCTTTTCTTCTCGTATTCATCACTAATATTAGGTACGACGAGATTTTCAATAAATCTTTTAATAAAGGTCGATTTCCCAGTTCTAACGGCTCCTACTATACCTAAATAGATACTTCCATTACCTCTTTTCGAAATCGCCTCAATAACTTTGTCATTTTTCATATTGACACCCCATTCATTATCTAGTTAATACTTATGCGCTCCAAAAGAAAAAAAGTACAAATAAATTTGCACTTTTTTAAAAAGCAGTAAATTTCTTATTTTATTTTCATAGTTAACATGAGCATATTATCGTTTATATCGATATTAAAATCAATTGTCTTTATGCCAAAACTATTATGGAATGTTCTTTCTTTTTTATTTTCTTCAAATTCATTATAAGTTGTTTTTGATTTATAAAACTTTAAAATCGTGTCTTTAACATCACTCATAGTATTTTTAGCATCAATAAAATTATCACACTCCAACTCTATCTCGACAGCTTTTAAAATTTTAATCTTTCCGTGTTGATCTATACATGTATATTTTATTATGGAATATATATAATCTATTTCTGTCTTATAGTAGGCATATAATATTTCTTTTTTTACTAAATATTTTTGTCTATAAGGTACTTCTATATCAAACATTTCATCAAATGTCATATCAAAATAGAAGTTTTTGTTTCCAAAAGGAATGTAGTATTTCACCTTCTTTTTCATAAATTTATCATATATTTGAATAATTATTAAGCTCACTGTGCATGAGATAACTATAATTAACAAAATCGTTTCAACCATAAAATACCACTCCTTTTTGAAACATTAATTAAACTCTTGCATAAACGCCCATCATAGCGTCATATTTACTTTGAACAGTGTTAAACATTATTACACCACCTAACCCATTTACAGTTAGGTAATAGTCCATAGATTGAGCTTTCGTAACACTATTAGATGTACAATGTTGATAACTTGCTGACACAGTTCCTGAGCTTCCACTAACACGGGCAGTAATTGTGTTAATTAAAACATTGATATCTGAATTATCAACAAGATTCATCGACATCCCAAAGCCATTACTTTTTGTTACAGTGTTTGCACCATTCGGTTGATAAATAATAGCATCACCTGATGAATTATTAGAATAATATTGCGTTCCACTTGGCGATCCTGCAACTAAACTAAATCCATCATCAGGACGCATTGCAAAGACATCAAAATTTCTTATCTTGGGTATTGATAACCATTCATTAGATGCTTTAACATAGTACTGTCCGTTTCCCCAATCAAAAACTGTGATTCCTAATTGTTTAGAAGTTGTCTTAATACTGTTAGGAGATCCTGAAACAGCATAAGGGTTAACTGTTATAATTGGAAGCCCCGCAATTTCTACGTCTTCAGTAATAATACTTTTTTCTGCTACTACTCTTAGTTCATGATCTTTCAAAGAATCATATTCTCTTTGCGTCATAAAACTAACATATTCTAGCGATAGCTTTTCGACTAAATTTTCATAATTAGCTTGATCCATTACAACACCATTCTTATTTGTATAGTAAGCACTTTCAGCTGCATTTGCAATCATCGGTGTTATAAAAATACTTAGTAAAACACTTAAAACTAAAAATCTTTTTTTCACTTCTTCACCTCCTTGCCACAACAAGAATAGCATTATTTCGACAAAAAAGTCACTCTACAATCATAAGAATTACAAATTCTCATAATCATAGAATGACTCTATTTAAATAGTTTAACAATAGAAATATCTTCTTCTATTTCTTCAACATCTATTACATCGTCACATCTTCCTATAACACAGACAATTATTTCCTTTTCTGGCTCATATCTAAATTCTTTATAAATATTATTTTTGGAATCAAGAAATTGGACATCTATTGTATCTAATTCTTTGTAATAAGTTATAAGTTTTCTAGAATCTTTACTCTCAACTATTTTGTTATAAGTATAAATATTTGCATCAACATAAGTTGTAATTTTCTCTTTCTTAGTCTTTTCTTCTTTGAAATATAATAATTCACCTTGATCATGAAAACCTAATTCTACTAATTTATCAACTAACTCGTTATTATCTGATAAAGCATTTAAATAAACTGCAGAAGATTTTTCATTTATATTCACAAATTTATGATCAATATACTTAGGATAAAAATTTAGTTTATAAATCTTATCAGTAACTTCTTCATCTTCGACAAAAGTTATTTTCAAATACACATCATTAAGATCAGAAACTATTACATTATATAAATCAATATTAGAATTAAAACCAGAATATAGAATTATGTTTTCAGTACTACTTTTCTCATATAACTCAATATAAGTATTAGAATCAATATCACTATCTAATTCTAATTTATCTAAATGCAAAATACTTTTGTTTTTATTAACAATATAATAACCACCAGTTGTATTGATAAAATCATCATCTAAATCGAGAACATAAAATTTTACAGAATTAACCGTTAAGAGAAAATATACAAAAAGAAGCAAGAAATTTATAACGAATAATGTAATGAAAGATCTTATAAATAGTTTCTTAATTTTTCTTTTAAAGATAACATCTTTTTCATCAACTCTTTTACCAGCATAAAGTTCATCAACAGTTACATCAAATATTTTAGCTAATTCTTTCATCATATCCAAATCAGGATTACTTCTTCCATTCTCCCAATTAGAAATTGCTTTATTTGTAACATGAATTTTATCGGCTAATTTTTGTTGTGTATAACCTTTTTCATTTCTTAATTTTGCTAAAAACTCCCCTGTTCTATTTTTCTCATCCATATTTACTACTTCCTATTTTTTAAGATAATCCAATTACTCGGTTATCTCTATAATCTATTTTTTTATAATTAGCGTTTTCACAAAGACCTGGCATAGTTAAAATATTATTCAAATAAATAACTATAAATCCTGCACCATTTGAAACACTAATTTTATTAACTGTAACATCGAAACATGTAGGATTTCCTAATTTTTCTTTATCATCACTAATTGAATATTGTGTTTTAGCAATACAAATAGGTAAATTACTTAAATTATTGTCTTTTATTAATTTAATCATATTCTTACTTTTATCGCTATAGTTAATGTTTTTAGCTCCGTAAATATTTTTGATAATTGAAGAAATTTTTATTTCTATGCTATCTTCTAAATTATATAATTCTTTGTAGACTTTTTTGTCATTACACATTTCTATAACTTTATTGGCTAAATATTCTGCTCCACTTCCACCATCAACATAAGAGGTGGTCATTGTAAAAGGAATATTTTCTTTTTCACAAAGATTTTTAATCTCGTTTATATCCTCTAAAGTATCATCTTGAAATTTGTTTAAACAAACCAAAAAATTTAAATTTAGTTTCCTTAAAATATTGATATGAGCAGTTAAATTATCTAATCCACTATGTTTTAAAGCTCTAACACTTGTTACTAGAACTGTGACATCAGGAACTAAGTTATTATCCCGACAAAGTAAATCATAATATTTTATTGCTCCACAATCACTACCAAAGCCAGCTTCCGTAACAACATAATCACATAAACTTTTACAAGTGTTTAGAGAAATCAAAGAAGAACATCCATGAGCAATATTTGCAAAAGGGCCGCCATGAATAATAACCGGATTGTGTTCTAAAGTTTGCACTAAATTTGGTTTAATGGCATCTTTTAATAAAACACATAAAGAACCAACGACATTTAATTCCTTTGCATAAACAAATTTATTTTCTTCATCTATACCAATGATTATTTTATTTAAACGATTTTTTAAATCTTCCATATCATGACTCATACATAAAATTGCCATCATTTCACTTGCAGCTGTGATATTAAAAGATTCATTTCTGCCACTTGATAATTTAATATTTTTTAATTCTCGATCATTTATATCTAGTGTTCTTTTAAACAATACTTCTTTTATATGAAGTTTATTACCTTGTTTTATTTCATTATCAATCGCCGCGCATAAAAGATTGTTAGCAGAAGTTACAGCATGAAAGTCGCCAGTGAAATGAAGATTAATATCTTCCATTGGTACTACTTGCGATCGTCCACCTCCACAAGCTCCGCCTTTTACGCCAAAAACAGGACCAAGAGATGGTTCTCTTAATGCAAGTATGGCATCAACTTTCTTACATAACGCATCTAAAAGACCTATTGCCACAGTCGTCTTACCTTCTCCATATGGGGTTGGACTAGTTGCTGTTACTAAAATAATTTTGCCATCTTTTAGTTTTTTAAAACTATTAATTTTACATTTATATTTACCATATAAATCAATATCATTTATGCCAATTTTTTTAGCAACATCTTCTATGAAGTTAAGCTTAACATCGTTTGCTATCTCTATATCAGTCATTTAAATCACCTAAATTTAGTATATCTTATTTAAAACATCTTTTCTACATTTTTAGGTACTTTATCTTTTATAATAGTATCAACTATTTTATCTTCTTTCTCTTTTGAAACTTTCTTTCCAGTCATACTTGATAGTTCTCGTATGACATCACGTAATGTTGCTTCATCTTTTAAACTGTTTTGTTGTAGCTTAGTTGCTAGCTCCAATATTTTCCCCTTACTTACCTTAGTTTTCTTTTCCACTTTTTCAAAAACTTTATCATCTAAAGCCATTTAAAAAACCTCCTTACTATAGAATATGTTTATTCTTCGTAAAGAGATTATAAATCTTTAAAATAGTTACTTTTTTGTTTGACACTTAGATGACACTTTTTTCTCTATTTTTGGATAAAGAATTACTGAACTTTAATATTTGTTGATCTTCTTTGGCCATTTTCTCATATACATCGTTTTCAAAAACTACGCCTCTATTTCTAAACTCCAAATACATTTGATCTAGACTTCCAGAATCAAACTCCCAACAAAATTCTCCTTTATAAATGCTTCGTTCATAGTTATAAACGCCATACCCATTTTCCTCTATAGCAACATAAAAAGTAAAAGTTCCATCTTTCTTCGTTTTTCTTATAACATCATTTCGATTAGCCATATTTCTAAAATAATCTAATGTATAAGATTCATCTAGAGAAATATCTTCTCTTTTGCAAAAATCAACTAGTTCTTCTTCTGTATCAAAGGAAAAATCTCGAATACAATAAATGCGCATTTCTGCTTGGGGAATATCTGTTAACGGATTTTTATTAACAGGTGCTCCATCAAATAATTTACTCATATTACTATTAGCATCATTAGCACTAAATGGATACTCCTTTACTTCTTTATTTTCTTCTTGTTCAAAATAAAGCTTTTTTTCATCTTCACTCATTTTTAAATATTTAGCTACATTCATTTTGTTACATCCTTCCTTATAACATATATATAATTAAAGTTAAGATTACTCATCTTCGCCATTTCTATTTTTAAATTGTAAGATTATTGGTGTTCCACTAAAATCAAAAGCTTCTCTAATTTTATTTTCCAAATATCTTTCATAACTAAAATGGACTAAACCTTTATTATTAACACGAAAAGTAAATTTAGGAGGCATAGCACCAGTTTGACTAACAAAATAGATCTTCAATCTTTTCCCCTTATAACTAGGCGCCTCATGAAGTGCCACCGCGTCCCTTATTATATCATTCAATAAAGATGTTTTGACTTCTTTTTTATTATTTTCATATGACGCAATTACTTCAGGCATTAAAGTGTGAACTCTTTTTTTAGTTAAAGCTGATAAGAAAACAACTTTCGCATAAGGAATAAATTGCAATTCATTTTCAATTAAAAGTTGCCATTTTTTCAAATCTTTATTTGGATCTTCTACTGTATCCCACTTATTAACAGCAATTACAAGCGCTTTTCCTGCATTAATTGCCATTGCTGCAATATGTTTATCATGTTCAATAATTCCTTCAAAGGCATTAATCACTAAAACACAGACGTTGCTTCTTTCAATTGCTTTTAAACTTCTAATTAAACTATATTTTTCGACACTTTCGTAAATTTTCCCTTGCTTACGCATTCCAGCAGTATCAATTACTAAATATTCTTCATTATTATATTTAAATCTTGTATCAATTGCATCTCTTGTTGTTCCTGCTATATCACTTACAATAACTCTTTCTTCATTCAAAAGTGCATTTATTAAGCTACTCTTACCGACATTTGGTCTTCCAATAATACAAAATTTTAATATATCCTCTTCTTCACTTTCGTTTTCATTAAATTCATTAGTAATTTCTTCTAAAAGTACAGAAAAGCCCATATTATGTGTAGCACTTACAGGGATAACATATTCAAAACCTAGTTCATAAAACGAATAAATATTTTCTTCTTGCATTTTAGGATTATCCAACTTATTAACAGCTACGATGACTTTTTTATTCGTTTTCATTAACATATCACGAACTACTAGATCATTAGATGTAATATCTTCTCTTCCATCAACAACAAAAACGATAACATCAGATTCTTTAATAGCTATTTCTGCTTGGAGTTTAATATCATTATTAAAATTACCTTCTCCTAAATCTATACCACCAGTATCTATTAGTAAAAAGTTTTTATTATTATGATTAACTGTTCCATAAATTCGATCTCTAGTTATTCCAGGAGTATCTAAAATAATAGCTTTTTTTTCACCTATTAAACGATTAAAAATGGTACTTTTGCCAACATTAGGTCTTCCTATTAAACAAACTGTTTTCATATTACCCCTCCATTTGTTGGTATTTTAGCACAATTATAAAAAAAAAGAAACACTACTTACATATTTCTTTATCATCTTCTCTAAAATTATAAGTAGCATAAACACGATTATTTTTGATATATAATGTAATTTCTTCATTCATCATACTAGTATCATCACGAGAATCAACAACATACATATTCTCATCTTCTTCCTTATTATTATCCTTTTTTACATAACCATGTTTTACTAAATCTTTAACTTTTATGACATCTTTTTGACCAGATTTAGATTTAATAGCATCGTAATTATCATCGCCATATAGTTGAGCACCTTTTAAAATATGTTCAACTTTGTCACAAAACATATTATTTTGAATTTTATAAGACATTTTTTGAATACCTGGTACTGCGATTGTTAAAAGAAGTGCAAGCACAGCTAAAACAGCCAACAACTCTACTAACGTAAATCCATTCTTTTTCATTTATTATCACCTATTTTAATTATATAATAAAAAGAAAAAGAAAAAAAGCACCTATTTACGTGCTAGACAGTTTTCTATACTATTATAGATTTCATCTTTGCCTTTTTTAGTAATTGATGAGAAGAAAATCACATTATCATTTTCTTTTAATTCGAAGAAATTATTAATAACCTTATCTTGTTTTTCTCTCGTACTTGTTTTGACTTTATCATATTTTGTCGCTACAATAGTAACCGAAAGATTATAATACTTTAAAAAATTAAACATTAATAAGTCATCTTCTGTTGGTTTATGACGATAATCGATTAACATGAAAACTCTTTGCAAGTTCTTTCTATTTATTAAATATTCTTCTATCATCATCCCAAATTTATGCTGCGTTTCTTTGGAAACACTAGCATAGCCATAACCTGGAACATCGACTAAATAAAAATCTTCATTAACTAAGTAAAAATTTAATGTTTGAGTCTTGCCTGGTTTAGAACTTGTTCTGGCATAATTTTTTCTATTAATTAGAGTGTTTATAAAACTACTTTTACCAACATTACTTCTTCCAACAAGTAAAAATTCTTTTTTATTATCACTTGGATACTGACTAATTCTTGTTGCCATTGTTTTTAATTCAACAGTTTTAATTTTCATAAACTCACCTTTGTACAAGAATTATAAACTATATTTAAAAATAATGCAAATCTTCATTGTATACCAAACAAATATTTGATACAATATTTATGAATACATTTGAAATATATCAGGTTCTTTCCCTTTCTTTTACAAAAAAGAAAGGTGGAATACTTATGATTTCATTTTTGAAAGATCCTCTTTTATGTTCTTGTGGTACCATTATGCAATTTATAGAATTTGTCCCACCATTGGAGTGATTTACGATGAAACAAAAAACAAAAAAAAAATTGAATACATTTGTCCAAAATGTAAAACAAAAGAATTAATTCCTACTAATATTGTAGAAATGTTAGATGCTGCAGATCAAATTGATGTTGACACTTCTGTTCCACCTAGATTTGATTGTCCAAAATGTAATGGTAAAATGGTACCTATTTATTATATCGGAGTGAAGGGACAAGTTTACGAATATAAAGAAAATTAATTTTATAATTCAATTTCAATTTGTATTTTAAAGCGAATACTTTTTTGTATGCCTATTTTTCGGGCAGCAAACAATTGTATTTGCTTTAGTTATATAATTATATAATGAACTTTCCTTAAAGATTAAAAAATTTATACTTTAAATAAGTATAAATTAGAGTTTTGAACCACAATTAGAACAGATTATTGCATCTATAGGTTCCATATTTCCACAATTAGGGCAGAATTTATCGCTACCTTGAACTGGTGGTGTTTCTTCTTTTGGTTCTTCTTGAACAACTTGTTCTTTTTTACCTTCTTGAACTTTTGGTGATGTTACTTCAGGAGTTGGTGCAACCACTGGCTCAGGTGTTGGAACTGGAGTAGGCTCTTCGGCTGATACTTGTTCAGGAACAGGCGACACATCAGGTGTAGGTACTATAGGAGATTGTACTGGTTGCTCTAAAGAAGTAACAGGAGGAACGACTTGAGGAGAAACATTTTCTTCTTGTACTGGTGATGTTACACCACTTACTGGTGGAGTTACAGGAGTTTCTTGCACTTGTTGTACTACAGGAGTAGTTGGTTCTATTGGAGTATTAATAGGTGAATCAGGAACAACTGGTGCAGTTTCTTCTGTTGGAGGTGTAACTGGTGTACTTTCCGCAGCCTCTGTTTGATTATCACTAGAAATTGTTGTTATTTCACTATTGGAAACTGGATTGCTTGATTCTTCTTCCGTTTGGTTTTCTTGAATGCTAGGTGGAACAACATTTTCAGTTGGTGGAGGAGTTACAGGAGTAACTGGAGCAACTGGTGTACTAGGTGCTTCAACAGTAATACTAGCAGTTGGATTAGTAGCATTAGTTTCTACCTCTGTAGTTACAATATTATTCACAGGGGGAACAGTCTCAGCGTTTACCGGTTCCACAGGGTTTGGAGTTGGAGCAGTCACAGATATTTCCGGAGTAGCTACTTGCCCTACAGGCGCAGTTTGTGTCACACCTCCTTGAACTTGACTATATTGAACTGGAGTTTGTGATGTAATCGTCGTATTTAAAGGAGCAGCAACTTCCCCTGCTACTGGTTCTTTCTTCTTCTTAAAAAAATTAAACATATAAATTCCTCTTTCTATTTTCTTTACTCTAATTTCTATTATATCATTAAATTATTTGTTTTTGTAAAAATAATTTTTCTAAGTAAAAAAGTATGCACTAATCACATACATTAAATATTTTCAAAATAAACAAAATCAGATATTTCATTCCTTTGTTCATGTAATTTACTTGGGTGAGCATCTTGTGATGGATACCCAATTGGTAATATTGCTACAGGAACTAAATTAGAAGGTATATCATAAGTTTTAATTAGTTTTTCCGGGTCGAAAGAACCAACCCAAGTTGTGCCAAGTCCCAAACTTTGAACTTCTAGTAACATATGAGTAGTTACAATACTTGCATCAATCTCACCAAACTCTTTATTATCATACTTATCCCTTTTATAAGAAACTTCTTTATCATAAAAGATAATTATGACAAGTTTTGCATTCCAACCATATTGGGTACAATTATTTAGTTTTTGCAATTGTTCATCGCTAGATAAAACTAATAATCTTTGAGGTTGATAGTTACATGCCGTTGGAGCTAGTCTTGCTGTTTCTAAAATCTTATCAATCTTTTCCTTTTCTACAACTTTTTCACTAAAACTACGACAAGAATATCTTTCTTTTGCTAATTCTAAAAAATCCATATTTCATTTCTCCTTTTAATATTATTATACTATTAATTTTGTATAAAAACTAAAAATCCTCATTCATCAAAAAATCAAAAATATTAAGATGTTTAATTCCATTTTGAGAATAATCTTCATCATTTTTAGATATTACATATTTAGGGTAATTATCTTCTATTTTTTCAAATGCTTTAAATTCCCGTTTCCTAGTTTCTTCAAAAGACAAATCATAACAAGCCTGAACATATTTAATATCTTTATTTTTTGTAGCTATAAAATCTATCTCACCATTATCAATTTTTCCAATATACACATCATAACCTTTATTAATTAACTCATTATATACAACATTTTCAAAAGCCTGCGAATAAGTAATCTCTTTCTTATTCGCTTTAATTTTTTTTACTCCTAAATCAGTTGCATAGAATTTATTCAAAGATTTTAAAACATTTTTTCCTTGAATATCATAACGATAAACCCTATTAACAATAAAAGTCGTACACAAAGCTTCTAAATATTTATATAGCGTATCTGTTGATATTTTATTATTATTTTTTTCTAAATAGTTTAAAACATTAGTTACCGAAAATTCTCTTGTTTCTGTTTCAAGAACATATTGTAGTATTTTATTAAATGATGTAATATCTGTTATTCCAAGTCTATCAACTACATCTTTAAGGAGTATCGAATCATAAACGTCTCTAATATAGTTTTCTCTAGATTCTAAATTATCAAACATAAATCTTTGTGGAAGAGTTCCCCATTCAAATATATCAAGAAGTAAATCCGAATATTTTTCTTTCTTTGTGTTTGTAAGTAGAACTACTTCTTTAAAAGAAAGTGGATTAACTCTAAAACTTACATATCTTCCTGATAAATCAGTAGATAATTCCAAAAAAGTCATCTTACTATTAGAACCAGTTATAAAAATGCTAAATTGTTCTGTAATTCTTAGTGAATTTATAGCCTTCTCAAAATCAGATATTTTTTGGACTTCATCTAAAAAAACATAATAAGTTTTTTTGTCTTTTACCAAATTTTTAATATAATTGTTTAATTCAAATGCAGTTGTTATATCTGCATAATCTAGAGATTCAAAATTAATATATATAATATGATTATCATTTACACCTGTAGCTTTTATTTCATTAATAATTTGTTTTAATATAACAGATTTTCCACTTCTTCTTAAGCCACATAAAACCTTAATCAATGTAGTAATATTATAGAAATCTTTTATCTTATTTAAATAAAATTCTCTTTTTAACACAATTAATTCCTCCTTTTCTAATATTATATCACAAAAAGAAAAAACCAAAAAGTTTTTTTGATTAATTGGAAAAACTTTTGATTTTAAAAACTTTTTTTGTTTCATTGGAAAAATTTGCTTTCAAATATTAAAATATTAATCTTTATAAATCTCTTTTACTTTTTCTTCTAATAATTTAGCCAACTTGATGTGACTCTCTTCTGTTAAATGAACTCCATCTACTCCAGTTACTAATTCTTCATTCCCTAAAAAGAAACAATTATGTTTTAAGGCTATATTCTTATAAATTTCATTTAATTCCTTTGATTTCTTTTCAGCACCAAAATATTTATCATTTTTCTTACAATAGTCTGTTTTTTCAGAAATATTTGGTGGACATACTATTAATAATTTTGGATACGTATTATCTATTTGTGATTTTCTATTTAAAATTGTTTTAACAAAATATTCCTCTAATAAATTTCCAATTTCTAAAGCTGTTTTATTGTAAGTTGCCTTTAATTCATTTGTACCTAACATCAATATTACTAAATCAATAGGGTCATGACTATCTAAACAAGGAATTAAATAATCATACCCATTTTTTCCTTCTTTACCTGGTCTTAAATCATTTGAAATTAGTGTTCTACTATTTAATCCTTCTTCTATTACAACAAACTTTTCACCTAACAATTGTGATAATACTTTTGTCCATCTATTTTTATGTCTTTGATGGTCACTACCAGAAATATATCCCCAAGTATTTGAGTCTCCATAACATAATATTCTTATTTGTTTATCAAAATACATTTTTTATTTCACCTCTATTTTTTCTTTTCCACCCATATAAGGTCTTAACACTTCTGGCATTTTAATATTCCAGCTTCTTGATAATTATTTTTAATTAAAACAAGTAGTCCTCTAGGTCTAGCAAAAACTTATTTATCGTCTATTACAACTACTTGATACTCGTCAGTGTAAATAATAGGACTGGATAATTTATCAAATTCATCAACTTTAATATTACCTTTTTTCAAGTAATTAACAATAATCGGCATTGCTCTACTAGAAAACTCTTCATACCCTTTTTCAGTAAAATAGGAAGTATTATTTGAAGAATAAGTTGGTGGCTTAGGTAGCCAGCTGATATTTTCGCTTGATAAAATATTTTTCCAAGTTTCCAAATCAACACTGTTTTTTAAAGCATCATATATGCCTTCACCATTGTAAGTAATACGATAATATTTATTGCTATTTGTATTATTAGAAATTAATTTAACCATTTTATCAAAATCACTTTCTAAAGTTTCCATTTCCCTTTTTCGATATAATTCAAATTCTCTTTCTGCTTTTTCTATTGCTTCTTCGTGAGTTATTTTTCCATTTCCTTCTAATATTTTCTTTCTATTTAATTTTATTTGATTATCTAATTCAACTACCCAATCAGTCATATTCATGGGTCTTTGTTCTAATGCTTGAAGTTCAGCATAATCCAAGAATTGAGATACTAATAAATTAAGTCTTTGAAGTTCTATTTCAGATAAATAATTTTTAGCAATTTTTGTATCTTCTAAAGTAACATAATTGCCACTAAAATTAGTCATTCCAACATAAGGTTTTTCATTATTTACTCTTTCATAAATAAGTTCTGCTGCTGTATGTTCATGAACAGCAAAATGTAACTTATTTTGGACAGTTGCAAAAAACTTCTTTGTTATATCACTTCTTGGGTTATAATCAACGCTAGTAGCATAAATATCTGTTACTTGTTGATAAAAATTTCTTTCACTAGATCTTATATCTCTAATTCTTTGTAAAAGTTCTCTAAAATATCTGTTACCTCCCTGTTTTAATCTTTCATCATCCATTGCAAAACCCTTTTGGATATATTCATGAAGTCTTTTTGTTGCCCATATTCGAAATCGAACTGCCACTTCCGATTGTACTCTATATCCCAAAGCGATTATCATATCCAAATTATAATGATCGATATTCCTTTTTACTTCTCTACTGCCTTCTTTTTGAACTTGCAAAAAATTCTTGCAAGTTGCATTTTCATCCAATTCTCTATCATTATATATATTTTTAATGTGTTGTTCAATATTTTGACGTGTTGTTTTATAAATATCAGCAATTTGATACTTTGTGATCCAAATATCTTCATCAATAAATTTTACACTTACTTTTGTAATTCCATCTTTATCTTGATATATCATAATATTGTTATCTAAATTTTTCACTTCCAAATTTCACCTCTTTTCACACTATATTGAAATAATTTCATCAAATAATTAAGAAACTAATTATCTTTTATTTAATTATATTTTTATTTTACCCATATTTTTTCTTTTCCACCCATATAAGGTCTTAATATTTCTGGTATTTTAATACTTCCATCTTCTTGGTAATTATTTTCAATTAATGCAATTAAACCTCTAGGAGTAGCAACAACAGTATTATTCAAAGTATGCAGATAATATGTCCCATTTTCTCCTTTAGTACGAATACCTAAACGTCTTGCTTGAGCATCGCTTAAATTTGAACAACTTCCAATTTCAAAGTACTTTTGTTGTCTAGGACTCCACGCTTCAATATCACAAGACTTAACTTTTAAATCAGCTAAATCGCCACTACAACACTCTAACTGTCTTACAGGAATATCAAATTTACGAAATAACTCAACAGTTAACTTCCACATTTTTTCATACCAATCCATTGAATCTTCTGGTTCACAAATTACAATCATTTCTTGTTTTTCAAATTGGTGTACTCGGTAAAGACCTCGTTCTTCTAAACCATGAGAACCACCTTCTTTTCGAAAACAAGGAGAATAAGAAGTCATATTAATAGGTAGTTCTTCTTTTTTTATAATTTGATTTTTAAACTTTCCAATCATTGAATGTTCACTAGTTCCAATTAAATACAAGTCTTCCCCTTCTATTTTATACATCATCGCTTCCATTTCACTAAAAGACATAACTCCGTTAACCACATCACTTCGAATCATAAATGGTGGAATTGCATAAGTAAAACCATGTTCAATCATAAAGTCCCTAGCGCAAGCAAGCATGGCTTCATGAAGTCTTGCAATATCTCCTATAAGATAATAAAAGCCTTCTCCACTAGTACGACCAGCCGCCTCTTTATCCATGCCATTTAACCTGTTAATAATATCAGCATGATATGGTATTTCGTAATTAGGAACTACTGGTTCTCCAAATCTTTCAACTTCGACGTTTTCTGTGTCATCACGTCCAATTGGAACACTCTCATCAATAATATTAGGAATAACAAGCATTTTATTTCTTACTTCTTCAGTCAACTTAACTTGTTCTTCATCTAACTTTTCGATTTCCTTACTCATAAGTGCTATTTCATCTTTTATCTTATTAGCTTCATCGATCTTTTTAGAAACCATCAAAGCACCTATTTCATTACTCTTTTTCTTCTTATCAGCAATTAATGCATCTTTCTTTGTTTGAATTTCTCTTGCTTTTTTATCAAGCTCAAATACCTCATCGACTAAAGGTAGTTTTTCATCTTGAAATTTCTTTTTAATATTAGCCTTTACTAATTCTTTATTTTCTCTTATTAATTTAATATCGATCATTTTTTATCTTCCTTCCTTACTCATTATTTTTTCAAAACGATATTTTTGTTTGGTAACATTATCACTTCTCTTACTTACATCTTCATCGCTTAAAAACGAGGATAAAGGTCTTACCCACAATTCATTATCATGTTTATAAACAACCATTTCACTTAAATCTTCCGAATTTTTAGCAAGACACACTACTTCCATAACACTACCTTTAAAATGTTGCCATAAACTTTTTTCTTCTACTTTTTCATTTCTCACAATATTCCTCCTAAACAAAAAGATGGTACCTAAAGGAGTGCTATAGCACGGTACCATCCTTATTTACTTAATTATAGATAACGGTTTTACCCGGCAGGTATTAACTGCACTAGAAAGGAGATTCAATCTAAATTAAGGTTTCGCTTGCATCAACCACGAACTTTCTTGACAATAATTTTAGTTTACTAGTCTTTCTTCAAACGTTTTACAATTATATTATAACACAAATATTTAATTTTTATTATATTTTAATTAATTCTAAATTATTAAATACTTTTTCTTGGACTTTTTCACTATTAATATCATTAGCAACAGATTTTAAATCATACATTCTATTTCTATTATAAAGTTCATATGTATTCGCCGCATTTTCCATAATAGTTTCATATATAAAACTTGCCTTTTCTTTTGTTTCAGCATCAAAAATAGAAAAAATTAAAAATTCATAAATTTCACTTTCTTCCAAATATAAATATTTTTCCTTTACTAAATTCTGGATAAAAAAGAAATAATCAGGTTTTCTTAGAGCACACGTAACTAATATTTCAATATTAAAAATATGATATCTAGAATTTCTTGATAAATCTAAATTAGCTATTTCAATGATTTTTTCTCGTAGTTGTTCCTCTTTCACTTTATAAATAGTCTTTTTTAGATAAGCATTTATTTTCTTTAAATATTCATCTTTATAAATCAAATCAAAAAAACCATAAAATTCTAATATATTTTCTTCTGTAAGATATATTTCACAACCATCGACTTCCAGTATTTTCTTATATTTTATAAATGTATTTTGAATGCCTTTATGAAATTCACTAAAATTTTTAGCAATCTTTGACCCATAATAACCACTCAAACATAGCTGATAAATTTCTAAATCTCTTATTTCCAATCCAATCACCCACTTAAATATAATATAACAAAATTTGTTATCTCAAGCAATTGTAAAGATGATGTAAAAGTTAAGTAAAATCCTTGTCCACTTTATTATTTCTTTATATACTTATAGTAGGTGATAATTGATGCAAGTTGAAAATATAGTAAATAATTTATATGAATATATAGCTAACAATAATTTTAATGGTTTTTATGATTATTTAGTCGAAACATTAAAAAATAGTTCTGACGAAAAATGTAATTTAATTGTTGATACATTTTTAAATAATATAAATCATGACAAATTTTATAATATGTATGCTCCCGTAGTTATAAATACTTTAAATAAGGAATTAGGAAAAAGAAAAACAATAAGTTTTAATTCTTACAAAAAATTAAAAGAAGAGGAAGATATTAATAAAAGTTTAGAGAATCTTTATCATATTTAACTAATGAAATTAAAAATGTAGGTGAATTAAAAGAGACTTTTTCTTCTGTAGCAAGATTAATTGAGCTTATTAGAGATGATAAAATAACTTATGAAGAAAGTAAACGAATTTTTGGAGAAATTAGAAATGCTTCTTCTTTATGGCAAGAAGAGTTTCAAAGATTAAATAAATTTGTTGATAATCAAGAATTTGATAGCAATGATAATAGAATGGCAAAATAAATAACACAGGATTTTCTATTCCTGTGTTTTATATTGCTCTAAGGCTTTTAATATTCCTTTATAAGGTAAAAGTGCACAACCTTTTCGATTTTGTTGACGATGAATATCATCATAACATAAAGCCTCTTCTAAAATATCTTTCAGATATTCTTCCCCATTTATCATCTTTTCATAATTAGCAATAAATTCTTCTACTTCTAAAACAGTTTTTCCAATTAACTTTTTAATCATAATCGAAGTTGCTGAGGTACTAATAGCACATGCCTCACCATCAAACTTAATATCTTTAATAACATTATTTTCAATTAAAATATATAAATCAATATTATCAATACAAGATTCATTATTTGTATTAACCTTGATATATTTTTTATTATCTACTACTTCTTTATTATATGGATGTAAATAGTTTTCCATAATTATCTCTCTTTTTAGTTCGCTATCCATTATAACATCTCCATTAAAATTTTATTTTTATCTTTTAAAAGTTCCACTAATTTATCAATCTCTTCATAAGTATTATAAAAATAAAGACTTATACGACAAGTATTTTTAACACCAATTTCATCTTTTAATATTTTAGCACAATGGTTCCCTGCTCTTATACAAACATTATATTTATTTAAATAACAAGCAACATCTTGAGGGAATATATCTAGGACATTAAAAGCCACTATCCCACTATCACTTTCAATATTTATTAAATCAATATGGGGAATTGAAAGCAATTTATCAAGAAGGTAAGCTCGTAGTTTTAGTTCGTGTTCATGAATTTTTGGAAGTCCAATTTCCATTAAATACTCCATCGCTGCACCTAGTCCTATCGCCGAAGCAATATTTTGTGTACCCGCTTCCAGTCTTGTTGGTAATTCCTTTAAATAAACGTCTTCAACTGAATCAAAAGATTCGTTCATTCCACCACCTAAATTTTGGGGGATTAGTTCTTGTAATAACTCTTTTTTACCATATAATACTCCAATCCCCGTCGGACCACACATCTTATGCCCTGATAAAACTAAAAAATCGCAATCTAAACTTTGAACATCAATTTCAATATGAGGAGCACTTTGGGCAGCATCAACAACTACAAAGATATTTTGTTCATGGGCAAACTCAGATATTTCTTTAATCGGTCTTATGTCCCCAATAACATTCGTAATTTGAGCTAATGAGATAACTTTTGTATTTGGTGTAACTACTTTTTTAATATTATCTAGTGTTACATAATGGTTTTCATCTAATGGAATATAATTAACTATAACTCCTAATTCTTTTGCTAGTCGAAACCAAGGTAAGACGTTAGAGGCATGTTCACTTTTGGTGATTAATATTTCATCCCCTGGTTCTAGTAAATTTTTAAAGAATCCATTAGCAATCATGTTTAATCCTTCTGTCGAACCACTAGTAAAAACTACTTCGCTTCTTTCTTTCGCATTTAAAAACTTTTGTGCTATATCTCTTGCATTTTCATATTCCATGTCAACTTTCAAAGAAATGTCATAATCACCTCGATGAGCATTTGCACAATACTTTGTATAGTAATCCATCATTTTATTTATAACACATATTGGTTTTTGTGTCGTCGCACCATTATCAAAATAAATTAAATCTTTATTTAACATCGGAAAATCATAAGTATTCATAATTCACCTCCTATATAATATTTTCAAGTTTTAACTTATCTTCCTCACTAAGTTCTAAATTATTAAGCAAGAATCCTTTTATAATAAGTTTTTTAGCAGTTTCTTCACTTAAGCCTTTACTATTTAAATAAAATAGTTCATCAAAAGATATACTACTTATTGTTGCATTATGTAGTGCCTCAATATTATTAGAGCTGACAAGAAGATTAGGTATAATAGTATTTTCTTCTTCATTACAACTAAGTATACGAATATTTTCTAAATATTTATTATTTATTATATTTTTTTCTATATCTCCAGTAGCAATAACATTTATAGAACCTTTTTCTATAGGTACACCTTTAACATTAATTTCACAACTATTATTAGAACCTTTGATAGAAGCAATAATTTTGAGAGAACTTTTTAAAGTAGCTAATAGAGAAAAATTATAAATTAAAATACTATTATTTTCTTGATTTAAGGTAATTTGCTGATTTATTTTACCTTTTTTAAAATTATTATAAACAAGTTCACTATCTTTAGACAAATTAATTATAACTTTTAATTTTTCTTCACTCTCTGTTAAATCATTTATTAAAACTTTACCTCTAATATTAATTGTGACATTTTCTTTTTTTATATCTAAATATATAACTTTATTTTCGATTGTAATATTATTTTCCTTGTCTACTATTAGTTTATTCATGAGTATTTTTTTCTCCTACTTCATCTGCCTTATTTAAAGCATTAAATCCTTCTTTAAAAACTTTTTTAGCTAAGTCAAAATTTCCACTTGAAGTTATCCTTTTATCTTTTAGAATATGTACTTTATTAGGTTTTAATATATTTAAAAGTTCTATACTATGTGTAATAATTAAAATAGAACATTTATTTTTTTTGTAATATTTTTTTAAATTTTCTCCAACTAATTTTAACGCATCGACATCTAATCCTGAATCGATTTCATCTAAAATAATAAATTTTGGTTCTAACATCCATAAATGAAGTAGTTCATTTTTTTTTCTTTCTCCCCCACTCATACCATCATTTATAGAACGATGAATAAAGCTTTTTGGAATATCTAAAGATTTACAGATGTCTTCCATTTTTTTATTAAAAGCAAAAATATCAACATAAGAATTAGTAATTTCACCAAGGGCTGTTCTTAACATTTCGGCATTTGTAACTCCTTCAATAGCTATAGGAGACTGTGTAATTAAATAAATACCTAAGCGACTAATTTCAGTTGTTGTTAAATCATTTAACCTTATTTCATTATAATAAATGTTACCTTTTGTTATTACATATCCAGGTGCTTTTAAAATAGTTTTGGAAATTGTACTTTTCCCTGTCCCATTAGCACCTAATAGAGCATGAATTTCACCATCATTTATTTCTAAATAAAAATTTTTTAAGATTTCTTTATCACTCACTTTAACAGTTAAATCATCAATTCTTAACATAGTAAATCACCTTTTTAATTGTACCATTTTTTTATAATGCTGTCTATTTTGTAAAATTTTAGTTTTAAAATAGTGCAATATCAAAAAAACTCATTTCTCTTTTATTCAAGAAATAAGTTTTAAATAACTTAATAATTATTATTTAGAAATTCTTTAGTAATTTCTTTACTTTTACCACCTGTTTGACTAGTCTTAATTTCTCCATTTTCAACAATAAAAGTAACTGGAACACCTGTTATATTAAATAACGAATTAAATAATTCTGATTCCTCACTTTTCGTAAAATTAGCAATATCTATTTTATAAGCTCTAATATTTTTTTCTTCTAAAACTTCATTTAAAATAGGTTCATAGTTTTTACAAATACCACATTTATTACTAGCCACTAAAACAAGCATTTTTTCTTTATGTTCTAATCGCATTTGATACTCTTCAATTGTAATTTCTTTAATATTTTGATAGTTAGAAGAAGAAACTTCTTTTTCTTGAACTTTATTTAAATTACCATTTTCATCAAAATATTCATCTAAATTATAACTTTCTTTCGGTTTATTCTCTTCTTTCAAAAAATCATAAATATAACAAAAACCGCCAATTAGAATAACTACCGCAAAGGCAATTAAATAAACTACTAAACGATAATTAATAGCATTTTTTCTTTCTATTTTAAATAAATCTTCTAAAATAACTGTTTTAGCAAGTTCATCCTCCTTAGTTATTTTCTTTGGCTCTTCTATCACTTCAGTAACTTCTAATATTTGTTTTTTAGGTTCTTTAACTTCTTTAGGAATAGTTTTCTTTGCCTTCGTTACAGGAGTTGTTTTTTTTGTTTTAATATTATTACTTTTAGTTGTTGTTTTCTTTTTAGTTGTTACATTTTTCTTAGTCCCAGTACTTTTCTTTTTTACATCTCCGTTTTCTTTTTTTATATTTGCCATAAATTCACTCTCCCAATTTATCCTAGTCCATAATAACTAATTATGCTATTAGCTATATTATTGCTTATTTCCTCTAAATTGTCAACCATCCACTTAGCATCATCATAGTCATCATGATGAGCTATTTCTATTAAAATGCCTCTACTAGTATTTTCTTTTTTTACTTCTCCTAAACTTCCTAAAGCATATTTTATCCCTCGATTAGTAATACTACTTTTATAAGGATAAATATCATATAAATTAGAATACATAATTGTTGCTAAACTAAGCATCTTTGAATCAAAATCATCAACATAAATTTCCATTCCTTTAGTATCATGTTTACTACTGCCATTAGAGTGAATTGCTAAGTGAAGGGATGCATTAACTCTTCTACTTTCGTTTAACCACTCCATCATATCTTTTTCTGGATTATTCCGATAAACTATAAAGCCACTATTCTTCAATTTAGTTTCTAATTTATCACAAAGTTTATTCATCATTTCTTTTTCTGTAGTATATCCAACTTCTAAAACACCAAGGTTTTTCTCTTGTCTTGATGGACTTAAATAAATAACAGGTATTTTATTATCTATTTTAAAATCAAAACTAGTTATAGGACTATTTTCTAAACCATCTTTTAAAGCAACAGCTTTTATTTTCATATTATTAGTTATTCTTATAGGCTCTTGATAGATCTTTCCATTTCTTAGTGGATTACTACCATTAGTTGTATATTTTATTGTAGCATTTTCTGTTTTTGATAAAAGACTTACATACGTTCCACTCTTAATTGCTTCTGGATTATAATTGGTATATACTGGACTGACACTTTTTTTATCTAAAACATTTATGACTACATAGTCTCTTTTAGCTATCTCTTCATAATCACTATAAATAGCTAATAATTCTAATGTATAAGTTGTATTTTCTTCTAAGTACTTTGCAGGTATCGTAATTAATCCCTTATTATTTTCTTCTACTGTTTTAACTTTTCTTTTCCCTTTATAAATATTTACTTTATATGTTGTAGCATTATCTCCCCCAAGGAAAGATAGATTTATATTATCCCATGGTATTTCTTCTTCATTTAATGGCGAAGTAATCGAAACATTGCTAACAATTACAGGATTATTATAAAAATTCATCTCATGTAATATTGTATCTTCTTTATCAGTTATAACTGCTGTTAACTTACCTTTATAATCTTTTAAAACATTATAAGAAACTAAAAGATAGTTATTATTTAAAGGAATTTTATAAACGACATTATTTTTATATAATATTTTTAAATTATAATCTTTTATTTCTCCTAATATTTTAATCCCAAAATCTTTATTTTCACCTACTATTTTGCTATTAGCTTCATCATCAAAGCTAGGATTTTGCCATTTATAAGGATAAATATTATTACTTTCTTTTTGTTCTTCCATATCGTTAAAAGCTACAACACTAATATTAACACTCTCGTCATATTCCGCATGAACACTTTGTAAAGATACTATATTATCTGTTACATCTTCCATAAATAAAACATTACCATCTAAATCAGTAACTGTTACTAAATAATGAGTAGCATTGGGACATTTTTCAAAAATTAAAGTGACTTTATTATCAATTCGTTTCACTTCTAATATCTTAAAATCTTCTAAATTAAGACTGCTCGCATTATCTTCTTCTTTAAAAATAGTTATAACTAGTAACATTATAACTATCACAAAACAAATAAAATAATTTTTATACTTCTTCATTAGAATCACTTCCACTACTTTATTCTTTATTTTTTAATGATTTAAACACTTTCTTCCATAAATCTTTGCTAGAATAATTTAAGATTCCTACTTTATATATTCTAATTCCATAATGAATTAAAATATAAGTTGTAAATATTAGTACTCCTAAAGTTATACATAAATCAATAATAGTAGTCTGTCCTAATAAGAAAGTTATTGGAGCGACGAGTGCTGAGATGAAAGGTAGATAAGATACTACTTTAATGAATATTGAGCCTTCAAACATGGCAGCCATTAAAGCGACATAGTATCCAAACATTATTAAAATCATTAAAGGGCTTTGTAATTGTTGAAAGTCTTCAATACTAGTTGTCATAGAAGCTAGAATTCCTGCAAATAAAGCATAAATGAGAAAACTAAATAAGAAAATAACAATTATTATTGGTAGTCCTTGTAACAAGCTATCTAACATTCCTGTATTTTTAAGTGTTTCATAAACACTCTTTAAGCTATCACCAAAATCATTATTAGCTAAGCTAATACTACCAGACCCTAATCTTCTTATTAAAAGACCTAATATGCCATAGACAAATGTTAGTACACATTGGATAATAGCAAAGCTCGTTGTGGCTAGTATTTTACTTAAAAAATGGACTTTTGGAGAAACATTAGAAATGATAATTTCCATACCTCTTGTCGATTTTTCATCATTAATTTCTGCTCCAATCATTTGCACAATTAAAATGACTAAGATAAAGAAAGGGATTAAAAAGATTATTAAACTACCAGTCGATAAGATATCTTTGGCTTCAGCATTTTCATCTAACTCAGGATTTGTAAATTCCTCATTAATCGTAATGGGTTCAGAAATTTTCAAAAGTTCTTCTTCTGTAAGACCAAAATTAGCTAAAGAAAGAGATGTTTTAATAGATGTTAAACTTGTTGTAAGTAATTGTTTTGTTATTGTTTCAATAGGTTCATAAGATATTAAATCTGCTTTAATTATTTCATCAGTTGATGTTTTAATATTAACAATAATATCATCTTTCTCTTTAATATTTTCTTTTAATTCATCTAAATTGTTTTCTTCATGAATTAACTCATATTCCTTAAAGTCTTCAGGCATTGACTTACCAAGTTCATTGAAAATTGTTTCAAAAGAGTCATAAACTCCTACTTCATCTAAAACGTAAATTTTTGTTTTTTCATCAAAATCTCCCCCAAAGAAACTAATAATTTTATCCATATTAATAACTGCTACTAATAAAAGACATAAAATAATATTAGCAACTAAAAACCATTTTGTTTTCATTTTTTTATTTAAACTTTGTTTAATTAAAAATTTCGCTTTATCCTTCATAAGTTTCACCTACTTTGTTAATAAATATTTCGTTTAAAGTTGGTTCTTCAACACTAAATTTTAAGATATTTTCACATTTAGCAACATATTTAAACACTTCATTTACATATTCGTTAGATTCTATTTTAACGATTATTTCATCTTCATTTTTTATAACATCAACTACACCTTTTATTTTCGATAATTTGTTTACATCTACATCACCAATAATATGAATATTTTTCTTGCGATAAGCTTTTTTGATGTCTTTAATTTTTCCACTTAAAACACTTTTACCTTTTACTAAGACAACTAACTTTTCACAAAATTGTTCCACGTGTTCCATTCTGTGAGATGAGAAAATTATGGAACTTCCTTTACCTTTCATCTCTTTCATAACATCAACAAATAAAGCCACATTAATTGGGTCTAAGCCACTAAAAGGTTCATCTAAGATAAGTAATTTTGGTTCATTAATAATCGCTGTAATAAACTGAATCTTTTGTTGGTTACCTTTACTTAATTCTTTTATTTTTCTATCTTTATATTCACTTATTTTAAATCTTTCTAGTAATTTATCTAACTTTTCTAAAATGTCTTTTTCTTTCATTCCTTTTAAAATCCCATAATAAATTACTTGTTCTTTAACAGTCAATTTAGTTAATAAACTTCTTTCTTCTGTTAAAAAGCCAATTTTATCAGTTTCACTATAATCAATTTTTTTACCATCTAAAGTAATAGTACCAGATGTTTTGTCTAAAAGGCCTATTATCATTCGAAATGTTGTTGTTTTACCTGCTCCATTAATTCCTAAAAGGCCAAAAATTTCACCATCGTTTACCGAAAAAGACAAATCGGAAACAGCTAAATGTTCTCCATAATATTTTGTTACTCCTTCTACTTTTAACATTATTATCACCTAAGATAATTTTAACATGTTTTAACTCTAAAAAAAAGAAATTTAATTATAAATCTAGTTCAGCTGAATAAATATAATTAAAAATATATATTTCATATTGAAACAAGTTTAATAATAGTTTATTAATACTTGTAAAAATACACATAATAAATTAATAAAGAGACAAATAAAATACTATTTATATAGTTCTATTAAATAGTGGTTATTAGAATAATTTGAAAGATAAATTATTTCAAAATTAATAGTATTAATTTAAATATTACTATATATTTGTAATCAAATACTAACTATTAAATATATGAGTTTAATCTTATGTATTAAATATGGTAAAATTTGGTAGTAAGGAAGGAGTGATGACTGTGAAATCACTATTACTTATAGATTGTGGCAAGTGCATATGTCATATTGGAGAAGCAATGGATAAAGCAGGTATATCTATTTCGAAAATGGGAAGATTAACTGGTCTAAATTATGATGTTGTAAAAAAATATTATACAGACCAAACTATAAGAATTGATAAAGATGTTTTTTCAAGAATTGCTTATGTTTTATCAGTATGTGGGATAGATGTATCAAACTTATTTGAATATATTCCACCTAAAAAATGATGTTTAAAATTCTAAATGTGCAGTACCTAGAATTCCTTAAACATCATTAACTATACTATAAGCAAAAAAAATAACTTTCGCAAGAATTAATTTGCGAAAGTTATTTTTTCGTTAAATTTAAAGAACTTTAACGAAAAAAAGAGAAAATAGAGAAAAAAGCTAGAATATATATAGTGAAAGGACAGGATTGATGTTCTTTTAATATACAAAGAAATGGGGGGGTAAATAATACCCAAAAGAAAAGAATTTCCTTCTTTAAAAGTTGTTAATGCTGTCATGTTTCACACAATGTTTAATTATCCTAATGGTAAAAAGTATGTTTCTTTTATCTTATCTAAACTATTAGATAATAACAAATTGCTTAAAGATATGCAAATAATTAGTAATGATGTTCCTAAAAATAAAGAAAAGATTGTTTCAGGAAAATGTGACTTTGTTTGTAATTTTGATGATACTTTAGTTACTATTGAGATGAATAACAATTCTAGTATTGATGTCCTTCATCGTAACATGGACTATATCAATAAACAATTTAATGCTTTAGTTAAAGATAGTAAGAGTTATCATAAGTATCGTCAAAGTATCTTAATTAATTTTAATAATTTCGCATTTGTTGGTAAAGATGACACTTATTATGTTTATTATTTAAAAGATAGAGATGGTACAGTGTTAACTGATGCGATAATTATAATTAATATCTATATTCCCAATTTACGAAAAAAATGCTATAATCTAGGTATCGAAGGGTTAGATGAGATAGAGAAATTCATCTATGCCCAAATTGAAGAAGATAATGAAAAATTAGATTCATTAATGATGGATATAGTGAAAGAATATGATTTTTCTGTTTACACATTTTTATTTACAGACTCTATCCAACTTTTTTATTTAGTCCATTACTAGTTACAGCTATTTATACTTCCTAAATCATAAACTTCTAAATAACCTAAATCAAGTAATTTTTGAGCTGCTTGTTTACTTCTTGTTCCACTTTGACAAAAAACTATTACAGGAGTATCTTTGGATGTTACAGTATTAATAATATTACTTATTTCATCTAGTGGAACATTAATAGCAAACTCAATCGTACCATTTTTATACTCTTCTTTAGTTCTAACATCTATTAAGTAAGCACCATCTACTATTTTCTCTTTCATCGTATTACAATTTATACTAGTAGCTTGAACTGTATATTCTTTTCTCTCTTCTTTTTGTTCATTACAAGAACAAATAATAAATAAACTTAAAAATAATATTAAACATTTTTTCATGAACTCACCTCAATTAATTTTTTATAAACTTGATCAAAGGCATTTAAAAAACTATTTATTTCCTCATTTGTTGTTACATGAGAAATACTTATTCTAAGCGTTGTTGCTGCTCTTCTTTTATCGTTATAAATGGCCATAACAGCTGTACTAATATCAAGTGATGAACATGCTGTATTACTACTTATATAGACTTCAAATTCTTCTAAAGCATGTAAGAAAGTCTCTGATTTTATATTCATCAAACTAATATTTAGAATATGAGGAATAGAAAACTTTGTTTTATTTATTTTAATATTTGGATACTTAACTAAATTATCACAAATTTTATCATTTAATTTCTTTACTAAATTCTCTCTTTTCTCATTATCTGTTGTAGCTATTCTTAAAGCTTTAGAAAAAGCTACTATTAAGGGAAGTGGTGGCGTACCAGCCCTTAATTCATTTGTTTTAGACGAACCATGAATTAACGGCTCTAAACGAACTTTATCATTTTTATATAAGAATCCTATTCCTTTAGGGCCAAATATTTTATGACTACTCATTGAAGCTAAATCAACATCATGAATATTAATAGGTATTTTCCCTATTGCTTGGGTCATATCCGAATGAAAGATTGTATCAGGATTTTCTTTTTTAATAATTTGTCTTATTGTTTTAAGAGGTTGTCTTACCCCTACTTCACTATTAACAGCACAAATACTAACTAAAATTGTTTCAGGAGTAATCTTGTTTTTTAAGTCTTCAAAATCTATTAACCCGTCAATATCATTATTAACAAAACTTATTTTAAAGCCTAAAGTTTGTAAAAAATCACAGATTTTATAAATTGATGGATGCTCTAACTTACTAACAATAATATGATTTCCCCTATTTTTATAAGCTAGTGCTACTCCTTTCAAAGCTGTATTATTAGATTCCGTAGCCCCACTTGTGAATATAAGCTCTTTTTCTAAGATTGAAAATATTTCACATATTTGTTTTGTAGCACTAGTTAAAAGTGCTCTTGATTTCACACCTAAACCATGCAAGGAATTAACATTTCCCATATAGTCTCTACTAGCTTTATTGTAACTATCTAAAACATCATACATTACTGGTGTTGTTGCTGAATAATCTAAATAAACCATTTTTATCACCTTTTTATAATTGTAGCAAATAAATAAAAAAAAGAAAATAAGAAAAATCATTCTTTCAGGATAAAGACATAGTATGAAGAAGAAAAATAAAAAAACTTAGATTTTAAAAGGGATAAAAAGAAATTTTTATAAAAAAACCGTTTTCTTGATATAATACAAAGTATATAGAAAAGGGTAGATGAATGATGGCTAAGCCACCTATAAATATGCTGATTTGTTGAAACAAGAAAAAAGTTTTTTAAAAAAGAAATTTGGTATTACTAAATTTGATGAGATAGATATAGCAATTCTTAAAAATTTGAAAGAATGTTTAAAAAAATTAAAGGACATTCGTAACCAAAATATGATTCTTTATAAACTATGGGATGTTATTATGTGTGTTATTATCGTTTCTTTTGTTTCCAATGACACTTAGGAAGATATTCATGATTTTGTTGTAGACAATTACAATTGGTTTAAAAGTTTTTTACAAATGACTGGTGGTATTCCAAAAGAAAGCTCTTATGAAAGAATTATGGGCTTGGTAGACTCAAAAGAACTCAATAAAATATTATTAGACTTCTTTCAAGAAATTACTTTTGCAGATACAACAAAAACAAATATTTTATCTTTTGATGGTCGTGTAAATAATGGTAGTAAAAGAGTTTCTACTCTTAATAATGAATCTAAATCTCCCCTTAACTGTTTAAACGTTTATTCTAACCAACTCGATTATTGTGTTGAAACAAAAGAGATTGCTGATAAAACAAACGAGATTCCAACGATAGAGCAACTCATTCAAGGAATGAATTTATCTGGAACTATTGCTACATGGATGCTTTAAACTCTCAAACTAAAAATGTAGAAACAGTTATACAAGCTCATAGACATTACATCATTCCAATAAAAGGAAATCAAGGAACGTTCCATCAAGATTTAAACCTTTATTTTGACGAAGACACATGTGATAAGATTAGAGCTGGAAACTTACAATCAGGTTATTTAACCTATACAGAAAAAAGTCATTCTTCTGTAATAATCTATGAATGTTTCCAAACATCAGATATTAACTGGTATAGTAAATTAGCAGATTGGCAAGGGATTCAATCATTTGGGTTAGTAAGAAAAACAATAACAAAAAAAGCATTAGTTAATAACACAAGAAAAAATGCTAAAGAAAAGAAAATAGAAAAAGAAATAACTTCTGTAGAAAATAGATATTATATTTCTAGTAGACATGTAAATATTAAAGAATTTAACGAAGTAACTAGAAAGCATTGGAATGTAGAAAATAAACTTCATTGGCATTTAGATGTTACTTTTTGCCAAGATAAAAATTCTACTACTAATAAAAATGCTTTATTAAATTTAGAAATTATTCATAAGTTCATTTTAGGTTGTTTAAATCGAGTAAAGTCAAGATATAAAAGAAGTTTAAAATCCATTCGTAAACACATTTCCAATAATTTAGAAGAATTCTTTCCAGAGTTTTATGTTATTTAGCTTTAAACTAGCAATCGGTTTTTAACAGAAAAAAAGCTATTTTTCCCTTTATTTATAAGGAATAATAGCTTTATTACAATTAATTTATATTTTTATCCTAAACTTATATTTTTTAAATTACACTAATAATTAAATTTTTATTTTTTTACTTTTTTACCTTTTTTACCTTTTGTCTTTTTCCTCTTGTTCTTCTTTTTTAGAATAATTATAGTTGTTATGGCACTCGCTATTAAAGCACAAAAACCAATTATTAGGTATAAAATTAGCAATTGATTACTTTTCTTTTCTTCTTGAACTTCTACTTTCTTATTTCTTTTTATCTTAAATGTATAAGTTTTTTCGGTATTATCTTCCGCTTTAACAAGTAGTGTTATTTTGTTATCACCTTCATTCAAAGAATGTTTTCCCAATCCTTCAATGGAAGAAGTTTCACTTTCTAAAATACCATCTATTTCTATCTCATTAATTTCATTATTAACTTCTAGTTCATACTCGAGCTTTTCTTTATCAAAAGTAAATTCAATGTCACTAATAGTCAAACTACTCAAATTAGTATTATTATCTTTTCTTTTAATTTCTAAAGTATAAATTTTTGTTGTTTCATCTTCGGCAAGAACTTTTATCTCGATTATATTTATTCCTACTTCTAATTTTTGTTCTAAATCACTCTCAATTTTTGCTTTTTTATTCTCAGTTTTAGCATTTATTTTAATACTCTCTACAGCATTTTCAACCTCAAGTTCATATTTAAGAGTATCTTTTTTAAATTCTAAATCAATATTATCTATTTTTAAGCTACTTAAATTAGCATTATTTGATTTCTTAACTTCTTTTTTTGGTGTTTCTTCCTTTGTTGTTTCATTATTTACTGATGTTGTATTCTCTTCTGCTATAGTATTGCTAGGCTTAGTAGGAGCTACATCTAAGTAAATATAGCCCAATATTTTATAACGACTATCTTCTTTATAACCATACTTTTCAGCGACTGTTTTTGTATAATTTTCATAACATGGTTTATCCGTTTCTGGACATGGGGAAGCTAAAATACACTCACTAAATTGCGGTTCAATATATTCTAGTGCTCCTCCTGTTGAATCCCATACATAAATATAATTTTCATCTACTCTTTCAACATATCCGACATGACCATATTCAGTCCAGTTTTCCCAAACAACAATGGATTTAGCTCTAGGCACACTTCCTACTTGATAACCAGATTTTTGAGCATCAGAGTACCATTTTTTTGCATTTCCCCAACCAGGTAGTGATACCCCTACTTTATCATGCGCTTGTTGCCAAGCATACCATGTACAATTAGTTCCATAAGGCCCACTTTGTTTATAAGGGTTTTTGGAAGCATTTACATTTACTACTCCTACTAGCAAAGAAAAACATAAAACAATTAAAATTTTAACTTTTTTCATAAACTCACATATCTCCTTAACTTCTAGCACACCCATCAACAGATAAAATGTTACCAGTTATATAGCTTGCCTGATTACTTGCAAGAAACAAAAAAGCCTCAGCAACGTCTATAGGTTCTCCAATTCTTCCTAAAGGTATTGACTTAATAAGAGGTTCTATTATTTCTTTTGGAAGATTTTTAACCATATCGGTATTGATAATTCCTGGTGCAATGGCATTAACTCGAATATTAAAGGGAGCTAGTTCTCTTGCTAAAGACTTAGTTAATCCATTAACTGCAAATTTACTTGTTGGGTATCCCACACCACTTGGTTGTCCATAAATACTAACCATAGAGGAAGTATTAAGTATTACACCACTTCCTTGTTCTTTCATTATTGGAACAACAGCTTTAATCATATTAAACATTCCATTAACATTAACTTCCATAATATTGGCAAAATCTTTTGAACTCGTATCTTCTATCTTTTTATTTGCCGAAATTCCTGCATTGTTTATTAAAATATCAATGTGTTTATATTTTTCGTTAATTAAAGCTATCGTCTTCTCAATCTCTTCATAATCACTTAAATTAGGATAATATCCTTCTACTTCAATATTTAATTCTTTTAGACTTTTTAAAGCATTAAAGACACTTTCTTTTTTTGAACCAAATAAAATTACTTGAGCTTTATTATGAGCAAAAAGTTTTACTGTTTCTAAACCTATACCTCTCGTTCCCCCAGTTATAATAACGACTTTATTTTCTAACATTTTCCTCCTCCTTTACTAACTCTTCATATAAATTTTCTATTTTTTGCAGTTCTAGAAATTCTTCTTTTGGAGCATTTCTTTTTTTCATAGAGTTTTTTATAAAGCTTATCCGTTTATTAAATTCAAGACAAGTTTTATTATTGCTTTCTTCTCTATAATATTCTAACAATCTCAAATAATCATCTTTTACAGGAATTATTTTATATTCTTCATTTTCATAAATAACATAATTTACTTTGACATTATTTAATAAACATTCACTAATAAATTCATTCAGGATTTGATAACATTTATTATGAGCTTCAATATTAGATAGTTTAGCATTTGGTTTAGTTTTTATTTCTTTCTCATATCTTTCTCTAGTAGCTAATAAACTATTTAAATTACCTGATATAACAACATTTATTACTACTTCATTGTTTTTTGAAATATCTTTAATTAATTCTATTAAACTTAAATCTATTGGGGCTTTTTCTCTTAAAACACTATAGTTATTTAATAGAGCATAAGAAAATAATTCATCTCCCCACAAATGAGCATCATAATTAGTAAGTTTTGCATAATAAGTTGGTTCTTTCTCTAGTATCTCTTTTGAATATTTATGAAAGTGACGATATTCATCAGAATTTATAATTACATAATCTTTATTTAAAGAAAAATTTCTTATATATGTCGTTTTCCCACAACCAGGTTGTCCAATAACAAACATAATAGATGGTTGTTTAAAAGAACTTGCTTTAGAAAAAATAGTATTTTTTAATTTTTCTAAAACTTTATTATGCTCTTCTTCATTTAATTTATATTTCTCAATTAAATCTCCAATATCACCACTCATATACATACCACCATTCTTAAAATAAAAAGAAGTTAAATACCTCTAATTAGTTTCTTTCTAGGTTTTAAAGCAATAATTAATCCAATTAAACTTAGATGAAACATAATAATATATCCTATGATAAAATTACCTGTGTGAGGATTATTTTCTTCTTTTTTATTATCTATAACAGTGTTATAGATATCATCAACTTTAGTGGATACTAAAGTTTCCGGCTCTTTTTCATCACTTGGTAAAACTTCTAAACCTTTTAATCGAGCAGTTACTTTATACCCATTATCATCTTTAGAAATTGTATATTCGTAATTATCATTAGATTCTAGTTGCATATCATAATCAATTGGTGTTCCATTAGAATAACGCATATTTTCAAATAAAGTGGCATTAGTTATCCAATTACTATTCTCATCTAAAATAATTTCTTTCTCTAAATAACCATTTTGGTCATATGCTTTCATCACTAAATTACTTGGTCTTAAACCTAGTTTATTGTCATTATCAATCCACTCTACTTTAATTGGCACGATATTAGTCTTAGCTTGATAATTAACTGTAACTAAAATATTATCGCCATCTATTTTATAATCTATAGTTCTTCCAGGCATATTTTGTATATCTTCTTCAAAAATGTAATCAATTTTAGGATTACCTGTTTGATAAGCATCAGTATCAGATATCATAATACTTTTTGTATATGTATCAACGTTATCATTTTCATTTATTGTAGCAGTAGAACTAATATTAAAACGATAGTAAGCATTCTTTGTTTCTGGGTCAGTGACATTACCACCTTTAATAGCAAAATTTAGTCCTCGTACTAATTTATCACGAGCTTGAGAGTCGTTATAAGTAACTGTTAAATTCTTCGTTTTTAGGGTATCTTTAACTAAAGTAACTACAAGAGTACCAGCACTTTCTAAAACGTGGCCATTTAAGTCTTCTTGAGTAGGTCGTAAATAACCTTTTGACATCGAATCAATATAATTATATCCTGTCAAAGTTCCACCTGATATATTTTCAACATCACTATATTCAAGGCGAAAATCTCTTGAAGGCGCTTCATGGGTAAAGAAGTAATTACCGTAACCATGTTTCGTAAATTTCCATTCGGTAATAGCATGGTCATCTTTGTCAATAGAAACTGTCGCATCTGTTGCTTTAAGATTTATTGTTTCATGTTTATTAGATAAATCAGGATTAACAACAACTAAATTAATTTCATCAGGTCTTTCATGACGTAAATCCCCATAATCAATCCATCTAATTATAATTGTTCCATCTACTGGTGTAGGTATAATTAAGGCGGAAACTTCCTTTTGAAAACAAAAAGTTACAAAAGCAAGTAAAATACTTAATAATAAAGTTTTCTTTTTCATTGTTATCACCACATTTATAATACCACGAAAAAATTAAGAATTAAATCTTTTATTTTGTAAATTTGAACATTTAAAAACTTGAAACTAAATTCCAAGTTTAATTTTATAATTTCATTCGTTTATTCACTTCTTCTAAATCGACGTCTTCAAAAAGACTTGCGACGTATTCAGAATTTTGTTTAAGATAGTTTAATATAATATCATATGATTTTCTGAAGTCACTTTCTTTTATTTTCCCATTGTAAACTAAGGAATTAGGAAAAATCTTCGATGCTAGAAAAGCAATAGATAAAATACCATTTACTTTAAAAATTTGTCCATTCTCCCATGGAAGTTTAAAATAAGGAAATACACTATCTATACCAAAAATGTTTTGTTTAAAAAAGTAATCTTTTAAGGTATATAAATCAGCGTATTTTTCTATTTTTGTTTTACCTGATATTGGGTCTTCTCTTTTAATATCTTTCCAACCTTTATAAACAGAATTAGCAAATAATAAAGAACAATCTTGTCCAATAATAACGTAGGTATTTTTTAAAGAAACCTTTTTTAAACTAAATTTTGTCTTCGGTTGTTCTGCACTATATCTTTCTATAATTTCTCTATTTATAGAAGTAATCATATAATTTTGTTTTTCTTCTTGCGTTTTTAAAACCATTAAAGCATTTTCATTAGAATTATCGCAAGAATCATCCTTCATTTGTCTTAACTCTTCAATCATTTTTGCTTTTTCTTCTTTATCCATTAGTTTTTTATAATGTCCGTGATAAATCTCTGCTAAATAATCTCCATCTTTATTTTTCTTACTTCCATCTTCACCGCAAAACATTTCAACATGATATTTTAAAGCACTTTTTATTTCTTCATCAGTAGCATCTTCTTTTAAATGTAAAACTTTAAAAGAATTCATATTACTGGTAATATTCATAATTTCTGCCTCCTTAATGGTTTTTTATCATACCACAAAAAGAATCGAAAAACAAGAAAAAATAGATACGAAACTATACCTATTTATTCACTGCTACTGCATTGTTATAAACTCTATCAATAACATCATCGGTATAATAAGTATCTAAAAATGTTGCTATCGTACTACTATTTTCAATATTATTTCTTCGCTCATCTCTTCTATAGCAAGCTAGGAATGATATTGATACATCACAAAGGAAGAAAAAAGTAAAAAGAATCGTACAAAATTGCAAAGTTCTATTTTCTAAAATATTTTTTAATTTTCTTAATAAAGGCATAATAATTGTATAAAAGAAAATACCCATAAGTCCCCAAAATGAAGAATGTAACAAACTAGTTCGTCCATTTAAATCAAACTTCATATGAGAATAATTCCATGAGATAGTTCCAAATATTTTCTCTTGAAAGAAAGAGCAAAAATATTCTGTAATACCTCCTACTAAAAAGGCAAGTAAGAAAACTTTTAGAAGACATAATAGTTTATTATCACCAAATTCAGTTTTACTATAAATAAAATAGAAAATTAATGTTCCTATACCATAAATAGGGATTAAAGGTTCATAAAGTAACCCTTGCCTTAAATGATAAGCTCCCTTAATTATGGTAAACACATTTTCCCAAACAAAACCGATAAAACTACCGATTATAAAAACTAAAAAGATAAAACTAAATTTTTTTAAACTACTCATTACTACTAAACTAAGTCCTTTCTAAAAGTTAAGATAGCTTTATTATAAACACATATTTCTAAAAATGCTAGCAAAAGCGATTGACATTTCAGTAAATTTTGATTAACATTTGCTATATTTTATGCTAGAAATGAAAAAAATGATAGTTTAAAAGCCATCATTTTAATCTTTTATTGTTGTATTTAACTCCCCACTTTCCTGGTTATATTCCATTTCAATATTGCCTTCTTGAGCATTCATTATATCAACTATAACTTCAGTATCACTACCTGTAACCGATTCATCAATTTTGCAATTAAGACTGCCATCTTCTTTTTTCGTACAAGTAGCATTCTTATCTTCGCCATCAACTTTTATTTTAATAGCATTTTTTATTGGAGTACTGATAGCACCTCCAGTTTCAGCATCAACTGTAATTGTGAAAGTTATAAATAAAGCACAAATAGTTGTTATAACCTCAATTTTTTTTATTTTTTTCATCTTTTTTTCTTCCTCCTTTAGAAAGATGTCATAACTAATGCGATTATTAGTTAATTCTTTTATTCTTGTTGTATCTAGTCTAGACATTTTTAATCCTCCTTTAATTTTTTTCGGACTCTAAAAAGAGTCACTTTAACATTGCTAATACTTTTTCTTTTTATTCTAGCAATTTCTTTTATTTTATAACCATTTAGATAATATAGATTAAATAAATCTTTTTCTTCCCTATTTAAGTTTTTTAATTTTTCTTTAATTAATAAGTTTGTGTCGTAATCAAAAGTAAAATTACTTTCTAAATTTTCATTTAGTTCAAAAGTGAGTTTTGTGTGATTCAAGTAGTTATAAGTACAATTTTTAGCAATACTTGCAAGGTATGATTTGATATTAGTTTTTATTTTTGTTTGATTTTTCCAAAGTAAATAGAAAGTATCAGATATTATTTCTTCTTTATCTTGGTATGATAAGGAATTATTAGAAATTGAATCAACAACTTTAAAAATATAAGGAGTATATTCTTCTATTAATAGTTCTATATTTAAGTCGACTTTATTATGCAAAATTCACATCCTCCTTAAAACGCGTTTCACTTAATAGATAGCTTTTTAAAGTAAAAGGTTACAAAAAAATTATTTTTTACAAATAATTTTTAATCTTAAGGCATTTAATGTAACAATTAAACTACTCAAAAGCATTGCAATACAACCAAGCATGGGATTTATCTCAATTCCTAAGTTTGTAAATAACCCTGCTGCTATAGGAAGCATTAAAATATTATAAATAAAAGCCCAAAATAAATTTTGTTTAATATTTCGTAAAGTTTTTTTACTAATCTCTATTAAAGAAATAACTTTGCTTAAATCATTGTTCATTAAAATAACATTAGAAGAAGATGCTGCAACATCAGTTCCACTTCCTAAAGTTACAGATACATCAGCTAAAGCAAGTGAAGGTGCATCATTAATGCCATCTCCTAAAAATAAGACTTTTTTACCATCACTCTTTAATTTTTTTATAAACAAAGATTTTTCTTTGGGAGTTACATTAGCTAAAACTTCTTTAATGCCTAGTTCTTTTGCTACAATAGATGCTGAAGCAAGATTATCCCCTGTTAACATTGATGTAGTTATCCCCAACTTATTTAGATTTTTTATTACTTCTTTGGCATGTCTTCTTATAGGAGCTTTAATACCAATTAAAGCAATAATCTTCTTATTTTCTACTAAGTAAACAATACTATTTCCTTCTTTAGTTAATTTTTCTTCATCATTTAGATGAAGATTTTTTATTTTCAATTTTTTTAACAGACTTCTATTACCAGCATAGTACGTCTTATTATTTAATTCTCCTTTAATGCCATAGTTAGCAATATTTTCTATTTTGACATTTTTATCATAAGAAATATTTTCTTTTTGTAAGTAAGATGTAATACTCTTAGCAATGGGATGAAGAGAAGATACTTCTAAAGCTCCTAGAATAGATAATATATTTCTATCTTCTAACTTACTATAATTATGTATCTTAGAAATTGTTAAAACACTCTCTGTTAAAGTCCCTGTTTTATCAAAGACAACTTGGTTTACTTTAGAAGTGATTTCTAATATTTCACTTGTTCTAATTAAAATACCTTTTTTAGCACAAAGACCTAAAGCAACAACTAGAGCAAGCGGGGTTGCAAGCCCTAAAGCACAAGGACAAGCAATAACTAAAACAGTTACAAATCTAGTTAGGGAAATACTAAAAGAAGAATTAATTATTAAAGAAAAAACTAACGTTAGAAAAGCTATTATAAAAACAAAAGGTACAAAATAGTTACATATTTTATCAACTAATTGTCCAGTTTTAGTTTTAGTATTTGTAGCTTCTATGACAAGATTTGTAATTTCCGATATTAAAGATTCCTTCCCTATTTTTAAAGCCTTATAAGTAACTATACCATCAAAGTTATAAGAACCTGCTACTACTTTATCATTTACTCCTTTAGATATCGGAATTTGTTCCCCAGTTATAAAAGATTCATCAAAATGACTTTCTCCTCTAACTATAATTCCATCAACAGCAATTTTTTCATTTGGATAAGCGATTAAGACATCGCCTTTTTTCACTTCATCAATAGTTACTTCAAAAGTTTTTTCTCCTTTTTTAATTCGTGCTATTTTGGGAGTTATAGTTACTAAATCTTTTATAGCATTTTTCGTTTTATTTTGACTAAACTCACTAATAAAACGACCTAATTTGATAAAATAAATAACAAAAATTGTTGATTCAAAATAAAGCTGATGAACATATTCAAAAAAGCCTAGAGTAACCATTATGACACCAAATAAACTATATAAAAAACTACTAAGAATTCCAATTGTTACTAAAGTATCCATATTGGGCATTTTATGAACTAAGTTTTTTAAGCCACTTGTAATGACACTTTTTCCGTAAAACAAATAAGGTATTGTAAGAATTAATAACGTAAAAGAATAAATAAGTGGTTCTTCTTTCATATTTAAAAATGATATTATAGGCATATTAAGCATTGAAGCATTACCAATATATAAAACAAACAAAGAAAGAAACCCAAAAATGATAAAAGGCACAATACTTTCTTTTTTCTTTTCTACTTCTTTATGTACTCCTAAAGATTTAAAACCTGCTTTTAAGACATATTTATTTAACTCATCAAGTGATAAGTCATCATAAATTATACTAGCTGTTGACATTACTAAATTAACACTAGCACTTTTTATATTTTTTTGTTTATTTAAGTATTTCTCTAAGCCATTAGAGCAAGCACTGCAAGTCATTCCTTCAATATCAAGAATTACTTTTTTCATTATCTATGACCTCAAAACCTAAATCCTCTATTTGTTCTTTAATTATTTCCAAATTAATTTCTTTTTTTAATTTAATTGTAACTTCCCCATTAGTAAATGACACTATTACATTTTCTATTTCATCTAATAATCCTAAACTATTTTTTATTCTCTTTTCACAACCTTCACAATGCATTCCTTTAACTTTAATTTTTATTTCTTTCACTTTAATCAAATCCTTTTCTATATTTTTTGTTTTTTATTAACTTTTAATACTCTTAAAGCATTAATTATCGAAAGAACTGAAACACCAACATCCGCAAATACTGCTTCCCACATGGTTGATATTCCTAATATTGCTAATAGTAAGACTGATATTTTTATGAAAATAGCAAATACAATATTTTCTTTAACTATTCTCATTGTTTTATGGGATAATTTAATGGCGCTCACTATTTTTGTTAGTTCATCAGTCATAATAACGATATCCGAGGCCTCAATAGCACTATCACTTCCAACTGTCCCCATCGCAATACCGATATCAGCTAAAGTTAGAACTGGGGCGTCATTAATACCATCTCCCACAAAAGCAACTTTATTATTATCTTTTTTACTTTTTAGCAATTCTTCAACTTTAGTTACTTTATCTTGCGGTAATAAATCAGTATATACTTCATCAATTTTTAAACTTTCTCCTACACTAAGCCCTACACTCTTATAATCGCCTGTAAGCATTATAGTCTTTTTAATATTATTATGCTTTAATTCTTTAATGGTTTCTTTAGCATCATCTTTTACTTCATCTGCAATTAATATATACCCTTTATATAAGTTATCCACTGCAACATAAAGAATTGTTCCAATATCATCACTTTTCTTAAATTTAATTTTATTTTCTTTCATAAGCTTAGCATTACCAATGAGTACTTGATGTTTTTCTATTTCTGCTTGAACTCCGAAACCAGATAATTCTTGGACATTTTTAATTTTTGATTCATCAATTTCTATATTAGAAGCCGCTTTAATAGCTAGAGCAATCGGATGAGTCGAATAGTTTTCAGCATAAGTTACATACATAAGTAATTCTTCCTTACTAATTCCTACTGACTCTATTTTTTGGATAGTAAAAACTCCTTTAGTAAGAGTTCCTGTTTTATCAAAAACTATAGTATCTACTTTAGCTAATGCTTCTATATAATTACTTCCTTTAATTAAAATCCCCATCCGACTTGCTCCTCCAAGACTAGCAAAAAAACTAAGAGGTATGGATATAACTAAAGCACATGGACAAGAAACTACTAAAAAGGATAAGGCTGTATATAAAGATGAACTAAAACTTTCACTAGTTATTATAGGTATAACTATGGCAATAAATAGAGCACTTAATACTACGATTGGAGTATAAAATTTAGCAAATTTAGTAATAAAGTTTTCCGATTTAGATTTTTTATTGCTCGCATTTTCAACTAAATTTAAGATTTTACTCACAGTTGATTCACTAGATATTTTAGTTACTTTTATTTTTATTAAACCAATAATATTTATCGAACCACTTAATACTTCATCTTGTTCTTCTACATCTTTTGGCATTGATTCTCCTGTCAAAGCTTTCATATCTAAACTAGTTTTTCCTTCAATTATTATGCCATCTAAAGGTACTTTTTCTCCTGGTTTAACAACAATAATGTCATTTACTTTTACTTCATCGGGATTTACTTTTTTTAAGTTTCCATTAATATATAAATTAGCATAGTCTGGTCTTATATCCATTAAAGAAGCAATCGACTTTCTTGATTTTTTTACAGCAAAACTTTGAAAAAATTCGCCGATTTGATAGAATAACATAACTGCCACAGCTTCAGGAAATTCTTCTATAAAAAATGCTCCAATTGTTGCTATAGTCATCAAAAAATTTTCATCCAATACTTTACCTCTTAAAATATTTCTAAAAGCTTTTTTTAATATTTCTAATCCTACTATTAAATAACTCAAAATAAATAAAGAATGAGTTATCCATAAATCATCAAATTTTAATAGTATTGCTACAAGAAATAAAACTAGTGATAATGAAATTTTTATTACTTTCTTTTTCATATAATCCTCTAAATTTCTTCTATTTCAATGTCAGGTTCTTCTTTTTTGGCAACTTTTTTAACTTTGGTTATAATTTCATCTTTAAAGTTTTCATCATATACAAGTTCCATTTTCTCCGTCATAAAATTAATGTGAACTTCCTTAACACCTTTTATTTTCCCTATTGTTTTTTCAAGTTCTAAAGCACAATTAGCACAATCTAATCCTTTTAATTTAAAATTACTTTTCATTTATTAATTCCTTCTTTCTCTATGTTCTACATGCTCTATTCCTATTTCAATTACTTCTTTAACATGTTCATCATCAAGCATATAGTAAACTTCTTTTGAAATTTTATAACATTTAACAATACCACTTCTTCGTAATTCACTTAATTGATGCGATATTGATGACTTACTCATACTTAGGACATTAGCAATATCACAAACACACATTTCACTTTGAACTAATGCATATAAAATTTTCATTCTTGTTGGAGTTCCCAAAATTTTAAAGAAATCTGCTATTTTAAAAAACATACTGTCTTCAAGCATTTCTTTATTCACTTTTGTTACTACATCGTTATGAATTATATTACAATCACAAGTAAATTCGTTTTTAGCCATTTTTTCACCTCTTCCAAAATATATAACATATTTAGTTGAGCAATTATTCAACCTTGAATTAATTATAGTTGAATAATTATTCACTTGTCAAGAAAAAATTAAAATTTCTTTAATTTTTTACTAAATCTCAGCAATAATTAGATTATTGAAAACAAAAAAACTGATTATTGCTATAAACTCATTATTATGGTATATTTAATAAGGTGAAGTTTTATGAAAAAGAATATTATTATAATTGGAATTATTTTATTTATAGTTGCTTTTGGAGCATTATTTGCATATGTAGGCAAAACTAAGAAAGAGGAAGAAAATGAAATAAATAGTCATTTAGTATTATTAAATGCTAGTGAATTTAAAGAAAAAATAGAAAATAAAGAATCTTTTATCATCATTATGACAGGTAGTAAGTGTTCTCATTGTGAATCTTATTTACCAATATTTAAGAAAGTATTAGCAGACTATGATTTAACAGCATATCAAATTCATACTGATTTATTAAATAATGAAGAGCAAGCTTTTGTAAAAGGTGTCGCAACAATTAATGGTACTCCAACAGTAATCTTTATTAAAAATGGCGAAGAAATGAGTACGATGAATCGTTTAGTAGGAGAAAAGTCAAGAACTGAAACAATTGATAGGCTTAAAGTTATGGGATATATAGAAAAGTAAGGAAGATAAATATGTTAGAAAAAAAGAATAAAAATTATAGGGAAATAACTAAAGGAATTTTTATTTACCTTCTTTTTTTTATATTTCCTATTGTATTTCAATTAGTATTTTATAATTTTATTACTAGCGACAATAACTTAGTTAAAGCAAGTACTTTACTTGCTTGTGAAATATCTCTCACTATAGTATTAATTTTCTTAAATAAAGATAAATTTAAAAATTGCTTTAGTGATTTCAAGAAGAATAAAAAAGAATATTTTGATATTTGTTTTAAATCTTGGTTACTTGGTTTTATCGCTATGAGTGCATCTAATTTACTTATCAATTTTTTTGTTACTAATGGAATAGCTAATAATGAAGCAATTAATAGAACTGTTTTAAAAGAACTAGTAATCTATGCTGTCCCTGCAATGTGTATTTTAGGTCCAATATGTGAAGAACTAGCTTTTAGAGCATCTTTTAAAAATGCTATTAAAAATAAGAAATTATTTATTTATATAACTTCTCTACTCTTTGCTCTAGCTCACATCGTTTCTAGTTATACAAGATTAACTGATTTATTATATATAATTCCCTACTTTTCTATGGGGTATGCCCTAGGTTATGTTTATAGCGAGTCAGATAATATACTATGTAATATCTCTGTCCATATCTTTCATAATTCTCTTGCTATCCTTTCTTATCTTGCTTTATTATTTATTTAGGAGGTCTTTTTATGCGCTCTGATAGATATGAATTAGAAGAAGAACAAGAAAATCAAGAAGAAACAAAAAAAACTTTTGGAAGATATAAAAAAATAGCCATTATTATTTTTGTTATCTTCTTAATAATTTTCTGTTATGCTAGACTGATTGAACCAAACTTTATAGTTATAAAAGAACATAAAGTAGAACACTCTTTAATTAATAAGGATTATGATGGCTTTAAAATAGCTCATATTAGTGATATTAGATATGGAACAACAATTAATAAGGAGAAACTAGAACAAATAGTTAAAAAAGTTAATGACTTAAATCCTGATATTATTGTCTTTACTGGAAATTTATTTGATAAAGATACAATTTTAAATGATGATAATTACCATGATATTATTACAACTTTGAGTGAATTAAAACCCAAACTATATAAATATGCTATTAGTAGTAAAAGTGACAATGAAAACGATAATTATTATGATGTTATTGATAAAGCAGATTTTATTTTATTAGATAATAAAACGAAGTTATTATTTTACAAGTCAACTACTCCTTTAGTTATAGTTGGACTTAACTCAGATAATCCTGATTATAGTATTTTAGATAACGAAGAAGAAAAAGATTATTACAAAATTGTTTTAACCCATGAACCTGATTATATAGATAATCTAAGTAGCGGGAACTTAGTTTTATCTGGTAGTATTGGTGGAATTGTAAATATTATAAATCCTTTATTTAAAGAGGAAAATGTTACTAACTATTACAAAGAACATTATAGTTTTGATGATAAAGAATTATTTGTCTCTAATGGATTAGGAACTAACAAATATAAATTACGATTTAATAATCTACCAAGTATAAGCTTATATCGCTTATATAATAAGTAATTATTTTATGGCATGATTGTGCCATTTTTATTTTAATAAATTTCACAATTCTTTCATAATATGTCCACATTTCTTTCAATAAAATACTTTAGGATATGATTTGTGAAAGGAAAGTTTAGAATGTATGAAAAAGTTTTTCAAAGAGAAGAAGTAAAATATCTTTTAAGTGAAGAAAAGAAAAGTCTTTTATTAGAAAAAATCAAAGATAAAATAGAACAAGATAAATACTATCAAACAACAATCTGTAATATTTATTTTGATAACGATAATAACGATTTAATAATCAATTCATTAGAAAAACCAGTATTTAAAGAAAAAATAAGATTAAGAAGTTATCAAGTACCTAATATGAAAGATGATGTCTTTTTAGAAATTAAAAATAAATATAAAGGTATTGTCTATAAAAGAAGAATAAAACTAAAATTATGTGATTACTATAACTACCTTCATAATAGGAAACATAATAATTCCCAAATCATGAAAGAAATAGACTACTACATAAAATTTAAAAAGCTAAAACCCAAAATATTTATAGCTTATGACAGAATAAGTTTTAAAGGAAAAGAAGAATCTTTAAGAATTACCCTTGATAGTAATTTAAGAAGTAGAACTAGTGATTTAAACTTAGAGTTAGGTGATGCTGGAAAAAAATACTTTAAAGATAATTACTATATAATGGAAATAAAATCAGCTACTTCTATACCTCTATGGCTTACTAAAACACTATCTGAATTACAAATTTACCCTACTTCTTTTTCTAAATATGGAAGCATTTATAAAAAATTAAAGGAGATGATAACAAATGCTTAGTAGTATTATTACAAATAATGAAGCGTTACTAAGTTTAAACATATTATTACTATGTTTCATAAGTGCCATTATATATGGTCTTATTATTGCTTTTACTCACAAACTAACTTCAAAATATAGTAAAAACTTTTTAATAACTCTTTCTATTCTACCCTTTCTCGTTGGAACAATTATCATAATGGTTAATGGTAACTTAGGAACATCTGTTGCTATAGTGGGAGCTTTTAGTTTAATAAGATTTCGAAGTGTACCAGGTACATCTAAAGAAATAGCTAGTGTTTTCTTTGCGATGGTTGTTGGTCTTGCTACAGGTGTTGGATACATTCTATTTGCAGGAATTATCACAATTGTAGGTTGTATTATTATCTTCATTTTAAGTAAAACATCTGTTTTTGAACGAAATAAACAAGAAAAAATACTAAAAGTTACTATTCCCGAAAATTTAGATTACACATCTATATTTGATGATGTTTTCGCCTTATTTACTAAATCTCATGTTTTAGAACAAGTAAAAACTACTAATATGGGAAGTTTATTTGAATTAAATTATCGAATAACTTTAAATAATAATGCAAATGAAAAAGAGTTTATTGATGCTTTGAGAGTTAAAAATGGCAATTTAAAAGTTATGTTATCACAAACATTAGAAGATAACGATTTATAGGTATTGTTATGAAGAAGAAAATTATATTTGGGATTATCTTAATTATAGTGGTTATCTTCTCTTTATTTCTATTTCTAAATAAGAATTTAAAAAAAGAGGAAAGAAAAAACTATAAAACAACTAATGATATTAAAATCGAACTTAATACTGATGATAGTGATAAAGAATAGATTGGGACAAATATCCAAAACAAGAAATAAATTTAACTGAAAGTATTAAAATTAATGAAGAAGGAGTTTATTACCTAAATGGTAAAATAGAAGATGGAAATATTACGATTGATACATCATCTAATGTAAAATTAGTTTTCGATAACGTTAATATAAACAATAATTCTGGTCCCGCCATTTTAGTAAATAATGCTCAAAATGTTGTTATTGAACTAAAAGATGGCAGTACGAATTACTTAAGTGATGGCTTTTCTTATAAAGTAGAAGATGAAGATATTAATGCTACCATTTTTAGTAAAGATGATTTAATCTTTGAAGGCACTGGTACTATCAATATCAAAGCTAATTATAAAGATGGAATTGTTTCTAAAGATGACTTGAAAATTATAAATGGAACTTATAATATTGAAGCTAACGGAGATGGAATAAGAGGAAAAGACTCACTTTATATATTAGATGGAACATATAATATTAATTCCAAAGATGATGCTTTAAAAAGTACTAACGATACTAATGAAGAGAAAGGCTTTATCAAAATTTCAAATGGTACTTTTAATATAGTTTCTCTAAAAGATGGAATTCAAGCTGAAACAAAACTTTTAATCCAAAATGGAAATTTTAATATTAAAACGGGTAATGGCGAAGTTTCTAATTATCAAAATCGCTATCAAAATTGGAATAGTAATGTTACTACTGAAAGCATTAAAGGCATAAAAGCTAAAGATAACTTAGTAATAGAAAATGGCAGTTTTATAATTGATAGTGAAGATGATGCAATTCATTCTAATAACTATATAGGTATTAAAAATGGTAAATTTGAAATTAATACAGGTGATGACGCAATACACGCTGATACAGAACTAATTATTGATGATGGTACAATTGAAATTAGTAATAGTTACGAAGGAATAGAATCGGCAAATATAACTATTAATAATGGCTCTATCAATATAGTTTCTTTAGATGATGGAATTAACGTTGCTGGTGGAAAAGATTCTTCTAGTCTGAATCGGCCTGGAGAGAATAAATTTTCTAGTAACTCTAATAATAAACTAATTATTAATGATGGCAATATAACTGTCCTAGCTTCTGGTGATGGATTAGATGCTAATGGTTCAATAATAATTAATGGCGGAACAATATTTGTTGATGGTCCAGTGGATAACGGAAATGGTGCCTTAGACTACGATGGTGAATGTTCTATAACTGGCGGAACAATAATAGCTCTTGGCTCAAGTGGAATGGCCCAAGGTTTTAGTGAGACTTCTACTCAAGTTGGAGCTTTAATCAATTTAAGTAATACCTATTCAAGTGGAACGTCTATTAAATTAATAGATGAAAAGGAAAATACAGTTATTACTTATACCTCAAAAAAGAGTTTCTCTTCTATTGCTATTTCTACTAATAAAATGCAAAAAGATAAAAGCTATACTTTAGAACTTAATGATATAAAATATACAACTTTTAATACTACAAATACTATTACAAATATTGGTGGAAATAACAAAAGCCCTAATAATAGACCAAATAATATGAATGAACCAAATAAAAATGGACCCCCTAATGAAAAAAAGAGAATTAATTAACGTATAATTCTCTTTCTTCTTTGCTTTCTTATTGCTCTTCTTACAATTCTTCTAATTTTTAAAAGAATAAATATTAAAACTATTAAGACTAAGAATACCCATAACCAATTAGATTTTAAAACTTTCGCAATATCCATTTTAAATTCTTCTTTTACAATTACATCTTCTTTTTTTACTAATTCATCTTTGTAATAATAGTTTATGGTTCCAATAGTATCTCCTAACTTATCTTTGTAACTTAATTCATCTTTTCCCGTATATTCAACTTTAATATCATCTGGGTCATAATCAACTGGCAAATACTTTGTAACGTCACGTTCTGGATAAACTAAGTATTGTGTTGTTTTACTATTTTTTACTTTTAATATTTTTATTAAATCTTCTTTATCAGATAAAACAATATCTTTATAATTATTGTCAACAAAATTAATAATAGCAACCGCATCTCTTAAATTATAATAATTTCCTTGGACATAAGGTGCTCCTAAAGTGATAGCAATTAAATCACGTTCTTTACTTGTAAAAAGTGAAGACATACACATTCCTGCTTCATCTGTAAAACCTGTTTTACTACCTTCTATTCTGGATAAATCAAGTCCCATAGTTTTGTTATATTTATCTATTGTTGCTTTAACTTCTAAACCATTTTTCAAAGTATATTCTTTAGTTGTATAAATTTCTTTAAATAATTCATTATTTAAAGCATATTTTAGCATTATTAAAATATCATTAGCACTACTATAGTTTCCTTCTTCATCAAGACCTGTAACATTCACAAAATGAGTATTTTTAAGTTCTAGTTTACTAGCTAATTCATTCATTTTGGATACAAAATCTTCGACACTTCCTGATATTGAAATCGCAAGCGAGTAAGTAGCATCAGCACCTGATGGGATAATTGATGCATATAACAAGTCTTTGTATGTAACTATATCCCCTACTTTTAATCCTGCTTTAGAAGCATACCAAGGAACACTATTTATCATTTTACTTGTTAGTATAATCTCCTCATTGACATCACTAATATTTTCAATAGCTGTAATTGTTGTCATTATCTTCGTTAAACTAGCAATACTTTTCTTTTCATTACTATTCTTTTCAAGTAATACCTCGTTATTTTCTAAATCATAGATTAAAACATTATTCGAATATAAATCTGGTAAAGATAGTGCAAAAACATTTATTGGAACTAATAATAAAATTAAAAATAAGACAACTTTTTTCATACGTTCACCCTAGTGTAATTATAAAATCAAACCATAAAAAAAGCAATGTTTTTCATTGCTTTAAACACATTCTACAAATGTATCATTCAAACATCTTATACTACAAACACAATCTAAATTCATTGTGAATATTGAGTTAGTAGCTACATATGGATATAAACTTGTTGTATCAGGATTATCAGCTAGTACTCTAAATGTACAACAATTACCCTCTATCTTTTCTACTCTAAATACAGAAGAACAAGTTTCACTTGCAGCAGTGCAAGTAGCTACAGAATCCTTACTAGTTGGCATTGCCCAAGGACGCCCATTACCACAGCAAGTATATAACATAACTGGTCTTGTATTACAAATTAAACAATTTGGTCCTCCACCTAACATTGGTCTATCACAAGAATCTAAACAATTATCTGGACAAGCATTTTGTTGTAAAACCATTATCACATTAAGTATATCAGCAATGCAGTTTCCTTCATTATTATTGTTACACATATCTTTTCACCCTTTCATGTATTCTCACTAATAATTTATGATTAATATATAAAATAGTGCATATTTTAAAATTTTATAGTATAATTCTTTATAGGTGATTAAAATGGAATGGATACAATATCCAATAATTATTGTAGTATTATTAATAATTTCATTAGTAGTTGTTAAACTTCGTAAGAAAGACTTTAGTAATGAAATTAATAAGTTAATAAAATATCTAGGAGGCAAGGAAAATATCATTAATGCTGAGTGCAATATGTCAAGGTTTAAAGTAATTTTAAAAGATGTTACTTTAGCTGATAAAGATGGTATTCAAAAATTAGGAGCTCAAGGTATTGTTGAAGTTGACAACCAAATAAAAATTATTTTTGGTAAAGATGCTAAACAATTAAAAAAATATATTAAAGACATTGTAAAATAAGTCTTTTTATGTTATCATGAATATGTCAAGGAAACTTGCATACAATAAAAAAAGGGAACATTCAGTTTTGCATGTTGAATGTCTACCCAAACAAATTTAGATGGACATTTAATTCAAATGCGAATTAAGTGTCATTTTTTTATTACTAAAACCAGTAAGGTAAAGAGTAGTAAAATGAGTGATATGTAGCGAAGCAACTTTATATTGTATTCACGTTTTTTCAAATCTCTCAAACCTCCTCTCTATAAGAGATTTGGTAGACACTCTGGCAACTAAATATTCCTAAAACAATTGTACTGTATTTAATGATGAAAAACAAGCGAACATTATAACTTTTTTTATAAAAACAATCGCCATTAAAAGCGATTATTTTATTTCTTTAATACTTTTTATATCAGCTATTTTAATATTTTTATTACTTAACGTTAAGATATGGTCTTTAAATCTTGCTGCTATTTTCTCGACACTCTTTTCAGTGTTTGTAACTATTTCCACACTTTTTAAGAAAGCAAATTTTGAATTACTATAGATTTTATCTAAAACTTCATTAACGTTTCGGTCATCCTTTCCTTCGCCATAAAAAACAGATTGAACATTATCTATTGTATTATCAATTTTATTAGCAAAAACACCTGGTAAATCTTTATTCATAGTCGTCACCTCTATTACATACTATGTTTTTAGTATTAATAAGTTTCAAATTAAACATAATAATAGTATGAAAAAGATTATGACCAATAAATACTTAATTTTAATACCAATTATGGTTTTATTAATAATAAGTGTTATGACTTTAAAACAAGGAACTAATCTAGGTACAAAGCAATTAATTTTTTGTTTATTGTCATTAGGACTTATTTTTGTTGTTTCCAAAATTAATATGAAATGGATAATAAAGAAAAGTATTTGGTTTTATATAATTTGTAATCTTCTTTTAGTCTTAGTTTTAATAATTGGTAATGAAACTAAAGGAGCTAAAGCATGGTTAGATTTATACTTTTTTAAATTACAACCTAGTGAACTCATGAAGATAGCATTATTACTTTACTTAATTAAACTTAATATGTCCAATAGAAATATAATCTTTTTAATAATTGCTTTCTTAATACCTAGCATTTTAACTTATTTAGAGCCGGATACAGGAGCAATTATCTTTTATGCTATTATCTTATTTAGTTGTCTAATATACCGTAACAAAAATAAGAAAGCTCTCATTATCTTAGCAATACTAGCTTTATTGACTTTTTTAGGTTTAGCTTTTATGTATATAAAGTATCAAGATTTATTTATTAAAATATTTGGTACAAGTATCTTTTATCGAATTGATAGATTAATTGGTTTTAAAGAACAAAGTAACTTACAATTAGAAAATGCCTTAATATCTATTGGTTCCCATAGTTTTGTTTATTTTCCAGAATATCACAATGACTTTATTTTTGCTTATATATTAAGTACAAATAGTATTTTTGTACCACTACTTATTTTAATTTGTTTCTTTTTAATATTTAAGTATTTGTGGCAGAAAAAAAATCCTCTATCCACAGCTATTTTATTAACACTTGTTTTTCAATCGTTTTATAACATGCTCATGAATATTGGATTAGTTCCTATTATTGGTATTCCCCTACCTTTTGTTTCTTATGGTGGTAGTTATTTATTATCCCTATGTATATTAATTGGAATGGCTATTAATATCTATAATAAGGATAATAATTATATGGTACTCCATAAGGATAGTAATTAGGATAAGGATTTGTTACAACAACTGGTCTTGGACGGGATACACCTACTGCTGCTCCACCTACTAGACCACCAAGTAAAAAAGGCACAATAAATTGTCTATCTCCATATCTATTACCATAGTAATTTTGATACATAGAAAAAACTCCTTTCTATTATAAAATATGAAGAGTTTGTTTTATTGTTATTTTTTAAATAACATTTTAATATATTCTCCGTTGTCCTCTTTATAAGTAAAATAAATCATATTTAGAAGCTATAGCGTTTACTACCTTACTAACATATACTCCTTCTCTATCCATACTTAAAGTATCTTCAATCATCGCAATTATTTCTTCATCATCTAGATCAATATAATCTGCTAAATCTCTCGTTGTTAATATTTCATTCGTTTCTGGATTAATAGTATCTACAGAACTTAAGTCTAAAGAAGAAATAATTTGCAAAAAATAGGATCATCAAACTATATTTATCTAATTCTTCGGTGAATAAACCATTATTATAAAATTTTGGCTTTAAAACCTTATACATATTATCAATAGCGTCAGAAATTGAAAACGAAAAATAATCATCAATTTGAAAACCATCATAATCTGTTAAACTTAAAAGTCCCATATTAGAGACAAAAGTATTTGATATTGTGCATAAGTCTGGAAATACTAAACCTAAATTATGTCCCTTCTTAACTACATTTTCTAATTTAGTAAAAAAATGAGCAAGGAAATATAAATTATTTAATTTTCGATTACTTAGATACTTATCAGATCTTTGACCTTTATTAAATTTCGTTGTGTATCCAACTAATCTATTTTTTTGATAAACAGCTGTTAAAGGCTGATAAAATTCCTTAAAATTCTTTAATTTTTCTCCTATTTAATATTTTCTCTTCTAAAGGTATGTTCTGTTTCTCATAGCGCTCTATCTCTTCAAAACGAAATCTTTTAAATACCCTTCAATCACTAAGTAAATAGACAATTGACCTATAACTATTTAACAAAACTTTACGAATATTTAAGTCACTAACTTGTTCTTTTAGCATAGTTGTTTCTCCTCTAATGTCTTACTATTATAAATTTTTTTTAATTAATTGCAAGAAAAAATAGACAATAATTATATTTTATAAAGTCTATTTCTCTTATCTCTAAAATAATAACAAATATAGATTAAGATTATACTTAAAACTATTACTATTATAGATCCCATAAATCCTGTAACAGGATTCTCTTCTTCTTTTGGTACATAAGGATCAGGTACATAAGTATTAGTTATTAAATACCCTTTCTCTTCACTTCCAACTATACTTGCTTTATAATTATCTACTTCTTCTTCAAAAACAGTATACTTTATAGCTTTTCCATCAACTTTAGTTGGCAAATTCAAAAATGTATAACTCCAATCATTTTCTTCATTTAGTTCTACTTCTTTTCCTACTAAAAACTCATCATTTCCTTTTAATCTTACTTTAACACTTTTTGGTCTTTTTCCATTATCATTATCTTCATCATCCCATCTTTTCTCTACAGTAACACTTATCCGATCAACATCCATATCTATTCTCTTTATCCCATTATTTCCTAAATAACTTTTTACTTCTAAATCATTCCATGTTGTACTAATTAAATTAACTGCAGTATATGTTTCATTATTATCCTTTAAGGTATCACTCCCTATTGTTCTTTTATTTACTCCGCTTAAATACCAATAATTATAAATATCTTTTTTAACATTAGTTAAAGAATTAATGGCAATATATTCCTCTATTACATCTTTATCTGTTCCTACTTTATAAATTCTATACTTAACATAATAAGTATTGTTTCCTAATGTATCTCCATTATATTTCACATAATTACTACCATTTTTAATATACAAATAGCTCTCATCTTCATAAAAATATTTATTATTCATACTATATGGCTTATAATCTACTTCTGTTGTTCCATTACTCCCACTTTGGTAATAATTAGAAAAAAATTTAACTCTTGCTATATTATCTTCTATCTTACCATTTTTCTTTATATAATCAATTAATTTCGTATCATAATTACGATATAAGTCATAAATGTCTTTTTTGATATTACTTGAATATACTAAAGTTACTGGTTTTTTCTCTTGTAATGTTGTTGTATATACTGTCTTATCAGTTAAAAACTTACTAGTTACATTATACATTGATATTGGTACCAAATTACTAGGTATTTCAACTTTTATTATGTCTCCTACTTCTTTATCACTACTTTTAGTTACTTCAATAACTATTTTGCTTAAGCTACTAGCTTTATTAAAAACATCATTTACAGCATTCGAAAAAGTATATTTCTTAACATTGCCTTTTATAGATTCAGAAACATATGTATAAACTGTTCCATTATAAGATAAAGCTTTAATTTTATTTACTTCCATGTAAGATCCTAGTTTATCTGTAAAAGTCAAATTACTTCCATTTTCCAAAACATATCCTTTTCTTTGAATTGTTTTAATTATGTCTTTAAAAGCATTAGTTAAGTCTTCAGCTGTTTGTGGTATAAAATAATATGAATCTCCTGTTTTATCTCCTAAAGAAGAAGTACTAGTTGCATTATTATAGTTTGATGATATTCCTTGTCCTACTTTATCCATTGAAGTTTCAAGTCCTCCTTTTGCATCTTCATTCATGACAATGGAAAACATACTAATATTATGATTATTTTTTATTTTTTTAGCTAACGCTATAGATGTATTTCCATCTGTACCTGAAGGTACTCCATCTAGAAAAGTAATAATTGAAGAATCAACATTTTCTCTTCCTTTTTCTGTTATTTGTTCAAGAGCTAAATTTAGTCCTTTACTACAATATGTTCCAGATGATGTTGTAACTCCATCAACCAAGGTTTGTAAAGTAGTTAAATTACTTGAATTAATTTCTTGCAAATCAAAGATTACCTTTGCAGCATTTACCCCAGAAAATCTTATAAATGACACATGAAATTTTTCGTCTTCCATAGACAGACTACTATTAGCTTTAGCAATTATAGAAAGAAATTCTTTTATCGATCTTTGGCAAGCAGTAATTCTCCATATTTTTTCACTACCACTAGTTACATAATGATCATCCATTGAACCAGAAGCATCTAAAACAATAGCTATATCTTTAACATTTCCCTCTTTTATGTTTAAATCTATCCCTAAAGACGCTGCACTTAAACTTACTAAAAAATCCTCATCTTCATTCTTTTTTATATTTGTACCATCTAAATTTATATCACTAGAAAAAACTGATTTATCTGTCCAAACTTTTCCAACATTATTTTCATTAATAATATTAGTAAATGAATTTGACATTTCATCAACTATAGTTTCTTTAATATTTGTATTTTCTTCATTGTTAGCATAAGAAGTTTCAATAAATAAGAAAAGAACTGTTAAAAATACAAAACATAAAGATAAATATTTAAAAACACTTACTTTATTTTTATTTATCACCTTAAAACACCTTCACTACAATAAATATTGTAGCACAAAGCTAGTAAATATTCAATTTTAGTATACACTTATATGCAAAAACTTATGCATTTTTTGCGTAAAATGTTGTCAACAGAAAATAAAACCTGTTTATGCAAATTTTACATTAATTTCTATTATTATATCATGGCAATATAATATTTTTTCTTTCCTTTTCTAATAACAATAACTTGCTTATCAATAGCTAAATTTTCATCAATTATCATATTCTCATCTGATACTTTCTCATTATTAATAGAAATAGCGCCAGTACTTAACATTTCTCTTGTTTCTCTTCTAGATGAACAAATATTGTTATTCACTAGAACTTCTATTAAAGTAGTCCCACTTTTTAACTTAAAAGTAGGTACACCTTTAAAGCTACTAATTATATCACTTGCTTTAAGTTCTTTTATTTCACTACTAAATAGACATTCACTAATATGTTTTGCAATCTTATACTCTTCTTCACCATGAATATCTGTAATAATACATCTTGCAAGTTCTTTTTGAGCTATTCTTAAATGTGGTTCCTCATTATGTTTTTTCATAGTATCAATTATTTCATCTGGTGTTAGGAATGTAAATACTTTTAAGTAATGCTCTACCATAGAATCATCAGTATTTATTAAATATTGATATAATTCATAACTTGAAGTTTTTTCTTTATCAAGCCATAAAGCATTACCTTCACTTTTACCAAACTTATTCCCACTAGCGTCTAAGATTAAAGGCATAGTAAAAGCATAAGCTTGACGACCAAGAACTTTTTTAATAAGATCAATACCAGTCGTAATATTGCCCCATTGATCACTGCCTTCAACTTGCATTATACAATCCATTTTTTGATACATATTTAAAAAATCATAACCTTGAATTAACATATAGCTAAATTCAGCATAAGTAATACCCGTTTCAAGTCTTCTATTAATTATATCTTTGTCTAACATATAGTTAACATTAATATATTTTCCTATATCTCTTAAGAAATCTAAAAACTCATATCCTTTAAACCAATCATAATTATCAACTAATTTTGCTTTGCCACCAAATAATTTATCAATTTGTTTTTTAATACCAACTATATTATTATTAAGAGTATCTATACTAATAATTTCTCTTTCAGCTGTTGGTCTTGGATCCCCAATTCTTCCTGTAGCACCACCACATAATAAAATCGGTTTATGCCCCATTTTCATTAATCTTTTTGCAGTTACTAGCGAACTATAATGCCCAATATGTAAACTTGGTGCAGTTGGATCTGTACCCCAATAAAAAGTAACACTTTCATTATTTATTTTATCCTCAATGTTATCTCCTGCAACGTCTTTTACAAGTCCTCTCCATATAAGTTCTTCCCAATTTGTCATTTTTTTCATAAAATCAAACCTTTCTAAAATAAAAAACATCCATACCATAAGGACGAAATTCTCGCGGTACCACCTTATTTTATGAATGTATCATACACTTTAATTCTTAACGCGAATTCTCGATTTAGCTCCAGAGTCGTAAATTCCTTCATCACTAATTGTTATAATTATATGCATTTATATTCTATCTGTCAAATATATTTTTTATTTTTTCTCCTATACTTCTAAAGAATGAACCAATTACACTTAAGTTGAAATATACTTTATAACCCATAAGTCTTAAAATAATATAACCAATTACAACAATAATTAATATTATAAGAACAATTATTAAGAATACATTAGTACCTTCTTTAACTCCATCAATTTCAATATAATATTTTGTTTCAGAGCCATCTTCGGCAGTAACAACAATTTCTATTTCACTACCTAGTTTTAAATCTTCATTCCCTTTAATAGTTACTGTACTTAAACTATCTTCAGGAGTAACTGTAATATTTAATTTTGATTCATTTTTGTTTAAAGTAATATTATATCTTTCTTGCGATTGCTCAAATTTAATATTATGCTTTTCAATTTTAATATCAGATACTTCACTATTATTAGAAACATTATTATTTTCTTCTTTTCTTATAACATTAACTATATAGTTTCTTGAAAAGTTATGGGCTGTATCTTCCACATTAACTATTATTTGTGACTCAACATCAACAACTAAATTATCTCCTCCAACAATAGTGACAATATCATTAGAGTTTTTAGGCTTTGCTGTTGCAATCACTTGTGTAACTTCATAATTAACATAAACTGTATATTCAAAAGTTTTACTATCAAAAGCTAAGTTTCCTTCACTTAATTCTAGTGTCTCTAACAAAGCTAGTTCACTATCATCAATTGGAGCTGGTGTATCTGTATTTGATTCTCTTACAATTCTTATAGTATAAGTTTTAGTTGCTCCAGATTCGGCTTTAACTTTAATAGCTACATCATTATTACCTTCTTTTAGTTCCACACTACGAGGTCCAAAACCACTTACAAAGCTCGCTTTACTATCTTTAATTGTCGCTTCAACGGATGCACTTGTTGTACTATATGGGGCATTGACCGTATAATTAACAGTTGCAGGATTAAATGATGGACTTAAAGACCCAGCATCAGTATTTAAGGATGCTAAAGTATTATCTTTACTACGATTATCAATTCTAGTAACTTTAATTGTATAAATTGTTTCAGCACCTGTCCTACTCTTAATTCTTACTTGAATATTATTAACTCCATAATTAAGTTTTACTGTTCTACTTCCATATCCTTCAACAAAAGATGAACCATCACTATTTAATGTTGCTTCAACATTAATAGCTGAAACATTAACGGATGCTGAATAATTATAAGTAGTTGCTTTAAAAGCTGGAGATAATGTTCCACTAGAAATTTTCAAATTACTTAAATAAGAAGTAACAACTTCAGGACTTTCAGTACTCGTTTTTTGGCAAGTGTAGTTATAAACTCTTGAACAATACTTAGCTCCTAAATTATATTGAGATAAAACTTGATTAGTTACTGTTGAACAATGATCATTAGTATTAAGTGCCGTTAGAGCATAACCATCAGCACAACTAAATAAACCTGGAGAAATAGCTTGTAAGCCATTAGTTGAACTATAAACAAAACATTTTTCAAATTGACCAATACCTGTGGCATTTGTTGGAGCTTTCTGGTCTGTACAAGAATTACTTATGGTAATGGATGCTGGACTACTTAAATTACCAGCGGCATCTTTAACCCAAACATATTGGGTTCCATTCATCGCACTAACATTAATTGTTGTTGCTGTTGTTTTATAGTAAACAGAAGTATTAAAACTTGCTCCAACATAATATCCATCAATGGCACTAGAACCTTGATTAGCTACTATCTGTATAACATCAGCATTATTAATAGCTTTAACACTTTTTATAGATGAACCAGTTCCTTGTTTATAATTTACAGCTTCTATATTACTATAATTTATTTTTCCTTCATCTAAAGAACTACTACAAAATGTAACAAAAGCTATTAAAAAAATAAATATCCATTTAAAAATACGATTATTATTTCTCATACAAAAACACCTTATCCTTATTACTATAATAATATCATTATTAAAAAAAATAAGCAATAAAAAATAGGCATTTAGATACCTATTATTTAGCAAGCTTTTTAGTTTTTGAAGTTTTTTCTGTTCCTTCTAGTTTAGCTGTTGCATCTTTTAAAACAGCTATTGCTTTACTTTTTATTTCTTCTGCTGCTTTTTCAACAACAGGTTCAGCTTTTTCTTTAGCAAGTTTAATTAATTCATCAGCTTTTTTGACAATATTATTAGCTTGTTCTTTAGCAATTTCCATAACTTTTTCTTTGTCTAGAGATTTTAATTCTTTTTTGATTTCATTTATTTTTTTAGTTAATTCTCTTTTAACTTCATTTTTATCAATATTCTTGATATAATTTGCAGCATCTTCTACTTTGCTTTTTAGTTGCTTTCTAGTTTCTTTTCCAGAAGCTGGAGCAAATAAAACACCTAAGCCAACACCTAAAGCAATACCACCAATGAATTTTCCTATCCCGTTATTTTTTTTATTCATCTTCTTCCACCTCACTTTCAATTTTCTTCTTTTTCTTGGAAAATACTCTTCCTATTAAACCAGATATGCCGTCTGTAATCATATCTGTAATAGAAACAATCTTATCTGTAGTAAAGTCAATTATACTAAATAAACCATTTAAAGACTCAATCTTGTCATTGACATCATTTACTACTTGGTCTACTTTATTAATAGTTTTAATTAACCTTACACCTAATATTATGCTTACAATTAAAAGAATTATAAGTAAAATATTAATTAAAACTGGTAAAAAAATTTCTAAAAATTCTAAAAACATTATTTATCTTCCTCTCTATTTTCATACATTGAATCAATTAAATTAAATAAATCAGTTTCTGTTGTATCTTCTAATAACTCTTTATTTGCTTTAACATCATCAAGCTCATCTTCTATATCATCTAGCATTTTAATTGTGTCAGTTTTTTCCAAAATGGAACTATCTTCCACTTTTTGTTCATTATCTGAGTTTTCTTCGCTCAAGTCTTCAAAAGAAGGTAATTCTATTTCATCATTATCTAAAATAGGTTCTTCTATTTCTTGATAATCATCATCTTCTTTTTCTTCTTCCACATTTTCTTCTAGTAAATCTTCAACATTTGAGCTTTCACCACTCATTATTGGAATTTCAATTTCTTCATCTAAAGAAATCATTTCATCTATGGAATCTGTTAAAATTTCATCAATACTTCGTTCATCTTGTTTTTCTTCTTTTACAATAGTCTTTTCTTCTCCTAAAGAACTTTCAATATCATCAACTAAAGTCCCAAAAGCTTTTTTTCTTACTGTTTCCACACTTACTTCTTCAAAAGTAGTTACTATATCATTTCCTTTTTCAATAATATCTTCTTTTTTATAGTTTTTATCTAAAATACCATATACTGGAGATATAACAGGGGATGGCTTAAATCTTTTTGGTGCCTCTGTTCTTCTTGGCTCTTCCTTCTTTTTCGGATTTTGTTTTTCCTTCTCTTGCTTTTCATGTTTTTCTTGTTTTATTTGTTTTTCTTCATTTTCCTTTATTTTTGCATTAACTCGTTCAAATTCATCCTCATCAAAAGATAAAAATGGGCTTTTGTTTTCTTCTTCTTTTTCTGAAGATAAAGGTATTTCTTGAGTTTTAACATCATCATTAGATACATCAATTTCTATATCTCTTTTAACGTTTCTAAATCTACTAATATTATCTCTTGGAGGCACAACATCAATCTCTTCTGTATCAAAAGAAGGTGGATTATACCTTTGTTCTCGCAAATTTTTCGGTTCTTCCTCTGTTTTTTTAGTTATTACTGGTATTTCAACCTCTTCTTCTTCAAATAAAACATTTTTTAACTTACTAAATAGTCCCATTCTTACACCATCCTTATTTTATCAAATCAGTATCATGAATTACATCACTCGGTTCTTCATACACATCTTTCTCTACTAACTCTAAATAATTACTTTCATGAGTAGTCTTAAATATATTATATTCAAGTTCACTAAATGAAGATAATTCTTCCCCGATAATTTTTTCAACCATTGTATCATTATAATCAATAGAAGATAAGATACTAATGGCATTAGCTACAGTAACATTAATATCATTTTTTCTTACTATTACTTCTATTTTAGCATAATTATACATGATTTCAATAAGATATTTGTTATCTTTAATTAATTTTATTTCTAAATACCCATATTTATCTTTAAAATCAATAGCTTCGGAATAATAAACATCATCTCGAGATTCAAACTTTTCAATTACTTTATTGTAGTAACTGGTTAAATCGACAAAAAAGTAATAGGTATAATCGCCACTTTTAATCCGTTCATTATAGTCATTTTGGTTAGTAATTCGAAGTCCTTTAGGTAAATAATATTTATAGCCACTTCGATGTTCACTTGCTAGAGTTAAATTAGAATTTAAGTTTTTATCAATTATTTCTTCTAAAGACATCTTTTGAACACTAGTACACCCAGTAAGCAATAATATCATTATAAGAACAAGGACAATCTTTTTCATACCTTTCCTCCATACCTACTTTCAAAATTATATCATTTTTTTTCTATTTTTTAAACTTTATTTTTTGACCGCCTTTAGATAGTTGATTTTGACACCATTTTTCATGAATTTTTCTTCATATTCTGTAGCAATATTAAAGATGTTTTCTTCTTTTTCTAAGTCAAGTGAATACTCTTCTATCTTGTATCCATGATTACATAAATAAATTATAGAACTTATAAATAAATCTGTATTATCTGTTTTTTGAATAATAGTTGGAGTTGTTAAAAAGAGTTTATCATAAACATTCAAAAATAATGGGGAAGTAAGTCTTCTTTTATGGTGTTTTTTCTTAGGCCATGGGTCAGAAAAGTTAAGATAGATTGTACTAATTTCATAATCAAAAACTTTATCTAAAGCAAAGGCATCCCAAACCATAAATTTTAAATTAGTAATGTTTTTATCACTCACTTTTTGGATAGCTCTTACTAAGATACTTTCTTTCATTTCCACCCCAATAAAATTAATATCTGGATAAGTCTTAGCCATTAAAATCAAAAACTGCCCTTTACCAGTTCCAATTTCTAAATGAATAGGTGCATCATTACCAAACAACTCTTTATAATTACCCTTATATTTAGTAGGTTCACTAATAAAATATGGGCTACTCTCTAATATTTCTCTTGCATTTTTAACATTTCTTAAACGCATTTTATCACTTCTTTCTTTAATAAAACATATACTTTAACTAAGGGAGGGAAACACCCATGAAAAAAGATAGGAATACTTTTTTTTCAAGTGCTAATATGTCACAATCTAGCTATATGCCTAATATGATGCCAAATATGGCACCAAATGCTATGCCAAATAATTTTGCTCCTTATCAAGAAGCTCAAGCCTCACAAAGTTTTTATGCAGGACCTAACCCAAACGCTAATATGTATAATAACAACTCATACGATACAAGTTACTCTGAATTAGATAATCGTTTAGCTAAAATAGAAAGGCAAATAAATAGGTTGGACTCTAGAATAACAAGATTAGAAAATGCTAGTAATATCGGTAATGTAACTAATAATATTACAGAATCTAATTATTCTAACTCAATGTATATGGTTTAATTTTAATCTAAACTTATCTTATTAAAGGTAAGTTTTTTTAATATCTTATTAACCATATTTTTGCCAAATACTTGTTTTATAATTCCCATCTTAAAGGAAATAACTAAATAAATAACACCTCCAATTATAGAACTTATACTTATATAAATAATACATGATAATTTACTTTCATAGTTAATAGGTAAAACTAATTTCAATAATACCACTACTGCAATCATTGCTATAGTTGGGATAACCATTTTCATTATTACTTTAAAAGTCTCTTTATATTTGATTCCATGCTCTTTCGATAAAGAAGTTAAAGATATTATTGAACTTGCTAAATTACCAATAATGGTGGCTGTACAAGCTCCTAAGAATGGTGGAATACCAATTTTATTAAATAAATACATCAAAGGAATATCAAGTAAGGCATTTAAAACAAACCCTGTAATAGTTGTTTTATAAACTAATTTAAATTTGTTTAATCCTTGTAAAGTAGAACTCGTAATGGTGTAAATATTTAAGAATAGTGCCGTAAAGATATTGACGGCCAAAATAATACTTCCATTAGGATTATAACCATAAAAGATTGTCCAGATACTTGTACTTAATAAACTAATTCCAATCGTACAAGGAACTGATATAAACAAAATTATTTGTAATGCTTGATTTAGTTTTCTTTCCACTTGTTCCCATTTTTTTAAGGTAAAAGCCTCAACAATGTTTGGAATTAAACTCATCGTCATCCCCATAGCAAATGATACAACAACCATATTTATTTTTGGAGCCCATGTGCTAATGGCACTAGCTACAAACTCAACGTCTAAAGCATCAAGCCCTAAGTAATTCATATAACGTAAGATTAAAGTCATATCAACAAAATTATAAAAACTGTAAACTGTATTAATTATTATAAAAGGTATGGCATAACTAAATATTTTTTTGACAATTTGTTTACTTGTAATATCGTCTTTTTTTTCGTACTTTACATCTAACCCAATTTGTTTTTTATTAGCATTTAATTTTCTTTTAACAAAAAGATAAGCAACTAATCCACCAAAGAAAGCTCCTGTAACGCTTATAGAAACGGCTGTTTTAGTTGATGCATGAAATACTCTTAAAGCAAGAAAACTACCTAATAAAATAACAGTTATTCTAACTACTTGTTCAATAACTTGACTTAAGCTTGACACATTAATGATGTTATGTCCCTGTAAAAAACCTTTGCTAACACTTAAGAAAGGTATTACTAAAACGGCAAAAGATATAGCTCTAATTACAAAAGCGACATCAGAAGGAGTATTCCCACCACTTAAGTCTCCTAAAAGTAAATTAGCAATTTGCGGAGCAAAGAGCATTAAAATAATAAAGACACAAACAGCTAAAAAGACCATTATGGACTTCCCTATCCGATAAGCTCTAACTTTTGCTTCTTGTTGATTTAAAGTATTAAATTCTGTTATTACTTTCGAAATAGCAATCGGAAGCCCTGCACTACTTATGTCTAAAAAAATCACATAAATATTATAAGCATAAGCATATAAAGCACTACCCTTAATCCCTATTAAAGCATAGAAAGGTATAACATAAAGCATTCCTAAAATTTTAACAAATACAATTGCTAAAGTAGCAATTAAAGTTCCTTCAACAAATGAACTTTTCTTCATCTTAAACCACTCATTTTTCATCGTAACATACCATCGCTGAAAAACAATATATTTGTTCTTCTCCAAATATTGCTACAGCCACTTGATACTTAATATCAATTATATCACAATTATTTGATGAGAGAAAATCATTAATACTTTTTTCTAAATCTTTTTCATGATTCTCATCAAATATTTTTACCTTCATACAAAGTCACCTCTTAGAAAAGATAACATTTAAAAGGTGGATATATTGTCGAAATATGACTTTTTTTCTAGACTAAAGTAACTTTCTTTCTAGGGAATATTCAATTATTGCGTCAATATGAGATTGTGTGGTATCAAAAACTGGTATATCAATATCATCTTGTTTTATTAACATCTCTATTTCTGTGCACCCTAATATAATTCCTTCTATTTTATTTTCCTTTATCATTTCCTTAATTACGTTTATATAGTATTTTTTAGAACTTTCTTTTATTTCTCCCTTACATAGTTCATCAAAAATAATTCTATCAATTTCGTTAATAACTTCTTCTTTTTGAGGTGTTATTACATTTAATCCATTTTCTTGCAAACGATTTGTTAAAAAATCTTCGACCATTGTATATTTAGTCCCTAAAAGTAGAACATTTAAAATATTTTTTTCTCTACATTTATCTGCTACGCAATCTGCAATATGGATTAAAGGGATATTAATTTTACTTTGAATAAAATTAGCCAACTTATGCATAGTATTAGTAGCAATTACTATATAATCTGCTCCTACACTTTCTAAAGTTTTCGCAATACTTGCTAGTCTCTTGCCAATTTCGTCCCAATCATTATCTAACATTAATTTTCTAATTTCTTCAAAGTTTACATTATAAATTAACAATTTAGCACAAGTAAGACCCCCTGCTATCTCATTTACCCCCTTATTAATTCTTTCATAATAATGAATACTTGACTCATAACTCATTCCACCAATAATTCCAATCGTTTTCATTTCTTTCTCCTTTGTAATTCCATTATATATTTTTTCGCTTAAGTTAATCAATAAATATTCTTTTATTTCACAAAACTTTCATTTATTTTATTTCACCAAATTTTGAGTTATGTTTTTTAGAGTTTAACCGTAAAATTTACTTTTTAATAAATAAAATGGACTATTTAAAATCAAATAATCCATTTTTGACATCTATTACAATATGGCTATCATTCGTTATTTCATCATTAATAATTTTTTTAGCAAGTAATGTTTCAATATTTTCACTAACAAATCTTTTAATTGGTCTAGCTCCAAAAGATTCATCATAAGCTCTTTCAATAACAAAATCTTTAGCATTGTTAGTTAATTCAATAGTAATATTTTTTCCTTTAAGTCGTTCTTCCACTTCTTTAATAATTTTATCTAGAATATTATAAACAACATCTTTCGAAAGACTATTAAATGTAATTATTTCATCTATTCGATTTAAAAATTCGGGTTTAAAAGTACTAAATAGCTCTTTATTTACTAATTCATCTTTATTAGAAACATTCTCTAAAATATATTCACTACCAATATTACTAGTCATTATGATAATCGTGTTTTTAAAATCAACTGTTCTTCCTTGATTATCCGTAATTCTTCCATCATCTAAAACTTGTAACAAAATATTAAAAACATCTTTATGAGCTTTTTCTATTTCATCAAATAAGATAATTGAATACGGATTTCTTCTGACAGTTTCCGTTAATTGTCCACCTTCTTCATATCCGACATATCCTGGAGCTGCTCCAATTAAACGTGAAACATTAAACGCTTCCATATACTCTGACATATCAATTCTAATAATATGTCTTTCATCGTCAAATAGTTCATAAGCAAGTGTTTTAGCAACTTCTGTTTTACCTACTCCAGTAGGTCCTAAAAACAGAAATGATCCAATTGGTCTATTAGGGTCTTTAATTCCTGCTCGACTCCTAATAATGGAATCACTAACAAGTTTTAAAGCGTTATCTTGTCCCATTACTCTTTCTTTCATTTTATTTTCTAAATTAATTAGTTTTTCTTTTTCACCCTCTACTAGTTTAGAAATCGGAATATTCGTCCATTTCGAGATAATATTTGCAATATCATCTTCCGTTACTGTATCACTAATAAGTTTATTACTAGTATTTTTTTGTAATTCTTCTAACTCTTGCTCAAGTCTTGGTATGTCCCCATGGCGTAATCTTGCTGCTGTATCTAAATCATAATTATTCTCAGCTTCCTTTAATTTATATTTATAAGTATTCAATAACTTCTTTTTCTTACTTATTTCTTCTTTTTCTTCTTTTTCTTTTTGAAAATCTTTCTTAAGCTCTGTTTCTTTTAACTTTAAATCATATAACTCTTTGTCTAATTCTTCTAGTCTTTTTTTACTACTCTCGTCTTTCTCTTTTTTTAGTGATTGTCTTTCTATTTCTAAAAGCATTACTTTTCTTGTTAATTCATCTAAACTAACTGGAACACTATCCATAACTACTTTAATAGTAGCACATGCTTCATCAATTAAATCTATTGCTTTATCAGGTAAAAATCTATCTGTTATATAACGATTAGAAAGTGTAGCAGCAGCAATCAAAGCCCTATCTTTAATATTTACTCCATGATGAACCTCAAATCTTTCTTTTAAACCACGTAAAATGGCAATCGTATCAGTTACACTAGGAGCAGAAACAGTAATTTTTTGAAATCTTCTTTCTAGAGCTCCATCTTTTTCAATGTATTTATGATATTCTTTTAGAGTAGTCGCTCCAATACACTTAATTTCACCACGAGCAAGCATTGGTTTTAACATATTACCAACGTTCATAACACCATCAGTTCCACTTCCCACAATCATATGTATTTCATCAATAAACATGATAATAGAGCCATCAGATTCTTTGATTTTATTTAAAACCGCTTTTAATCTCTCTTCAAATTCTCCATGATACTTAGCTCCTGCAACTAATGCTGCTAAATCAAGCTCCCATATCGTTTTATTCTTTAAACTATCAGGTACATCACCATTTACTATTCGAAGAGCTAAGCCTTCTACTATCGCTGTTTTACCTACTCCTGGTTCGCCAATTAATACTGGATTATTTTTTGTTTTTCTAGATAGTATCCTTGTAATACTTCTAATTTCCTCATCACGACCTATTACAGGATCAATTTTATTATCTTTGGCCATAGATGTAATATCACGACCATATTTTACTAAAACATCTTCTTCATTATTTTGAAAATTCATTACAAATTCCTCCCTTTGCAATATATTATACTCAAAAATTAGCACTTGTCAACATGGAGTGCTAATAACATTTCTTTATTTTCCAAATATTTAAGATCAAATAATTTAACGATAATCCAATTTCATTAATGAAACATTAGTATTTTTAATTACTATCTTTGTAAATGTCAACATAAAAAGTCACAAAAACAATAGTAATTCATAAATGATTGATTTAGAAAATATTTACTCATTTCTTATTTTAACTATTTTTTCTTTTTCTAACTCTTTTAAACTTTTTTCTGGAGTCGGTAAGTCTTCAGGCATCATTCCACCATGACTCTTAATAAACTCTCTAATATCTTTCCCAACTTTATAATGAGTAATATTTGCCTTATTTTCACCTTTGATATTATTATTCTTTAATTCTTGATCAGTTTGAGATATTCTAAATAAATTAGCAATCAACTCATCACTTCCCATATTGTCTAAAATATCCTCTCTGTATCTTAGAGCTTTCCTCCTAGCAATATCATCTGCTGTCTCACCATTGTAAAGTCCTTTATATCCAGTGTTATGAAACTTATCAAAGTTTTTTACACCAGCACTTTTAGCCGTTTGATTTAGAGAATAATTTCCCTTTTTAGTTAAATCTCTTTGATAGAATCTTTTCTCATCTTCAGTTAATTTTGAATACTCTAATTCATTAAGTTCTTGTTTTCTTGTTTGGATAGCAAAATATGTTTGAGCTAGAGCAATTACTTTCTTTCTTGAGTCACCATTTTGAGCTATAATATAGCATGCATATCTTGATAAATGATAATCAATAACAAAAGATTTTCTGCCTTTACCACTAATTATTGGTTTCCTAACCTCAGGAAAACAATCATCAACTTGATTACCACTATTTTGACAAGTAATCATTGCACTTTTGATTACTTTATGAAAATTTTCCCATTTACTATATTCTAATAAAGGCATTAGTTCTCTAGCCAACCAATACTCATTACCATTTTCATCAATATGTTTAATACTATCAAATATAGTTTCATTATATAATTCTACATTAGTCACATTAACACCTCCTCTTTTTTTGTAGAATAAGGATTCTTTATTTATATTATTATAAATAAAACACTAATTTCCTCTTTTTCCAACTAAAAAAAGTCTATGACTAAACATAAACTATTTTTCAAATTGGTGTGTAAATAGTTTAAACAACAAATCTGAATTAATATTCCGAATTTGTCGAATAATAATGGTTTACAGTAATTATAATCTTATTCCGAAAAAACTGTCTTATTCCACTTTTTTCGGAATAAGACAACTTTTTACGACAATATCTTTTTTATTTCTTCATATAAAATAGGTTTATAATCTTCAATTGGTAAAGGCTTATTGCTAGTTATAGAAGTATAAACAGTTGAAGAAGTCATTTCAATTATCATAAATAACTTAACTTCAGGATTAGCTAATTTAATATTACTCTTTTTAATATCTTCTAAAAATAAATCAAGTAAGCCAATACTAGAATTATCAATAATATTAGAGATTTTATCGCTATAAATCGCCCAAGATAAATTTTTCGAAATAAATTTTAAAAGAAGTTTATTTTTAGCAAACTCATCAATAATATTGTCAATAATAAATATTACTCTTTCACGATAATCTTTAATATTTTTCTCTTTTAAAGAAATAATCGCTTTTTCAAATAACTGCTTTGATTTCTTAATAATTAAATAATCTTGAATTTCATACTTATCTTTAAAGTATAAATAAAAAGTTCCTTTAGCTACTCCTGCTTTACTCACAATATCTTGGACAGAAGTATTTTTAACTCCTTTTTCTGTAAACAAAGTAAAAGCTGAATCTAATAAATTTGCTTCTTTAATCTCCTTATTTTCCATAATCTTTTTCTTGAGTATTGCCATAATAATCCCACTTTCTTTTACCCATTTTAACCATAGTAATTCATAAAAGTCAATGAAAAAACATAAAATTAAAATAAATATTGACTTTTAGTCATTTTTGTTGTATTATCTTGTTACTGACCAAAAGTCATTTTAGAAAAGGAGCGATTTTATGCAAAAAATTGGTAACTTTGTCTGTAAACATAAAACACTTATAATTATTATTACTTTACTACTTTTAATACCTTCCCTATTTGGGTATGTAAAGACAAAAATTAATTATGATATTTTAGTTTACTTACCAAGTGATATTGAAACTTTGAAAGGAGAAGAAATCTTAACAGAAGACTTCAACATGGGAGCATTTGCCATGCTTACCCTAGATAATATGAGTGACAAAGAAGTACTATCTTTAAAAGAAAATATTTTAGATATCGATTCTGTTACAAATGTCTTAAGTATTAACGATTTAACAGGAACCACTATTCCTTTAGAAATGCTACCAAAAGATGTAATCGAAAAAGTAGCGAAAGACGACTCAAAACTAATGCTTGTTACGTTTAGTGAATCGACTAGCGATGATAAAACACTAGATGCTGTCGAAAGTATTAGAAAGTTAGCTGATGAACGTGTACTAGTTGGTGGAATGAGTGCCATGGTTCTAGATACAAAAGAATTATTTAATAGTGAAATGTTACTTTATGTTGTAATAGCTGTAATATTTTGTATTTTAGTCCTAGAACTCTCCCTTGACTCTTACATTGTTCCAATACTATTAATATCTAATATTGGTATTGCTATATTATTCAATATGGGAAGTAATATTTTCTTAGGAGAAATATCCTATATTACAAAAGCAATTGCTGCTGTCTTACAACTAGGTGTTACAACAGACTTTTCCATTTTCTTGTATCACAAATATGAGAAAGCTAAAAAAGATGAAAAAGATGAAAAAGATAAGAACAAAGCTATGGCTAGTGCAATAAGCGAAACATTAACAAGTGTTTTTGGTTCATCACTAACAACGATTGCTGGTTTCCTTGCTTTATGCACAATGAACTTAACATTAGGTCGGGATATCGGTATTGTTATGGCAAAAGGTGTCTTACTAGGACTTATCTGTGTAATTACATTCTTTCCTGCTCTACTACTTGCTTGTGATAAACTAATTGAAAAAACAAAACATAAACCATTATTACCACAATTTAAAAAAGTTCAAAAGTTTGTCTTAAAACACTATAAGCTGATTTTTGTAGTCTTCTTAATTCTTTTAATACCTGCTTATTTAGCTAATAGTAAGACTCCCGTTTATTACAAACTTGATTCTTCAATCCCAGAAAATTATGGTTATAGTATGGCGACAAAAGAATTAAAAGAAAAATACAATATTGTTAGTCAAGAAATGGTTTTAGTAAGTTCTAGTCTAGAAGATTATAAAATCAACTTAATGCTTGATGAAATAGAAGACCTAGATGGCATTGACTTTATTATTAGTCCTTCTAGTCTTAGTAAATATGGTATTAGTGAAAATATTATTCCTGCTGATTTAAAGAAGATGTATGAAACCGATGATTACAAACTTATTCTTATTAGTTCGACTTATGAAATAGCAACAGATGAGTTAAATGAACAAATTAAAGAGTTAAATGATATTGTCTCTAAATATGATGAAAATGCTATTGTAGCTGGAGAAGGACCATTAATGAGTGATTTAGTAACAATAACCGATGAAGACTTTAAAAACGTTAATACAACATCTATTTTAGTAATATTTGTTTTAATGTTATTGGTTTTAAAATCTATTTCTCTACCTGTTTTACTTGTTACAGCTATTGAATTTGCTATCTTCATTAATATGGGAGTTCCATATTTTACAGGTAAAGCAATTCCCTTTATCGCCTCAGTTGTAATTGGAACAATTCAGTTAGGAGCAACAATTGATTATGCCATCCTTTTAACAACGAAATACTTAGAAGAACGAAAAAGCGGCAAGAAGAAAGAAGAAGCTATTAAAGTAGCATTAGACAACTCAACAAATTCAATCTTCGTTAGTGGTATGTGTTTCTTTGCAGCTACTATTGGAGTCGGTATAGTATCTAAAATAGATATGATTGGTTCTTTATGTACGTTAATAGCAAGAGGTGCCATTATCAGTATGATAGTCGTTATAATGATAGTCCCAAGTATTTTAATTATATTTGATAAACTTATTATTAAAACAACACTTGGATTTAGGAAAGGAAATGATAAAATGAAAAAGAATATTTTAAAGAAAGCTACTGTTTGGAGTTTAATAGGAGCATTAATGTTTAGTGCAACACCTGTTTGGGCACTTAAAAAAGATGAAACAGTTTATACAAAATTAAATAGTAATGGAGAAGTTAATAAGACAATAATATCCGAACATCTTAGTGGCAGTGATAAAGATTATATAGATATGACAAAATTAGAAAACATCAAAAATGTTAATGGCGATGAAACTTATAAAAACGAAGATAAGAAAATAGTTTGGGAAAATAAAGGTAATGACATTTATTACGAAGGAACTACGAAAGAAGAAATGCCAATAGATGTTTCAGTTAAATACTACCTAGATGATGAAGAGATGGAAGTATCTAATATGCTTGGCAAAAAGGGAAAAGTTAAAATTGTTTTAGACTATACCAATAATCTTAAAAATATCGTGAATATTAATGGTAAAAGTGAAACTTTATATACTCCTTTTGTTGTAGCTACTACTTCAATTATTCCAAATAAAGATAATAAAAATTTAACTATTAATAACGGGAAAGTTATTGACAATGGAACTAATAGTATTATTGTTGCTCTAGCTACTCCTGGGCTTTATGAAAGTTTAAACATTAAAGAATTAAAAGAGCTAAATAGTATTACTATTTCATATGATACTGAATATTTTGAATTATCTAGTATTTATAGTGTTGCGACAAATAAGTTGATTGATAAAGAGGATTTAAAAGTTTTTGACAATCTTGATAGTTTATATAGTTCGATTTCTACTCTATCTAGTTCTGCTAAATTATTAGTTAATGGTTCTAAAGAATTATTAACTGGTAGTAAAAAATTAGAAAATGGTAGTAAAGAGTTAATGAATGGAATTAACACAGCTTATCAAGGAAGTAAAACAATGAGCGATACACTAAATAATACAATGAATGAATTAAATAACAAAGAAGTTATTGATAGTACAACACTTGCTTATATTTCTAACAAAGTAGAACAAGAAACTAGTGCTAGTATTGATAAAGAAATAAACACACAAATAACAGCTTTAAAAGCCCAAGGTATTGATACTTTAGCTACTATTTGCGGAAGTAATCCAAGTTTACCTGATTGTACAACTTATAGTGCTTATATTAATAGTTATTTAATGCTTACTAATCCTACATATGTAAATGTTTTAAAAGATACAGCTATTAAATCAGCAAAAGAAGCCGCTATTAAAACTGCTAAAGAAGTAGCTACTACTGCTAAAAATAGTTCTACTACTTCATTAAACACTTTAAATAATGGTTTAAATGAATTAACAAATGGTTTATATGCTTTAAATGAAGGTGCAAAAGAATTATATGATGGTACTATCACTTTAAATAAAGGTATCGAAACACTTACAAATGGTTTAGAAAAACTTGATAATGAAGGTATTGAAAAATTAAACAAGTTAGTTAATGGAAATCTAAAGAGTTTACAAACTAAATTAGAAAAGTTAGAAGAATTAAGTGAAAATTACCAAACATTAGATGAAATAGATTCTAACTATGAAGGATCTTCAAAAATCATTATGATTATTGATTCTGTAAAAAAAGAAAAGGAACAAGTTAAAAACGAAGAAGTTATTGTGGAAGATAAGTCTTTATGGCAAAAAATAAAAGGGTTATTCGAATAATCCTTTTTTCTTGTCTTTAAGCTGCTCTTCTGCCTTGAGAAATATTTTCTTCTAAATTCTGTAAAAATTCTCTTGCTGCACTAATTCTCGTTTCATTATCTAGAATATTTGTATCATCAAATCCTTTATTGATAGCTTCAGCAAGTAAATCAACTTCCTCTTCAGTTCTAGGCACTAGTTGCTCAGGAGCAAAGCCACTTTTTGTTAGAATATCACCAAAAAGAGTTACTCTATCAATTATTGATAAATTTGAAACATCATATGAATACTTTTCTTTATTAGCACTATTTAATAAATTTGTTACTAATGTCTCCAATGGTTTTACATATGCTTGCAAAGAAATATTAAATTTCTTTTTATAAATCGCCTTCTCAAAGTCATTTAATTTTTCAATTTCACTTGGCTTTATTTCTATCACCGACGGCAAATACTTAGCAATTAATGCATCAAATAATTTATCTACTTCCTCTTGAGATAATCCAGTCATATCTATCTCCTCCAATTATTCTAGTTTCATTTTAGCATAAAAGTATATCAAATGTAAATAAAACGTGTCAACTACTTTACTATTATTATCTTTATTCTTTTTTCTTTTATACTACAAAAAAGAATTTTTATTTAATCCTTTTAAACATAGCTTTTTCTTTTTTCTATTGATATATTTTTTCCTAAACTTTGTAAATAATTTTTTGCTTTTAAAACTCTAGTTTCATTATCTAAGACACATATATCTTTAAAACCATTTTCATAAGCAAGAGATAAAACATCAACTTCTTCTTCGTTTTTAGGAAGTAAACTTCCAATTTGTTCTTTCGTATAACCACTACGAATTAAGATATTATTATATACTTTTACTCTTTCGAAAATAGATAAGTCTTCAACATCATAACTATATTTTTCTTTATTAGCGCTATCTAACATATTTTTTACAAGCTTTTCTAAAGGCTTAACATATATTCGTAAAGACTTATAAAAGTGAATTTTATAATCTAATCGATCATAACCTTCTAACTCGTCTATTTCACTGGGTTTCATTTCTGTTACAGGTGGTAAAGTAGTAGGTACGACAACATTGAATAATTTGTCTATATCTTCTTGTGTCAACATCTTCAATATGTTCACCCCATTCTAGTTTCATACTAGCATAAATAAACATATAAAAGAAAAGAAACTATTTTAGTTCTAAAGAAATATCTTCTTTTTGCTTTTTTACACAAGCATTTATTAAAACACATAAAAGAAAAAAATCAATTTCCAGTTTTTTATCTTTGCGATAAACATTCAATTCCTTTGCTATAGTTTGAGCACTTGAAAAATCTTGGTCAACTACATAATCTAATAATTCTAAATATTTTTTTAGAACATATTCATCTTCAAATTTAGAATATAAATACATTGTTGGATCAATTTCTACATCAACATCATATTCATTTAAGTAGCCAAGTAATGCCTCTATAAGTCCTAAATCTACTTCTTTCTCTCTTCCCTGCCTTGTCATTTCTTCTTTTAAAGAACTTAAGCAATTAAAGGCATTATCATAATCTTTTTGCATTATATAATTTTTCAAAAGGCCATAAAAACATTGTTCTTTCCTATTTGGACAATTATCTAAAATATACCAAAAACAATCAGTAGATTTCCTATAATATTGTCTTTCATAATAATATTTTGCATAAAGTATATAAGCATCTTCATTGCTTTGTGGAGCATTATTTATAAGATACAATATATTTTTCTCAATATTATCCCAAAAGATTGACGTCTTATTATCAATTTTATAAATTGAAGTCTTTGGCATATTTAATCTTTTACGATACTCTTTTTGTTCCATAAATTTCACTTCCTAATTGCTACCTATTATACATCTTTGCAAAAGTAATAACAAGGCTTAAGTCCTTGTTATTTTACGACGATATTAACAATCTTTTTAGGGACAATTATAACTTTAACAATTTCTTTCCCCATAATGTTTTTTTGAACATTTTCGACATTCATTGCTTTTTCTTTAATACTTTCTTCATCTTCATCCAAAGAAATAACTATACTTCCTCTTAATTTACCATTAACTTGGACACCTATTTCAATTTCACTATCAATAGTTTTGCTCTCATCATATTCTGGCCAAGCGCTTTCGCAAATCGGTTTAAAACCTAATTGTTCATTTAATTCTTCAGTAATATGAGGTGCTATTGGATTCAATAAAATTAATAACAAACGATAATCTTCTTTTGTAATAGTTTCTTTATCTTCATACGCATTTGCTAAAATCATTAACGTTGAAACTACTGTATTATATGATAAGTTTACTAAATCGGTGCTAACTTTTTTAATACTTTTATTCTGAATCACTTCTAAATTCTTAGTATAACCGCTTTCATTATTTACTTTATCAAATAATCTTACAACTTTATCTAAGAATCTTTTACATCCTCTTAAAGAATCTGTACTCCATGGAGCATCTTGTTCATAATCACCCATAAACATTTCATAAACTCTTAACGTATCAGCTCCATACTCATTAACGATATCATCAGGATTAATAACATTACCTTTTGATTTACTCATCTTTTCATTATTTGAACCCAAAACCATTCCATGGCTTACTCTTGTATCAATCATTTCTTTATTAGGTACTAACCCGATATTATATAGAAATTGAACCCAGAATCTTGCATATAACAAATGTCTAGCTGTATGTTCCATACCACCATTATACCAATTAACTTTATTCCAGTATTTCATCGCATCCATTGAAGCAAACTCTTGAGTATTATGAGCATCCATAAATCTTAAGAAGTACCATGAAGAACCAGCCCAGTTAGGCATTGTGTCAGTTTCTCTTTTAGCGTCTCCTCCACATTTTGGGCACTTACAATTTGCCCAGTCTGTAATATTAGCTAATGGACTTTCCCCATCTTCTGTTGGTTCATACTCAGCGACATCAGGTAATAGTAGTGGCAAGTCTTTTTCATCCATAGGAATCCAACCACATTTTGGACAATTAATCATTGGAATAGGTTCTCCCCAGAATCTTTGTCTTGAGAAGATCCAATCACGCATTTTATAATTATTTGTAACTCGAGCTATACCTTTATCTACCAAGTAAGTTGTAATAGCTTCTTTGGCTTCTTCAACTGTTAAACCAGTAAATTCACCAGAATTAATTAATTTACAATTTTTACCTAAATAATCGTGTTTTTCAAAAGCTTTGTCACTAGTATCTCTTCCTTCAATTACTTGAATCATATCTAAATTATGCTCTTTTGCATACTCAAAATCTCGTTCATCATGACTAGGAACTGCCATTACAGCACCTGTTCCATAATCTCCTAAAACAAAATCTCCTAAAAATATTGGTACTTCCTTACCATTAATTGGATTAATAGCATTAATACCTTCTACTAAGCATCCACTCTTACCTTTATTTAACTCTGTTCTATCCATATTAGATTTTTTAGCAGTTTCAGAAATATAATTCATAACTTCTTCTTTATTTTTTACTCTTGGCATTAACTCTTTAATTAATTTTCCATCTGGTGCAATAACAAAGAAAGTTATCCCATAAATAGTCTCAATACAAGTTGTAAATATCGAAAACTTTCCTCCACCAACTATTTCGACATCCATTTCGACACCAGTTGATTTACCAATCCAATTTATTTGACCTAATTTAACTTTAGGTGCAAAATTAGTATCATCTAATCCTTTAAGTAAGTCTTCAGAGTAATCACTCATTCTAAGCATCCACTGTTCTTTTTCTTTTTGAACGACACTACTACCACATCGTTCACAAACTCCACCAGCAGCATCTTCATTAGATAACACTGATTTACATTTCGGACACCAATTAACTGGTACTTTCTCTTTATAAGCCATATTATGTTTATAAAATTGTAAAAATTGCCATTGTGTCCATTTATAGTATTCAGGATCCGTTGTTGAAAATTCTCTACTCCAATCAAAAGAGAACCCTAAACTCATCATTTGGCCTTTAAATGTTTTTATATTTTCTTTAACAGCATCTTTAGGATGAATATGATTGGCTATTGCATATTGCTCAGCAGGGGCTCCAAAAGCATCCCATCCCATGGGATATAAGACATTATGTCCTTGCATTCTTTTCATTCTCGCCATCGCATCTTGGGCAGTATAACTACGAACATGTCCTACATGTAAACCACTACCACTAGGATAAGGGAATTCAACTAAAATATAGTAAGGATTCGCCCCTTTATTATCTACTTTAAAGGTTTCATGTTCTAACCAATAATTTTGCCATTTCTTTTCTATTTCTTTTGTTTTAATTTCCATTTAATTTTCCTCTTTTCTTTAAAATCTTACCATATATCTCATATAATGAATATATTAACAAAAATAATAATATAAAACCAATAATCAATTCTATTCCATAATTAATTTTCCAAACAATATCTATATACATTAAAAGTGTTGTAACAAAAGCGATTATAAGCGAATTAATTAACGCAATTCCTCTATAAAATTTTTTTAAATTCATCTTACTTCTATCAAGCTCAAATTTTTTTTCAAAATATCTAACTTCCGATAATTTTTTTTCTTTACCTATTTTATTACGATAAAAGATTGTCATAATAAGTAAGAGTATTAAAAAGATAATTATAAAAAATAATATAAAAGTCATATAACACCTCCAACATAAAAAGCACTTCCATCATAAGGACGAAAATGCCGTGGTACCACCTTAATTTCTAATTTTTATTAGCTCTATAACGATAAAGGGTTTAACCTAATACATCCAAAAGCAAGTTCATAATCTAGACTTATCTATTCCCACCAACATAGACTCTCTTTAAAGCTTTAATTACTACTACTCTTTCTTCATTTGCTTAATTAAGATTATATATTGTTTTTTGATACTTTTCAAGTCCTAAAATTAACAACAGATAGCCATTAAACTTATTATTTTAATAATTTACTTCTATAAGAATGAAATTTACAATGCATTAAAAGAAATAACTTCATCAAAAATCATCCTAGGTATAAAGAGATGTAATATCTTTCTTCTTTGTAATAAAAAATTCTTGAACAAATTATGTACTACAAAAAGCTCCTATTTCCTTAGAATTTCAGATCTTTTGTTTTAAAAGTCGTTGAAATCATCCATTTTGACAAAAAAAGAAACAAAACTTTTTGTTTTGCTACTCTATTCCATTATTTTTTAGTAAAGATGTCAATGTTGAATAGTTAATAGCTCCAATTTCCCCATCAACCATTTTTCCATCCTTGATTATAATAGTCATTGGTGTAAAACCAATCCATTCTCCAAATGTTTTTGTTTCATCTTCACCATCTACAGGCATTGTATATTTAACTGTTAACTTCTTAGAAAATTTACTAAAATCATCAGATTTAGTATTTATATTATTTAGATTCAAATATTGTGTCTTATAGCCAAGATTTTCTTGAGCATCTTGTAATGTTGGAAGATAACTTACACAAGCACTACAATCAGGTCTTCCAATATATAATACATAAGTCTTATCTTTTTCATCAAATAATTTTAATGCTTTTGATAAATCTAATTCTTCCATCATACTTGTATCATAATTTGATGTTTGAGTACCACTATTACCACTAGAACTACTTGGATTATTTGTATTAGAACTCTCATTATTACTTGTACTATTATTCTTAAATATTAAAACAGTTGTATTGATAGCTAAAATAATAGCAATAACAATTAAGCAAACAACAATTCTATTTAACATATCCATTACTGTTACTTCTTTTGGTTCATCAAATTCATCTAGTTCATCAAGTTCATCTTCTAAACTTTTTTCTTCTTTTATTTCCTCTTTTATTTCTTCTTCAATATTCTTGTCGTTTTTTGACATCTCTTACCACTCCCTATCATTCATTATATAAAGTTTTGTTATTACAATCAAGTGTTTTTTTGTGAAAATCAGGTGAAAGCATAAGAAAAAGCCTTAATATAAGGCTTAAATTCAAGATGGTGTCCCGTATGCGACTTGAACGCATGACCCTTTGATTAAAAGTCAAATGCTCTACCAACTGAGCTAACGGGACAAAAATTAAAATGGCTGCCTCGGGTGGGCTCGAACCACCGGAATGTCAGAGTCAAAGTCTGATGCCTTACCACTTGGCTACGAGGCAATAACAAATGGTGGAGGAACGTGGATTTGAACCACGGAACCCGAAAGAACAGATTTACAGTCTGCCGCGTTTGACCACTTCGCTATTCCTCCATAAAAATGGTGCCGACTGAGGGAGTCGAACCCCCAACCTACTGATTACAAGTCAGTTGCGCTACCAGTTACGCTAAGTCGGCACATAAAATGGTGGGCGATTACGGACTCGAACCGCAGACCCCCTGCTTGTAAGGCAGGTGCTCTAACCAACTGAGCTAATCGCCCGACTCCTCGTTGACATAATTAACTATACCAAATAGAGTTTACAATGTCAATAAGATAATTACTTTTTTTGACATATTTTTAAAAAATATTCAAATATCTTGTTAGCTTGTTTATCATATTTTAGCATTGATTCTGGGTGCCACTGTACTCCAAGAACAAATTTTTTATAAGGATACTCTATTGCTTCAATTATTCCATCAGGTGCATAAGCAGAGATAATAAAGTTTTTAATGCCGTCTATATGACAACTATGGCGACTGTTGACATGTAAATTTTCAGACTTTACAATATCATGTAAAAAAGTATTCTCTTCCACCCTTATTTCATGAACATACTTATTTATTTTATCTTGGTGATTTATAAAGGTTTCATTAGGAATCGTTAAATCTTTAAAAGTATTATATTTATCGACACAAGCCATCATCTGCATTCCTGCACAAATCCCTAGCATTGGCACATCTTTTTCTAAAGCATAAGTATAAATTACTGTATCAAATTCGTACCATTCTAGCCACCTTGAAAAATAAGACCATCACATAAATCTACTATAGAATATAAATCTTCTTTTTCTTGTTCCGTTAAAAGTGGTACTTCTTCTTGTTTATTATATAAAAAATCATTTGTTGGTAAAATAAGTAGTGGTACTCCTCCATTTTTTATAACACTTAATCTAATTTCTTCCCAAGAACAAATAGTATCATCACCACTTTTGGAAGTAGCAACTCGTCCAACAATTCCTATAATAGGTTTAGCCATATAATATCCCTCTATATATTATATTCGTTTTAATTTATTTCTTACTTAAATTCTTGAAGATATTTTTCATACATTACTTCAGGAATAGATTTTTGGAGCCTTTCAACTACCGAAAAATTTGAAATTAGTTTATCAATATTATATTGTTTATCAGAACCAATTTCAATACTTTTACCATAATTTTCAATATCTTCTATCCATACTCTACAAGTTGATGAAACATATTCCTTGCCCGTTTTAGATAACTTAAAAGCAAATTTAAACTCATTACTAAATTTTTCTAACACAAACTTTTCTGCTTCTTCTAAAGTATCAAATTCTTCTTTTAATAAAACTTTATCTTCTTTTGCTCCATTAGTAAGAATAGCTTTTTTTCTTATAACTAATACATCTTTACTATCCCATTCATTTAGATTATAGACTCTAATCTTTAAAGTATCATCTGTTATGCTCTTACCATTTTTATTTATATAAACTAAATCATAAAATGAGAAATTACTTTTCTTTTCTAATTTCAAATTATCTATAATTTTTTCTATTTCTTCTTCACTATTGTTAATAAGTATTCTAGCATATAACATTTTCAAACCTCATTTCATTTTAATATTTAAAATAATTAATTATTTCCTACCCTAGTATATCTACTATCATCAAACATTTGCCATGGAGCAAAGTGTTTTCCTTCAGTATGACCAGAAATAGCAAAATTAGTAAAACCTGACTTTCTTAAAATATCTTCATTTTTTTCTAATTTTTTAAGCAAATTCTTAATTACATCTAACCAGATAAAATCTGGTATTTCTTGATATTCCAAAGGAATATGTTTATTAAATTCTAAAGAATTTAACCCAATCGACTCTAAAAACTTAACTCTTTCATCTCTTGTTTTTTGATATTCTTTATTACTAATTTTATATATTTGATACTTTTTAAAATTACTTATACACACTTTTCTTAAATCAAACCAAGGAATAAAATATCTTTCATGAGTACAAATACTTTTTGAAACTTCCCTTCCATCAAAACCTTTTGAAACAGCTTCAATAAAAACTCCTTCTCCCAAATCAACTCTTACTGATATTCCAGCATATCTCTCATATCTTTCTGTCGGTTCACTATTTATATTAAATAAAACTAGTACACCTAAGGAGTCTTTTTCTTTAACCTTTTTTAAAGTATCATAAAAGCAATTACTCTTTCCAGAGTTTTCAATACCTAAAATTGGAGTTCTCCCTTTTAAAGTATCAACTCTATTTTGATTAAAGGTTTCTAAAAAAGCTTTATTCTTTAAATAATCTTCTTCATCTTCAACAATAGTCAAATCCCTAACAGGACTTAATTCAGGAAAATATTGAAGTAAATTCAGCATATCGCTAGTTCGATAATATTTCATCATTTTTTCTTTATCTTTTATATTATTCATACTTAACATAAAATCACCTATTTTTTCACATTCTCATTAAAGAAATCTAATATTTCCTTAAAACATTTTTCTTGACCATCTTTAATTCCTATAAACTCATGACGATAGCCTTCTAAAAACACAAGTTTAACTGAAGACATTTTCACTTCTTTTGTATAATAATCATAAAGTTTTTTCATACCTTTTCCCATATCTCCTACAGGGTCAAGACTCCCAGAAATAAGTAAAAGTGGTAAATCAAGTTTCAATCTTTTTTTATATTCACTAGTATACAAACTTTTTAAACCGCTAAAGAAATCAGCATAAAATCTATTAGAACAAGTAAATCCACAATATTTATCTTCATGATACTTTTTATTATTTTCTTCATCATGACTAAGCCACTCTCCATCACTAAAATTCTTAGCATAAGCTCCAAAAGATAATTTTTCAATCATTTTAGCTTCTTTCTTCTCAAGACCGAAGAAGTTAGATAAACCAGTAACCAAAGCACCTAAATAAACTTCTAAATCTTTCTTTTTATTACTTCCTCCTATAACAGCACCATTTATTTTATCTCCATTATACGAAATATAACTTTGAGTAATAAAAGAACCATAGGAAAAACCAAAGATAAAATAAGGTAATTGAGGATATTTCTTTTGATAATAAGCAGTTAACTCTATTTCATCTCTTACTGTATCTCTAAACATATTTCCTTTACAATATCCTAATGAATTTAAATCAGTTTTTCCATGTCCACGGTGGTCATCAGCAATAACTATAAAACCATGTTTATTCAAGAAATTCGCAAATTCAGCATATCTTTTAGCATGTTCTGTCATACCATGAATTATTTGGACTATACCGACAAATTCTTTCACATCTAACCATTCATATACATATATTTCTTTGCCATCAAAACTTTTAAATTTCATAAATACCACACCTTACCTTCAAAATTGAATCAAATTAATCAATTGATTGTTTAAAATAATTATATCACTTTATTTTTTAATAACCATTCTTCTAAAAACTCATTTTTATTTAATACAATAGTTTCATAATCATAATTTATATTAATCCACTGTTCTAAATCATTTACCACTCTTTGAATATAATTTTGATTATTACCCCGTTGTTTATATCTAGCAATTAATTTTTCTTTACTTTCTAAACTAGGCAAAACAAATATAAAATCAATTTTATTTTTTACCAACATGTCTCTTACTTCCTTATCAGCTGGAACTAGTATAACATTTTCATCAGTAATTATTTTTTTTAATTGAGCGATATAATTATCTGGCCAATTTTTATTTAAAACTTTATTTTTTACACCTTTTAATTTTTCGACATTATCCAAATCTTTTTGCTTATAAATATATTTGAAATTTTGCAAATCAAAATCGATTATTTTATTATAATATTTTTTACTTAAAAACGTTTTGCCTAAACCAGCAAAAGCACAAATAATTTTACCCATATTTTCATTCCTAACTATATTTTAATATATACTTCTAATTACATGGTAATTATATCATCATTTTATACTTTAATCATTATCGAAAAAAATAAATTTTAATAACGAGAGAATAGTTTATAAAAAAAGAATACCAACTTATAAAATCGATATTCTTAAATATTAGCACTTTTCTAATACTCTACATACTCTTCAGTATTATACAAAGTTCCATCTATTTCTAGATAAATTGAATACTTACCTTTTAAACCATCTTCATTAATATATTTAGTTACAACTAAGCCATTTTCGTCTTCTTCCTCAGTAAAGACATCAACACATAAAGCTGTGTAAGGTTTCTTACTAACAGGAATATTATAATATTTTGCTTTCATATTTTTATATAATAAAACTTTAACTTTATTATCTTTCTTAAACTGACCTTTAACAACTAATCTATCTATTTCCTTTTTTATTTCGATACTATGTTTTTTATAATCATCATCTATTTCTTTACTTGCTAAATTTAATTTTGTTTTTTCTTCATCAATAGTTGTTTCTCCAAGTGTTCCAAGTCTTAAGGCACTAGTAAGCTCAAAATTTTCATCTTCACTATAAAGACTCATTTTTTCAACACGATAGTTATTTGTAGGTAACTTAAGTTCAAATATTACTTTATCATCTAATAATTCTACAGTATCACTTACCAAAGTCGTATTCTTGCTAAATCCAGCTGGTTGATTAGAATTTTTTCCATCAACATAAACTATACCACCAGAATGAACTATGTAATGTCCTTTTGCTAAATAATCAACATCAGAAATATAAGGAGAATAAAATTCACTACCTCTTTCTTTTCCGTACTGATAAACTTGTTCAATAGTCATTTTATCTGTATCAATCTTATACATTACTCCTCTTGTATAGCTCTTTGTAGCAGGAACATACTCTTTTTTAATCTTTGATTTGTTATTTCCGTTATCTAAGATAAAGACATAGCCTTCTGGTGTAATCATCGCCGCATGCTGGCTCCATTGCCATTCAAAATCATCTCCAACTGGTGTAAAGAAATATTTTTGATACTCTTCACTCCAATTAGTTTTATCACCAATTATCCAATTTAATTTTCCAGTATCATAGGAAATATTTATAACAGCATCTTGATGTCTTCCTGATAAAGTTATCGAGTTTGTTTTCTTATCGTACCAAACAGCATTGTTATGGAACCAATCGTAATCTGACCAGTTTTCACTTTTACCATCTTGCATGTTTAAAATATCTTTTAAGTCAAAAGTCTTAACAATTTTTCCCGTTTCTCTATCAAGTTCAACAATATAATCTTCAACTGTTCCATCTTTATTATAAAAGTCGTCACTAGCGACTAATAAATTGCCATTTTCCATCTCATAGTAGTCATGATGATAACCACCTTCTAAACTAAATTCTGTATAGATTTTACCAAGTAAATCCATCTCATATAAGCCGGTCATATAATAAGGATTATTAACTAATCTTTCAGTACTTAATAATAAATGACCATTTTCTAATCTTTTAATTCTCCATAAAGCATAATTAGTAAAATACCACCTGACATCACCATTAACATCATAAGCAGATGTATATCCTATACTAGATGGTGTATAAAAATATAAATCATTAGTTAAAAGCTTTTTATTTGCTTTAACATCTGTTGGTAACACCATATTATCAGGTAACTTATCAGTTTTAATCTTTAAACTCTTTTTAACTACTTTATCGTTTTCTTCGTACTCAATTATTACTTCATTTTGATAATCAGCATAAAGTCCATAAATAGGTAAATAATGTTTAGTTCCCTCTTTAAATGTATGAGTAAATGTTGATAACTCATCTTTTCCAGTAATCGTTACTTTAGGATTTACTTCCCTTTCTGTTTCAAATAAAATTAAAGCAGTAAGGGGAGAGTTTCCATAAGGATTTAAAATAACATTAGGTTCATCAATTGTGTATCCTTCCGTTTTAAAATCCTTCTCTTTCTCTTTTTGTGTTTCCACCATACTAAGTACTTGTTCTACTTCCTCTTTATTAGTATTCTTCTTATTTATCGTAAAGACATAAATAAAAGCAACTAATACTATTAAAACAAGTATTCCCAAAATCAACCCCATCTTATTAATTTTTAAACTTTTTTTCACTATTTCTCTTCCTCCTATAATAAAATCAAGTATTTTCTACAAAAAATTGATTTTATTTTTATAT